>CAJMRD010000145.1 GCA_905215725.1 uncultured bacterium | reverse complement strand
GAGCAACGCCCTCCAGAGAACGCACATCGGCGAACTCAGGGTTGTTGATGATGATGCCGATGGCCTTTGCGGTGTCCATGGAGGAGCCGCCGCCGATGGTCACGATAGCGTCAGCCTCGGCGGCCTTGAAGGCCTCGACGCCGTCCTTGACGTTCTGGATAGTGGGGTTGGGCTTGATCTCGGAGTAGAGGCTCCAGGCGATGCCGGCGGCGTCGAGCTCGTCGGTCACCTTGGCGGTAACGCCAAACTTGACCAGATCGGGATCGGAGCAGACGAAAATCTTCTTGTAGCCGCGACGCTGGAGCTCGCCGGGAATCTCCTTGATGGCGCCGGAACCATGATAAGAGATGGTATTGAGAACGAAACGATTAGCCATTGATAGCCTCCCATCGTGTGCGGGGCACCCATTACGCCCCACGCTATGAGTCCCATCCTAACGCTTTTGAAACAAAAAACGCGTGAGAACGTCAATAGTGTTAAAGCGTTTCAACAGATGATGAAAAATATTGCGGCAAAGGGACAACCCCTTTGCCGCATTCGGTTACTTTCGGCAGCCCTCTTTCCAAGCCTCGGCCGCAACCTTCCAGCGTAAGCGCAAGTCGCGCTCGCGGTCGATGAACATGATGGCAAACGCGACAAACAGCAGCAAGCTCGCCACGACGATGGCGTGCAGGCCCATGCGCTCAATACACCAGTTGCCCAACACGGCGCCAAACACAAAGGTAAAGATCACGCCAAAGTACAGCAGGCCGTTTTCCAAAAAGCCGCGCCTGTGGGTGATGATGTAATCGTCCACGTTTTGCAGCGCGTTGCGCAAGTTGCCGATGCACATGGTCGTAGCGATGCCGTGACCGTGGATCTTGCGGAAGCTCTCGACCTGCATGCCGCAGGCAAACGAGGTGAGGCAGTTGGCGAGCAGGTTGAAATTGCCGCCCGGGATAAAGCTCACGCCCAGCAAGATGACGGCTTCAAAGAACACCGTTACCTGGCGCCAGTGAATCACGCTGCCAAACCGCTCATGCACCAGGTCGGCAAGCATAATGCCCACGGCAAACGACACCACGGGGAAGAAGTAGCGTCCCGCAAGTGCCCAGTTGCCCTCCGAGATGCTCACGCCCACGAGCAGGATGTTGCCTGTCTGCGCGTTGGCGAAAACATGATCGCGCCCAATGTACGAATAGACGTCCATAAAGCCACCGGCGAGCGCCAAGATGATGCCCAGCTCAATAGATTCCGATATCTGTTTGGCACGCTGCATCGTCGTGCATCCTCCTTGTTGACGACTCTCTCGTGCGTTGGCGGAAACATAGCCGCCGTTCATACTGTAACCCATTGACAACATGGCGTGCGCGCGAGACGGGTTCTCCAACGCGCAGATACACAGTCTGGAAACAAACGATCCCCGCATCGACGCGCCGATCCCCAGCTCATGTACTCCCCCAGTCTTTTTAGCCCCGTCCCAAAAAGACTGGTTACAATTACGTGCAGCATACAAACACCGGGAGGGATCGTGGCAAAAAAGCCTCAGCACGCTCAGAACAACCAGCGCAGTCAGCAGGGCAAACAGGGCCAGCAGCAAAAGCGCGGCGGTAAGGCGCAGGCCACGGTCGCCCGCACCAAGCATTCCCAAGCGACGCCCGCCC
>CAJMRD010000144.1 GCA_905215725.1 uncultured bacterium | reverse complement strand
AACACGGAAGCGCATGGACATTCAACAAGCGGGTGCCTTCGGTTGTCGCGCAGGCCCAGGATGCAAGCGCGGTGCCGTTCCTGCCCATGGTTCCCAATTCGTCGCGCGGCGGTTCGCCGACGCCTGATCAGCGCGCAATGATCGACGAGTACGTGGCCGATTACGAGGAGTACCCGGCTATCGGCAGTGGCGGCATCACCTATCTGGGCGAGAATTTGTACGTGAACACGTTCTCGGTGCGCGAGTACAACACGGCCATCGAGGCGGGGCATATGTCCATGATGGGCAAGACTACGTTCTCGCTGCGCGACCGCATGCGCTACCGCTTCATGATGCAGCTGTTCGGTCTGCGTCTCGATAAGCGCCAGTTCGAGCGCGATTTTGGTATGTCGGTGGAACGCGGTCTGCCTGTGGAAATGGGCTTCATGCGCGCGTGCGGGGCTTTTGCCACCGACAACGCCGACGAGCTGACGCTGACGCCGAAGGGCCGTTATCTGGTAGTAGTCATGATGCGTCAGTTCTTCATCGGCGTGAACAACTTGCGCGATCAGGCTCGCGCGGCGCTCACCGGAGAGGAGCGCGAGCTTATCTTCGGCGATGGGAAAGATTGCGGAAAAGTGGTGGCCAAGCCGGCATCGGCCGACGCTGTCGCGGCGGAGATTGCTCGGGAAGAAGCGGCCTCGGCGATTCTCGATGGCACTCAAGCCGTGGCTTCGGGGGAATAAACGGCGTCGATGACTTATGTTTCCGTCATAACGCTGGTCACGTACGCCCTCGTGCTGGGGCTGCTAGCTGTCGTATCCGTTATCGATGTGCGGTCGCGGCGCGTGCCCAATGTGCTGGCCGGCGCGCTGGGGCTTCTGTGGCTGGCTTGGCGCGTGGTGCTTGGGTTTGCGGGAGCGCACATGGGCTTGGGTTTCCGGGCTGAGTTTCTCGGGCCCGCGCCCGATGTGCTAGTACCCCCCGGCCTGGAAATCGGCGGCATCTCCTTTGCGAGCGGCATCTTAGGCGCTGTGGTGCTCGGCGGGGGCTTGCTCGTGCTGACGACGGTCTACGAGCTTGTTCGGCGCAAGGAGGCTTTTGGTGGCGGCGACATTAAGCTTATGGCCGTGCTCGGGCTGTTTCTCGGGCTGGAGCGAGGAATCGTTTGCCTGTTGACGGCATGCGTACTCAGTGTCGCCTACGTGCTCGGCCGTGAGCTCGGTCGCCGAGTGATGGGGCGAGGGCGCCGCGATTGCAACACGGGCGCTGCAACGACTTCCGCCGGCGAGCCTTTCCTAAGTGGGGCGATCCGGGAGGTTTCCGCCGAGCAGGATCGCGATTCTCTCCTCGCCGGCACCATGCCCTTCGCGCCTTTCATCGCCCTCGGCACCCTCGTCGCCTTCGTAGCGTAAACTGAGTCAAAAGGCCGGCTAAGACAAAAAAGTTCTTGCATCTGGGCGGCATACCCGCTAGAATATATGCTCGCGTCGAAACGGAAACCGTTTCCGTGTATCCGGTCGGGTAGCTCAGTTGGTAGAGCAGCGGACTGAAAATCCGCGTGTCGCCGGTTCGACCCCGGCCTGAGGCACCATAGGCGCCGCAATAGTGGTGCCGCCTGCGGGCGTAGCTCATCTGGTAGAGCGCGACCTTGCCAAGGTCGAGGTAGCGAGT
>CAJMRD010000143.1 GCA_905215725.1 uncultured bacterium | reverse complement strand
CTTGCCGCGGAGTTGTTCTGGCCCAGGCCGTTTTGATAGGCGCGCTCTTCTTCGTACAGGCGGCCGAGCGTGGGGGCATCGACGTTCTCGGCAAAGACCGAGAACTTGCCGGCGCGCAGCTGCGGATCGATCATAAAGCGCACGAGGGGTTCGCCGACAAAGACATAGCGGCGCTTTTCGGCCTGCGCCTTCACAAACTCGCGGACCTCGCGCGAAAGCTCGGGGTAGAACGGGGCGAGCATGGGATCGTCGTCGGCGGCGATAAGGATGGTATAGAGTGCCGGCGCCGTGTTGACGCCGTTAATCACCAGAGTCTGATCCTCCATGTCGCGAGCGGCCTGCTTGGCAAGCTTCTTAAAGGAGAACGGGGCACGGGTGGCACCGAAGATGCCGGCCACGTGGTCCTCGAAGATGTTCAGGAAGTTCACGAAAGATCACTCTCCGTATAGGTTCTTTGGTATCCGAGCAAATATAGGCATATCCCAACGATTATAGAGGATAGGGTTCCCGCAACCGCCGCCTTGGCGACGACCGCGGCTGCAAGGCTGGCAATTTCCATATGGTGTGCAAGACAGGACGCCGCTGCGCAGCCGATGCCGGTGACAGCGATGGCGGCGATTGCGGCAAGGTTTGAGCCCTGATCGGCACGCTTGGCATGGGCATTGAGCAGCGCGGATGACGCTGCGGCAGTTGCCGCGACCAGCACAAAGGCAGCACAAAGGAGCGGGTCTCCCAGCGCTGCGGCAACGTTACCGAGCCCCAGCACGCCTCCGGCTGAAAGCGCGACCGTGGCCAGACGGGCAAAAAGCGCGCCCATGCCCGTTGCCGCGGCGGCGCTTGCCGGGCCGAGCCAAAATGACGCGACGCTGGCGGCGACCCCAGCTGCCAGGAAGGTATTGCCGGTCAGACAGCCAAGCGCGAGTGCACAGGTGAGCGCGGCGCTCGCGGCAGCCTCGGTACGACCCCAGGCGATCCACCAACCGGACATGGCGGCGGCAAAGATCACCGCGACGGGCAGCATTGACAGGATGCCCTGCGCCTGCATGGTGGCGTTGGCCATGAGCACCAAAAAGCCCACAGCCGAGATGGCCGAGCCAATCTGGGGGGCCAGGCCAGCCGCCGCTCCGATCGCGATAGCCGCAATGACCAGGCCGGGAAGCGCCGCGACCCCGGCCGTTTGCATCAGCAAAAAGCTAAAGGTGCCGCACGTTAGCGCCGAGATAGTGCGCATGGTGTAGTCGCGCGCATGGCTCCAGCGCGTGCCCGCCCAGCCGAGTGCGGGGTCGACCTCGATGGCGTCGTCCTCGTAGTGCGACGGCTCGATATCGTCGAGCTCCTGCTCGTCATCCGAAAGCTCGCCAACCATTTGCTCCAGGCTGCGACGGCCTTCGCGCACGCTGCCCAGACCGGCAAGGAGCTGGTCGCAAAATGCCTCGATGCTGTTGGGGCGGTCCTGCGGCATGGGGGAGATCGCGCTCATGAGCGCGATCTCGGCTCCCGGGGGAAAGTGTGGTATCAGCTCGCTGGGATAGGTGGCGCCGCCGATGATGCGGTCGAGCGAGTCGGCGGGCGTGGCCGCCATAAAGGGTGCGCTGCCGCACAAGCCCTCATAGATAACGCAGGCAAGGGCAAAGACATCAGCGCGTTCGTCGACCGTGCCGGTCTCGATATCGAGCTGCTCGGGCGGCATGTAGCCGATGGGGCCGCC
>CAJMRD010000142.1 GCA_905215725.1 uncultured bacterium | reverse complement strand
GTCATCGAGAACGGCGTCGACTGCGGCCCGCGCGCCTACCTGCGCCCGGGCACCCACATGCTCGACGGCTCCAAGGCCGGCACGCACGTGGAAATCAAGAAGTCCACGATCGGCGAGGGCTCTAAGGTGCCGCACCTGTCCTACATCGGCGACACCACCATGGGCTCCGGTGTCAACGTGGGCGCGGGCTCCATCACCTGCAACTACGATGGCGTGCACAAGCACAAGACCGTCATCGGCAAGGATGCCTTCATCGGTTCCGACACCATGATGGTCGCGCCCGCCCAGATCGGCGACGGCGCGCTTGTGGCCGCCGGCTCCGTCATCACCGAGCCGGTCCCGGCCGACGCACTTGGCCTGGGTCGTGCCCGCCAGGTAAACATTGAGGGCTGGGCCGCCGATTACCGCCGCCGTCTGCACGAGGACGACGAAGCATAACGTTTTATCAAGCACAAAAGGAGCTGTTCCCATGGGGGGCGGCTCCTTTTTCTATCGTGACCTGCGCAACCGGATGAGTGGTCGGTTCGTGTCCGTTGACGGTAAAGACGTTATCAAGACTCGATAAACCCCGTCGCGCGGTTACAATGCAAAAAGGCATCTATATGGCATTCGATATAAAGGAGAAGGGTAATGCCGATTAATGATCCCGAGAAGTCGGAGAATATGCGCAAGTCCATCCGCGTGTATTCCGGTTCCTCCAACCGTCCCCTCGCTCAGAAGATTGCTGAGTACCTTGGGGTCGAGCTTTCGGGCCTTACGCTAAAGCAGTTCGCCAATGGTGAGATTTACGCCCGCTACGACGAGACCGTCCGCGGCGCCGACGTCTTCCTGATTCAGTCCGTGGCCGGCGGCAACGTCAACGACATGCTCATGGAGCTGCTCATCGCCACCGACGCTGCCAAGCGCGCATCCGCCCGCTCCATCACCGCCGTCATCACCCACTACGGCTATGCCCGCCAGGACCGCAAGGCCGGCCCGCGCGAGCCCATCACCGCCCGCCTCGTCGCCAACCTGCTCGAGCGCGCCGGCGTCAACCGCATCATCACCCTCGACCTGCACCAGGGCCAGATCCAGGGCTTCTTTGATATCCCGGTCAACCACCTGTCCGCACTGCCGCTGTTTGGCCAGTACTACAACGACATGCACTTCGACACCGACAACCTGGTTGTCGTCTCCCCCGACGTGGGCCGCGCCAAGGCCGCCAAGAAGCTGTCCGACATGCTCGGCTGCGACCTGGCCATCGCCCACAAGGGCCGTCCGCGCCACAACGCCGCCGAGGTCATGGGCATCATCGGTGACATCAAGGGCAAGACCTGCATCATCAACGACGACATGATCGACACCGCTGGTACCCTGTGCGCCAACGTCAAGGAGCTCAAGGCTATGGGCGCTGGCGATATCTACGTCTGCGCCACCCACGGTATCTTCTCCGGTCCGGCCATCGAGCGTCTGAACGACGCCCCGATCGTCGAGTGCCTCGTCACCGACGCCATTCCCGTCGAGGTCGGCGGCAAGATTAAGACCATCTCGGTCGCCGAGGAGTTCGCTCAGGCCATCTCCGCCGTTTACCACGAGGAGCCCGTCTCCACGCTCGTCGGCGGCGACTTCGCGCTGTAGTCGCATCGTCCTTGCAACCCGGCGCATCGCCGTCGGAACAGAAGAAACCCCCGCGCTCCCCCTTGCTTCGCAAAGGTCGCGCGGGGGTTTCTTCTGTTCCGACGGCTCGCTCTGCCGCGGCCGCGCTTTTGTCTGGTGGGATTTCGCTGAAGCAAAGCCTCGCCTTCGGCGG
>CAJMRD010000141.1 GCA_905215725.1 uncultured bacterium | reverse complement strand
AACTGCGGGAACGGCCTATCCGCTCAAAGTGTTCGGCTGAGATCGGAAATCAACCACCTGGTTATCTTCTTCCATTC
Source organism: uncultured bacterium (assembly GCA_905215725.1). GTDB lineage: Bacteria > Actinomycetota > Coriobacteriia > Coriobacteriales > Coriobacteriaceae > Collinsella. The sequence continues at coordinate 1,959 of CAJMRD010000141.1, read as the reverse complement.
GGCCGGGTTTTCCTGGGACGGGGCAGAAATAATCACCCTTCGAGCGCTTATTTCTATCCACCGTCCCGATAAAACCCTGATGCGATAGCCCTTACTTATAGAGGTAAGCGATGGCGGTGCCAGTGTGGACTTGGATCGTGGCTGCTGACCTGACAACGTTGCTGATGCCCGTGTCGGCTAGTAGGCCTAACGAAGCGTGATCTAGCTCCCATTCTAGGCCGTGTTCGCTTACCTCGGTGTTGGGGGCAATGGCGATGATGGAGAACGTCTTGCCCTCGGCGCCTTCGATGGTCCACGATTCACCTGCGCGAAGGATGCGGGCGACCACCTTGTCCTCGGCAATCCAGACTGGGGCGTCATCGTAGCCTGCGAGCAGGCCCAGTACGGAAAGCGCCATGTCCGGACGGCCACCGGTGGCGCAGGTCGCAACCACTTCGGCACCCGGCCAGCGATGGCGGACGGAATCGAGCGCCAGAGCCAGATCTGTATAGTCCTTGTAGGGGTCGTGGCGTTCTACCTCAAAGGCTTCGGCGGCATCGACCAACGCACGACCCGCGTCGCTTACCGTGTCGGCATCACCAACATATACGTCACAGCCCAGTCCCGCGCCCAGCAGCGCGTCGAGGCCGCGGTCCACGGCGACAACGTGGTCGCACTCCCCTGCTAGCCTACGTAACAGATCCGCGCTCGCCACCACGGGTGAGCCGCAGACCATTAATACCTTACAAGCCACAGCCCTCGCCTATCCCTCAAACGAAAGCACACGGGCCAAATCCAGGTCTCCATAGCTGTCGATAAAGATCTCGCAGTTGTCGCGAACCTCGTTGCGCTTCATGCGGCCGTGCGGGTCATAGATGCCCACGCGCTTAAAGCCGGCGGTGCCCGAGCTCTTTAGACCAAAGACGGCGTCCTCAAACACCCATGCGCGCTCAAACTTGTGCCCATGGCGCTCCTCCAGGCGGCGAAGCGCCAGCTCGTACACATCGGGGAACTGCTTGGAGCGTCCTGCCTCGCCCGTGGTGGTCACAAACTCCATGTAGGCATCGAGCCCGGCTCCCGCAAGCGCAGACTTAACAAGCTCAGCCGGCGTGGACGTAGCCACGCACATGGCGATGCCCGCCGCCTTCGCCTGCTCCAAAAATGCCAGGAGACCCTCGCGCGGCGGCACCTTGGAGTAGCCATCGATCAGGATGTCGCCCAGCTCACGGTAGAGCTCCTCACCATTTGCGCCAATGCCCCAGGTGTCGTGGTAGGCCTGGCACTCATCCTCCAACGACAAATGCTCAAACTGGGCAAAATCGTCGACCGTCACGTCAATCCCGTGACGGTGCAATAACTCAGGCTGGGCATAGGCCCAAACGGGGGTGCTATTTACCAGCGTGCCATCGCAATCAAAAATAAAAGTAACCTTGGGAGCGGCGGTACGGGACATAAACGAACCTTTCGATATCAAATGGTAAACATCCTGCTAAAAACGTTTTACCAAACGTCAGCCAAACAATTTTGAAACCCAAATTGGTAAAACTGTCAAGAGTTTTACCACGTCAAATCTGCCAGTGGTATAAACATGTCGCTTACCGATTAAACGCCCGCGCAAATCCGCTTTCGTCCATAAAACTAACGCACAGGTGTTATCGTAGTTTCTGCCGAAAGTTCCACCGAGCACGCGAGGTGGAACGAATCACAGAAACTTCGCCGTCCCTTCGATTCGTGCAGCCTTGGACCTTTCGCATCTAGTCACCAAGGCAACACGCTGCCGCGTCATGATGGGATCAAACGTGAGCGATACAAAGCTAAAGCCAACGGCTAAAAAGCCCGCAACCCGCAAACCGGCTCCGCACGCACCGGAGCTCTCCAAGGACGATGTCTATCTGTTTGGCATTGGAATGTGGGAGCGCAGTTGGGAAAAGATGGGCGCGCATCCCGACACGCAGAACCGTACGCGCGGCTGGCGCTTTT
>CAJMRD010000140.1 GCA_905215725.1 uncultured bacterium | reverse complement strand
CCGGCACCTTGCGGCGGGCCAGGCGCACCGTGGCGATGGCGAGCACCGACGAGGTCAGCAGCACCAAGCCTTGCGGAATCATGCCCAGCAGGGCACCCACCGTGGACAGCAGCGCCGACGAAGGCACATGACCAGCCAACAGCTCGGAGAAGCACCACGAAAGCGCGCTGTCACCCGGGGTACCGGCGGCGTCCCACAGCTCGCTCACGCTCGAGGTGAACAGCGCCAGGCCAAGCGGAATCATGATGATGCTCGCAAAACGCACGATGGCGTTGAGCGCGTTCATGATCTCGGAATTGACCTTTTTAACGTACTTGGCCTCGTTGTTGATCTTGGCCACGTAGTTGTCGGCGCCGACATGGATCACGCGGGCGCGAAGCAGGCCCGAATCGATAAAGCTGCCGCTCATGAGCTCGGAGCCGGGCTGCTTCTTAATGAGGTCGCTCTCGCCCGTCAGCAGGCTCTCGTTGACGAGCGCCTCGCCCGACACCACCACGGCGTCGGCGGGAATCTGGTCGCCGCGCCCCAGGCGAATGATGTCGTCGAGCACGATCTGGTCCAGGTCGAGCTCCACCTCGGCCCCGTCGCGCACCGCGATGGCCTTCTTGGAGGTGAGCAGCGTGAGTTTGTCGACCATCTTCTTGGAGCGCATGGACTGAATGACGCCAATCGCCGTGTTCAAGAACACCACGAACAAGAACGTCAAGTTCTTAAACGAACCGGTCAACAGGACCAGAATCGCCAAGACCACGTTAATCAAGTTGAACAACGTGCAGAGGTTCTCGATGATAAGCTCTTTGACCGACTTGGTCTTGAGCTCCATGTTGCGGTTGATCTTACCGGCGGCGATGCGCTCCTCGACCTCGGCGGTCGAGAGTCCGCGCTCGATATCCGTTGCTGCCATACCACGTCCCATCACATCGCGTCGGTATAAGAAAAACCGCCCGGACCATGCGAGGTTCGGACGGTCTCACGTTCGATGGTGCCCCATGTTGGATTCGAACCAACGGCCTTCTGCTCCGGAGGCAGACGCTCTAATCCCCTGAGCTAATAGGGCCAACATTTGGCATTATACCCAAGTGCACCACGGGCTATCAAAATAAAAGAAAAAGCTTTGCAATTCCGAGGAAGACGCGGCTCAACGGCCCACTTTAGAAGGCAAAAGCGAGTCAGATAGTATAAACTCTCATGCACCATATGTACACGGCTCGCGATGCGGGCCGTTTTTGCAAGGGTTATCCATCGAGGTGAGAGGCACACCATGATTGCAATTTTAAAAGAGAGCGCCAGCGACGAGGCCGTCAGCCATATCGTCAGCTGGATTGAGAAAAAGGGCCTGAAGACCGATGTCTCGCGCGGCGAGAACGAGACGATCATCGGCCTGGTGGGCGATACGACCAAGATCGACCCGTTCCTGCTCGAGTCCATGGATGTCGTCGAGCGCGTGCAGCGCGTCTCCGAGCCGTTCAAGCGCGCCAACCGCAAGTTCCACCCCGAGGACTCCGTCATCGACTGCGGCCACGGCGTCAAGATCGGCGGCGATCAGTTCCAGGTCATCGCCGGCCCGTGCTCCGTCGAGGGCGAGAACCTCATCCGCATCGCCCGCCGCGTGAAGGCCGCCGGTGCCACGATGCTGCGCGGCGGTGCCTACAAGCCCCGCACTTCCCCGTACGCCTACCAGGGCATGGGCCCCGCCGGTCTGGACCTGCTGTGCGAGGCGTCTGCCGAGCTCGACATGCCGATCGTCACCGAGATCATGGACCCGCGCGACGTGCAGGTCTTCCTGGACAAGAAGATCGACGTCATGCAGATCGGCGCCCGCAACGCCCAGAACTTCCCTCTGCTCAAAGAGGTCGGCAAGACCAAGACTCCGATCTTGCTTAAGCGCGGCATGTCCGGAACGATCGATGAGCTGCTCATGGCCGCCGAGTACATCATGAGCGAGGGCAACGACAACGTCATCCTGTGCGAGCGCGGCATCCGCACCTTTGAAAAGTACACCCGCAACACGCTGGATCTTTCCGCCGTGCCCATCATCCACGAAAAGACCCATCTGCCCATCATCGTGGACCCCAGCCACGCCACCG
>CAJMRD010000139.1 GCA_905215725.1 uncultured bacterium | reverse complement strand
GTTCCTGCGGGACGTGCTGATGGACAGGCTCACTGAGCCGCTGCGGCTGTTCGCGTCGCTGTGCGGCGTGGTGGGCTTTAAGCCCACGTATGGCGCCGTGAGCCGTTACGGCGTGGTTGCCTTTGGCTCGTCGCTCGACCAGGTTGGCCCCTTTGGCCGCACGGTCGAGGATGTCGCGCTGGCCATGAACGCGCTTACCGGCGCGGGCCACGACCCGTACGACTGCACCAGCCAGGATTGCGCCGTCGACTTTACCGAGCATCTCAACGACAGCATCGAGGGCAAGCGCGTGGGCATCATCCCCGCGTTTATGGAGGCCGAGGGCCTGACGCCCGAGGTCAAGGCCGCTGTTCAGCGCGCCGCCCAGGAGCTGCAGAACCAGGGTGCCGAGCTGGTCGAGGTCGACCTGCCGCACCTGGACGCTGCCATCGCCGCCTACTACGTCATCGGCCCGGCCGAGGCGTTCTCCAACCTGGCCCGTTTTGACGGCATTCGCTACGGCTATCAGGAGGAGGGCTGCGCCAACCTGTCCGACCAGAGCTCGCTGTCGCGCGCCCACGGCTTTGGCGCCGAGGCCAAGCGCCGTCAGATGCTCGGCGCCTACCTGCTGAGCTCGGGCGTGTACGACAAGTACTACTACGCTGCGCAAAAGGCCCGCACGCTCATCACGCAGGACTACGATGCCGCGTATGCCAAGGTGGACACCATCCTTATGCCCGCCTCGCCGCGCACGGCCTTTAAGTTTGGCGAGATCAGCGACCCCACGCAGATGTACCTCTCCGACCTGTACACCATCTCGCTCAACATTTGCGGCAACGGTGGTATCTCGGTGCCGCTGGGCCTGGGCGAGGATACTCAGCTGCCCGTTTCTGCCCAGCTGGTGGGACCGGCGTTTAAGGACCGTCAGCTGCTCACGTTTGCCCGCGCCCTGGAGCGCGGCTTTGCCGATGCCGCCACGGGTGCGCCCGCGCTTTCCGTCGCGCCCGATTTTGCCGGGAAGGGAGGCGAGCTGTAATGAAGGAGCTTTCCGAGGTCTTGCAGGATTGGGAGGCCGTGATCGGCCTGGAGATCCATACCGAGCTCACCGCACTCGATACCAAGATGTTCTGCAACTGCAAGCTCAGCCACGATGACGAGCCCAATGCTAACGTGTGCCCGGTGTGCCTGGGCCTGCCCGGCGCGCTGCCGGTGCCCAACAAGCGCGCCATCGAGAGCATCGTCAAGGCCGGTCTCGCCACCAACTGCGAGATTCAGCGCCACTCGATGTTCTACCGCAAGCACTACTTCTATCCCGACATGGCCAAGAACTTCCAGACCACGCAGGGTCCGGTCGCCTTTGCCATGTACGGTCACCTTGATCTGGATGTGACCGGTCGCGGTGCCGCCGAGCGCCCCGACTGCGCGTTTGGCGAGGCCGAGGCCCAGAGCCTGGCGAGCGCCTCGGCCAACGCCGAGGGCCTGTCCACGTCCATGACGTCGACCATGCGCGAGGGCAACCAGCGCGCCGGCCATCTGGCCAGCTACGACGCGTCCAACCTGCAGATGCCCGAGCGTCGCGAGGACGGTTCCTACACGGTGCCCATCCGCATCCTGCGCATCCACATGGAGGAGGATGCCGCCAAGATGGTGCACGTGGGCGGTGCCGAGGGTCGCATTACCGCCGCGGCTGAGTCGCTCGTCGACTACAACCGCTGCGGCACGCCTTTGATTGAGCTCGTGACTGAGCCCGATTTGCGCACGCCCGAGGAGGCCCGCCTGTTTATGGAGAAGCTCCGTCGCATTTTTGTGACGCTGGGCATCTCGGACTGCTCCATGGAGAAGGGTTCCATGCGCTGCGACGGCAATGTGTCGCTGCGCCGCCGCGGCGAGACCAAGCTGGGCACCAAGACCGAGCTCAAGAACCTCAACTCGTTTAAGAGCCTGCACGACGGTCTAGCCTACGAGATCTGCCGTCAGGCCGAGGTGCTCGAGGAGGGCGGCGTCATCTACCAGGAGACGCGCCACTGGGATCCGTCCGCCAAGCGCACCATCGTCATGCGCGTGAAGGAGACGGCCGACGACTACCGCCTGTTCCCCGAGCCGGATTTGGCGCCCTACGACTTGTCCGACGAGTTCATCGAAGGGGTGCGGGCGAAGCTGCCGGAGCTGCCCGACCAGAAGGCCGCGCGCTTCGCCGCCTTCTGCGATTGCTTCTCCATTCCCGTCATCACCGTGGTCGATTCCATGGGCATGAAGATCTCCACCGCCCCGCAGGGCGAGCTCTCCCGCGCCGGCGCGCAGCTGCTCTTCGCCCTCAGCGAGGCCAACACGCC
>CAJMRD010000138.1 GCA_905215725.1 uncultured bacterium | reverse complement strand
CCTTCCAGTGGCTGCAGGGCTACTGCGTCAACCGCCTGTCCTACGAAACGGTGTGCGACATGCGCGTGGAGGCGAGCGATAAGCTCAGCCGCATGCCGCTCAGCTTTATCGACAGCCATGCTCACGGCGACCTCATGAGCCGTGTGGTCAACGACGTCGACCAGGTGGGCGACGGTCTGCTGCAGGGCTTCATGCAGCTCTTCACCGGTGTTATTACCATCGTGGGCACGCTCGCGTTTATGCTTTCCATCAACCTGACCATGACGCTTGTGGTGGTACTCGTCACACCGCTTTCCATTTTTGCAGCCGGCGCCATCGCCAAGCTTTCCAACAAAAGCTTTACGGCACAGCAGCGTATTCAAGGGCAGCTCGGTGGTCATATCGAGGAGTACGTAGGCGAGCAAAAGCTAATCGACGCCTTTGCCTACGGCCCGAACGCCCAAGCGCGCTTCGACGCGCTCAATGCCGAGCTCTACACCGCGGGCGAGCGCGCGCAGTTTATGGGTTCGCTCTCCAACCCCGGCACGCGCTTTATCAACAACATCATCTATGCCGTGGTCGCTGTGATCGGCTGCGTGGGCGTGATCACGGGCGTGCCCGCGGCGCTTACGGTGGGCGGCGTGCAGATCTTCCTGTCCTATGCCAACCAGTACACCAAGCCGTTCAACGAGGTCACCAACGTCATTACGCAGATCCAGACCGCGTACGCCTCGGCGCGCCGCATGTTTGCGCTGCTCGATGCGCGCGAGCAGGAGCCCGACGCGTCGGACGCTGTAGAGCTTACCGCCCCGCAGGGTGAGGTGACTTTTGAACACGTGGACTTTAGCTATGTGACCGACCGCAAGCTGCTGCAGGACATCTGCATCGAGGCCAAGCCCGGCATGCGCTTTGCCCTGGTCGGCCCCACGGGCTGTGGCAAGACAACGCTCATCAACCTGCTGCTGCGCTTTTACGATATCGATGCTGGTCGCATTGCGGTCGATGGCCGGTCTTCGCGTGACTACACGCGCGCAAGCCTGCGCCGTGCCTTTGGCATGGTGCTGCAAGATACCTGGCTGTTCGAGGGCACGGTGGCGGAAAATATCGCCTATGGTTGTCCCGATGCCACGCGCGAGCAGGTTATCGAAGCCGCCAAGCGCGCGCACGCACACAAGTTTATCGTGCAGCTGCCAGGCGGCTACGATACGGTCATCGGCGAGGACGGCGGCACGTTTAGCCAGGGTCAAAAACAGCTGCTGTGCATCGCGCGCGTCATGCTCACCGACCCGGCGATTCTGCTGCTGGACGAGGCGACTTCGAGTATCGATACGCGTACCGAGCTGCAGGTGCAGGCGGCATTCGACGAGCTTATGGCTGGCCGCACAAGCTTTGTCGTTGCGCATCGCCTGTCGACGATCCGCAACGCCGACTGCATTCTGGTCATGCGCGACGGCCAGATTATCGAGCGCGGCACGCACGACGAGCTGCTAGCGGCAGGCGGCTTCTACGCCGAACTCTACCGCAGCCAATTCGCCCAGTAAGCAAGCCCGTGGGGCAAATTAATCAATCGACAGACGGTGGTTTACATCTGTCACGTTAGTACTAAGATATTCATCTAATAAATTGCATTGGTGGCTTTAGTTTTGGGGGAAACGAGGCAACGTTACTATGACGTGCTCTTTGGTGGTTAACAGCAAGAGCGGTAATACCAGGATGGTTTCGGGCGCGATCAAGCGCGCTCTGCAGACTGCGGGCGTTGAATTTGTCCATGCCGCGGCGTTGAGCGACGATGCGGATGCAGATCAGGTTGCGCTCGAGGCGCAGGGCGCCTGCGCGGCCGACACGGTGCTCGTCGGTTTTTGGTGCGACAAGGGCGCGTGCACGCCTTCGGTTGCGGCGTTGCTCTCCGCCTTGCACGGCAAGCGCGTGTTCCTGTTTGGCACCTGCGGCTTTGGGGCCGACCAGAGCTATTACCAGCAGATTATCGATCGCGTAACTTCCAATTTGGCCGGGGATGCCGAGCTTGCGGGCTGGGCGATGTGCCAGGGCAAGATGGGCCCCGCGGTCAAGCAGCGCTACGAGGCCATGCTCGAGCAAGATCCCGACAACGCCCGATTTAAGATGCTGCTCGACAACTGGGTTGCCGCGAAGGACCATCCCACCAAGGAGGATCTGGATAACATGGCTGCAGCCGCCAAGAAGGCCGTGCTGGGGGAGTAGCTCCCATCGCTGACGGCGGTCGGTCCATCTTTCTAAATGAAACGTCCTCCCGGGCGTCGGGGCACGAAGTTCCCTGCTCTACAGTCCTGCGCAAGACGAAGGCCACATTAAGTGGCCTTCTTTGCGT
>CAJMRD010000137.1 GCA_905215725.1 uncultured bacterium | reverse complement strand
GTAGCTCGGACGCACCAGCAGCGGGTAGCCGATATGCGCGGCCACGGCCTCGGCCTCCTCAAACGAGGTTGCCTGGCCCGCCGGCGGATACATAATGCCCAGCTTGTCGAGCAGGGCGGCAAAGCGCTCGCGGTCCTCGGCAAAGTCGATGGCATCGGGCTTGGTGCCCATGATGTTCACGCCGCTTTCCTCGAGCATGCGCGCCAGCTTAAGCGGAGTCTGGCCGCCGAGCGTCACCACGACGCCGTCGGGTCGCTCAACGTCGATAACGTCCATGACGTCCTCGTAGGTGAGCGGCTCAAAGTACAGACGGTCGGACGTGTCATAGTCGGTCGAGACGGTCTCGGGATTGCAGTTGACCATGATGGTCTCAAAGCCGCGGGCCGCCAGCGCGTAGCTCGCGTGCACACAGCAGTAATCGAACTCGATACCCTGGCCAATGCGGTTGGGGCCAGCGCCCAGGATCATCGCCTTGGGCTTGTCCGCCGGCGTGGTCTCGTCGGGAGCCACGCACTTCTTGGCATCCGGGCTCGTGCGGTAGATGTTCTCGTACGTCTTGTAGTGGTACTCCGTGGCGCTCGAGAACTCCGCAGCGCAGGTATCGACCGTCTTCATGCTGGGAACCACGCCCAGGCCCTTGCGATAGGCGCGCACAAAGCGCTCGTCCGAGCCGGTCAGCGCGGCGATCTCGGCGTCGCTCGTGCCGTACTGTTTGAGCAGGCGCATCGCGTCGGCGTCGATATCCTCCACACGCAGGCCGCGGATGCTCTCCTGGACCTGCACCATGTCGTTGATACGGTTGAGGTACCACGGATCGATACCGCAGATGGCATGGATGCGCGTGACGTCCCAGCCACGGCGCAGGGCCTCGACCACAAAGAAGATGCGGTGCTCGGTCGGCGTTGCCACGGCTTGAGCGAGCTCATCGTCGCTCAGTTTGTCGGCTCCTTCCTTGCCACCGGCACAAATGCCCTGATGCCCGTCCTCCAGCGAACGCATAGCCTTGCCAAAGGCCTCCTCAAAGGTGCGGCCGATCGCCATGATCTCGCCCACGGCCTTCATGCGCGTGGTGAGCGTAGGATCAGTGCCCTTGAACTTCTCGAAGGCAAAGCGCGGCACCTTGACGACGCAGTAGTCGATTGTGGGCTCAAAGCAGGCGGGCGTAGCCTTGGTGATGTCGTTGACGATCTCGTCGAGCGTATAGCCCACGGCCAGGCGAGCGGCGGCCTTGGCGATGGGGAAACCCGTGGCCTTGGAGGCCAGCGCGGACGAGCGGCTCACGCGCGGGTTCATCTCGATGACGATCAGGCGGCCGGTGTTGGGGTTCACGGCAAACTGCACGTTGGAGCCGCCGGTCTCGACGCCGATCTTCTCCAGAATGGCGAGCGAGGCCACGCGCATGCGCTGATACTCCAGGTCGGAGAGCGTCTGCGCCGGCGCCACGGTGATGGAGTCGCCGGTATGCACGCCCATGGGGTCGAGGTTCTCGATGGAGCACACGATGATGCCGTTGCCGGCGTGGTCACGCATGACCTCCATCTCGTACTCTTTCCAGCCCTCGATGGACTCCTCGACCAGCACCTCGTGGGCGGGCGAGAGCTCGAGGCCCTGGCTCACGATGGAGACGAGCTCCTCGTGAGTGTGAGCGATGCCGCCGCCGGCGCCGCCGAGGGTAAAGCTCGGGCGCAGTACGCAGGGATAGCCCACGCGCTCGGCGATAGCCTCGGCGTCGGCCACGCTGTAGGCATAGCCCGAGCGTGCGACCTCCAGGCCAATCTCGGCCATGGCCTCGTTAAAGAGCTTGCGGTCCTCGCCGCGCTCGATGGCGGCCAGGTCGCAGCCGATCATCTCGACGCCGTACTTGTCGAGCGTGCCGTCTTTCGCCAGCTCGACGGCGGCGTTCAGACCGGTCTGGCCGCCCAGCGTGGGCAGCAGCGCGTCCGGACGCTCTTTCTTGATCACGCGCTCGATAAACTCGGCGGTGATGGGCTCGACATAGGTGCGGTCGGCAAGACCCGGGTCGGTCATGATGGTCGCCGGGTTGGAGTTGACCAGGATGACCTCAAAGCCATCCTCCTTGAGCACCTTGCAGGCCTGGGCGCCGGAGTAGTCGAACTCGCAGGCCTGGCCGATGACGATGGGGCCGCTTCCGATAACGAGAATGCTCTTGATGTCCTCGCGCTTGGGCATTTACGCCACCTCCCCTTCCACGGTGCTTCCGAACTTCCAACCGGACAGGCGGTCGGTTGCGATGTCGATGTCCAGGTAATCCTCGCGTCCCTCCATGAGGCGCGCGAAAGCGGTGAACAGGTAGTGGGCGTCGGTGGGGCCGGGCGCCGCCTCCGGGTGGTACTGCACGCTGAAAATGGGGAGC
>CAJMRD010000136.1 GCA_905215725.1 uncultured bacterium | reverse complement strand
CTGATGCAGAACACTGCCAACACCCGGGCCAACATCCTCATCACCGGGGAGACCGGCGTGGGCAAAAGCGCAGTGGCCAAGGCCATCCACGCCATCAGCAACCGGGCCAACGGCCCCTTTATCGAGGTCAACTGCGCGGTGGAGACGATCGCAGAGCTCTGCCGCAGTGATCTGGCTGCTCAGGTCGCCGAGGTCTTGTTCGGCGCATGACCTGCCCCGCCCCACGCGGGGGAATGAATTATCCTATATGGGGCGCAGGGCTCTGCGCCGCATGAAGGAGGAACGGAATTGTCTAAAGTAAAAGATACGAACTACCTTGCGATTACGGCAATGCTGGCAGCCCGCGAGACCAAGATGCTTTCCGCTGAGCGTATGGAGCGCATGATCGATGCGCCCACGAACGAGGAGGCGGCCAAGATCCTTGAGGAATGCGGCTACGGCGACCTGAGCGGTCTGAGTGCGAAGGACGCCGGAGCTGCGCTCGAGGCGCACATCGCGGCGCTGTTCGACGAGGTCGAGGGCATGGTCCCGGAGGCGCAGCTCGTGCAGCTGTTCCGCCTCAAGTACGACTACCACAACGCCAAGGCGCTCATCAAGGCACAGGCCATGGGCACGGACTGCGGCGCGATTCTGTCGCAGCGCGGCACGGTGCCGCCGCAGAAGCTGCACGCCGCGTTCTATGAAGAGGACTACCGCGACATCCCGCCCGTTCTGGCACAGGCCATGGTCGATGCCGCTGCGATCCTCGCGCGCACAGCCAATCCGCAGGCGGCGGACTTTGCGCTTGACCGCGCGTATTTTGCGCAGATGCTCGCGCTCTGCGATGGTCTGAGTGACGGCGGCTTTGCCAAGGGCTATGTGCAGCTGCAGATCGACGGTGCGAATCTGCGCGCCGCCGTGCGCATGGCCAAGCTCGGGTATCACTGGGATGATGTTGACGAAGTCGTGCGTCCCATGGCCCAGCAGGGCAAGGCGCCGCTCGCCTCGATGGGTATCGATGCGCCGCTGGCCTGCCTGTCCAAGAAGACGCGCTCGTTCTTTGACTACTTCTATCAGCTGTTCGCCCAGGTCACGAACCCGCCGATCGACGCCCTTCGCGAGCATATGGTCACCTCGACCACGCTCTACCTGGGCAACCACGGCAACCTGCTCGAGGACTCCCGTACGGCCTGCCAGCTGGTGCGCCTGGAGCGCCCGCTGCTGAGCGAGGAGGAGTTCGAGCGTATCTGCGCCATCGACCGCGTGGGCTTTAAGACCCGCCGTTTCCGTGCCGTGTACCGCCGCGACGCGGGTGAGGGCGCGCTGCAGGCTGCACTCAAGCAGCTTGCCGAAGACGTCGAGGCCGCGGTTCGCGATGGCGTGAACATCGTGGTGCTGAGCGACCGTGCTGCCGCAGGCGAGGTGCCCGTACCGTCGCTGCTCGCCGTGGGCTGCGTGCACAACCACCTGATTCGCGCCGGCGTGCGTACCTTTGCCGACATCGTGGTGGAGTGCGGCGACGCCGTGTCCCCGCACGACTTTGCGGCACTGGTGGGCTACTCCGCGAGCGGCATCTATCCGTACAACGCGCACGCGTGCATTCGCGACTTGGCGGTGCACGGCGATCTGGACGTGACAGCCGAGCAGGGCATCGCCAACTACAACAAGGCTGCGACCGCCGGCATCGTTTCCATCATGTCCAAGATGGGCATCTCCACGGTGCAGAGCTACCATTCGGCGCAGATCTTCGAGGCCGTTGGCTTTACGCCGGAGTTCGTCAACGCGTATTTCGCCGGCACGGTGAGCCGTGTGGGCGGTATGGGTGTCGAGGACGTCGAGCGCGAGCAGAATGAGCGCTATGATGCCGCGCTTGCCATCCTTAAGAGTCCGGCTCCCGATCAGCTGCCCACACTGGGCCTGACCAAGTGGCGCCCGTTCGGTGGCGAAGATCACCTGATCGACCCTCAGACCGTCTACCTGCTGCAGACCGCCTGCCGTGAGGACAGCTACGACACCTTTAAGGAGTACAGCGCCCGCCTGCACCGCACCGGTCGTGCCGTGCGCCTACGCGACCTGCTCGACTTTGATGCCAGCGGCCGCACGCCGGTTTCGCTCGACGAGGTGGAGCCCGCGCTCAACATCGTCCGCCGCTTTAACACCGGCGCCATGTCGTACGGTTCCATCAGCAAAGAGGCACACGAGTACATGGCCATCGCCATGAACCGCCTGCACGGCCGTTCCAACTCGGGCGAGGGCGGCGAGGATCCGCGTCGCGAGACCCCGCTGGCCAACGGTGACTCCAAGAATTCCGCGATCAAACAGGTGGCAAGTGCACGCTTTGGCGTGACGAGCCGCTATCTGTGCAGCGCCTTCGAGATTCAGATCAAGATGGCCCAGGGCGCCAAGCCCGGCGAGGGCGGCCATCTGCCCGGGAAAAAGGTCTATCCCTGGATTGCCAGGACCCGGTGCTCCACCCCCGGCGTGACACTGATCTCTCCGCCGCCTCACCACGACATCTACTCTATCGAGGACCTG
>CAJMRD010000135.1 GCA_905215725.1 uncultured bacterium | reverse complement strand
CGGCCTGCCGCTGGAGCTTGGCCTTGCCGAGGCTCAGCAGACGTTGCTGCAAAACGGCCTGCGCTCCCGCGTGGTGCTCGAGGCCGACGGCAAGCTCATGGACGGCACCGACGTCGCCGTCGCCTGCCTGTTGGGCGCCGAGGAGTTTGGCTTTGCGACCATGCCGCTCATCTCCATGGGCTGCCTCATGCAGCGCGACTGCCAGCAGGATACCTGCCCGGCCGGCATCGCCACGCAAAACTGCCGCCTGCGTCGCGGCTTCCGCGGCAAGCCCGAGCACGTTGAGCACTTTATGCTCTTTGTTGCCGAGCAGCTGCGCGAGGTCATGGCGAGCCTGGGCTTCCGCACCGTCGACGAGATGGTCGGCCATCCCGAGTGCTTGCGCCAGATCGAGGTCCCGGGCAACCGCAAGGCCAACCTGCTCGACCTGTCGCCCGTGCTGGCGAGCGCGACCTGCGAGTTCGGTGCCCATATCCCGGGTGCCGACGGTCGTCACTTCCTGCCGCAGATGGCTGCCGACAGCGAGCTCGACAAGACGCTCGACTCCACGTTGTTTGTGCCCTATACGGCCGATGCCCGTGCGCACCTGCGTCCGATTCGCTTCCGCGCCGATATCGCCAACGTCAACCGCTGCGTGGGCACCATCTTGGGCAACGCGGTGACCAAGGCGCATCCCGAGGGCCTGCCCGCCGGCTCCATCACCATCGATTGCGATGGTTCGGCCGGTCAGAGCTTTGGCGCGTTCCTTCCGCGCGGCATTACGCTCAACGTGTGCGGCGACGCCAACGACTACTTTGGCAAGGGTCTTTCGGGCGGCGAGGTATCGGTGCGCCCCAACCCGCATGCGACCTACAAGTTCGACGAGAACATCATCGTGGGCAACGTTGCGTTCTTTGGCGCTACGAGCGGCCGCGGCTTCATCAACGGCCTGGCAGGCCAGCGCTTTGGCGTACGCAACTCCGGTGCCACGGTGGTGGTCGAGGGCTGCGGCAACCATGGCTGCGAGTACATGACGGGCGGTCTGGCGCTCATCTTGGGCGAGGTCGGGCAGAACTTCGCCGCAGGTATGACGGGTGGCGTGGCTTATGTCTTCGATCAGTACGGCACGCTCGATGCCCGCGTGAACCACGAGAGCGTTGAGCTCAAGGCCCCGACGGCCGGCGAGCTGGCGCAGATTCGTGCGCTCATCCAGGAGCACGTGGACGCGACGCAGAGCCCGCGCGGCATTAAGCTACTCTACAGCTTTGAGACGATGAGCAAACACTTTGTGAAGGTCATTCCGACCGAGTACGAGCGCGTGCTGGCGATTGTCGCCGCCGCCGAGGCCGTCGGCAAGACGCATGAGCAGGCCGAGGAGCTAGCGTTTGACATTGTGACCGGTCGCGCCGACGCTGCCGATGTCGCTCGCTTTGATGTGGCGGGTGGTGTCGCTGGCGCTGCGCCCGCCACCGCCAGCTCTGTTGCTTCGACCAAGAAGGAGGCGTAAGTGCCATGGGTAAGCCCGGTGCTTTTCTTGATATCGATCGCGTGACCCACGAGCTGCGCCCCGTGGAGGAGCGCAGCCGCGATTTCGATCCGCTGTACGTGGAGCTCGACGACGATGCGCGCCGTGCCCAGGCGAGTCGCTGCATGATGTGCGGTGTGGCGTTTTGTCAGATGGGCGCGAGCTTTGGCAAGGCACGTCCGAGCGGCTGTCCGCTGCACAACCTGATTCCCGAGTGGAACGAGCTGGTGTACCGCGGCCGTTGGGACGAGGCTGCCGAGCGCCTGTCACTCACCTCGCCCATGCCCGAGTTCACGAGTCGCGTGTGCCCGGCGCTGTGCGAGGCCGCATGCAACCTGGGCTCGGTCGATGGCCAGCCCACGACGATCCATGACAACGAGCGCGCGATTAGCGACCATGAGTGGGCCAACGGCGGTCCGCACCGCTTTGAGCCGGCAGGGGAGGGTGCACCCACGGTTGCCGTGGTGGGCTCCGGTCCCGCTGGTCTGGTGGCAGCATGGGAGCTTGCGCGTCGCGGTGCCCACGTGACGGTGTTTGAGCGTGACGACCGCCCGGGCGGCCTGCTCATGTACGGCATTCCCAACATGAAGCTGGACAAGAAGATCGTGGAGCGCCGCATTCGCCTGATGGAGGCGGAGGGTGTTGTCTTCCGTACCGGCATGAAGGTGGGGGAAGACGTTTCCGCCGATGAACTCCGCCGGACGTATGACGCGGTGCTGCTTTGCTGCGGCGCAGGTCAGCCCCGGGATCTGAAGCTGCCCGGACGGGACGCGGAGGGCGTACATTTCGCCGTGGACTTTCTGACCGCCGCTACCCGGCATCTGCTGGACAGTACGCCTTCCATCAATGCAAAGGGCAAACGGGTGGTCATCGTGGGCGGCGGCGACACGGGCAACGACTGCGTGGGCACCTGCATCCGCATGGGCTGCGCCAGCGTCACCCAGCTGGAAATGATGCCAAAGCCGCCGGAAAAGCGTCAGGAGAGCAACCCCTGGCCCGAATGGCCGCGGGTGCTGAAAACGGACTACGGCCAGCAGGAAGCCATTGCGGGCTTTGGGCAGGATACAC
>CAJMRD010000134.1 GCA_905215725.1 uncultured bacterium | reverse complement strand
AGGCCGGATTGCCTTCCCTCAACGCGACCCTGCGGAGCCGTGAGCGGGGAGGGAAGGCAATCCGGCCTCCCGCCCTGCGCCCCGCAGTCCACGTTCGTATCGGCGCTAGTAGTTCACCACCTGCTCCTCAAAGTACGCCTTGGGGTGGTTACACACCGGGCACACCTCGGGCGCCTCGGCACCAACATGCAGGTGCCCGCAGTTCAGGCACTTCCATACCTTCACGCCCTCACGCTCAAACACCTCGCCCGACTCGATGCGCTCGACGAGTTTGTTGTAGCGCTCCTCGTGGGCCTTCTCGACGGCGGCGACACCACGGAACTTCTCGGCGATCTCGGCAAAGCCCTCCTCCTCGGCGGTCTTGGCGAACTCGTCGTACATCGTGGTCCACTCGTAGTTCTCGCCCGCGGCGGCGTCGCGCAGGTTGTCCAGAGTGCCCGGAACGGCGCCGTCGTGCAGATACTTAAACCACAGCTTGGCGTGCTCGGACTCGTTGCCTGCGGTCTCGGCAAAGATATTCGAGATCTGAACGTAGCCATCCTTTTTGGCCTTGGATGCATAGTAGCGATACTTGGTGTGTGCCTGGGACTCACCGGCAAAAGCAGTCTCGAGGTTCTTCTTGGTCTGAGAGTTCTCAAAATCCATAGGTGTACTTCCCTTCAACACGTGCCGCCCATAGGCTTTGAGCGACCTTGTCTTTAGGATGCCCTCATGCCGGAATTCTAAACCTTACAATCCCGTTCTTCAGATTTGAGCGGGCTACACACTCAACCAACGATCGTCCTCGGCTCGGCAAAAGCCCTCGCACTCCAGGTCGGCTAGAATGTCCGCGACAAGCTCGCACTCGACCGGCCCGCGACCGGCTGCCGTCTCCATTTCGTTAACGCCCACCACGGCATCAGCAAGCGTAATCCCCGCCGGCTGGCCATCGCGCGCTGCCAGCAACATACGCACGATATGCGCGCGTTTTTGGCGACGCGAGCCCTCAAACTTGGACTGACGGCTATAGCCCGCCGAACGCCTGGACGGATTAGGCAGCGTCTTCTTAAGATACGCGCCATAATCTAGCAGCGCGTAATACCACGCGCGCGGCGTATCGGCATCGTCTTGAGGCACGGCAAAGGGCGCGATCTCATCCGCCACCGCACCGGGGGCCGCCGGACAGGCGGCTTGAATCAGCGGCACCAGCTCGCGATCGGGAACAGCCGGTACATCGGGAAAGAAGTGATGCAGAAAGACCGTGCGCACGTTGGTCTCCAGATACACACCCGGAAGATCAAACGCAAACGACCGGATACCCTGCGCCGTTGCCGGGCCAATACCAGGCAGGGCGACCAAGTCACGCGTCTCACGCGGAAACTCCCCGCCCCAATCCCCTACGACCCGTTGAGCGGCATTGTGGAGCGCCAGAGCGCGTCGGTTGTAGCCCATCCCTTGCCAAGCGTCCAAAACATCGGAAGGTGCGGCCTGGGCAAGCGCCTGCACGGTCGGAAAGCGATCGAGCCACGCCGGCATACGCGTCTCAACGCGCGACACCTGTGTTTGCTGCAGCATGACCTCGGAAAGCCAAATGATGTACGGGTCACGCGTACGGCGCCACGGAAGGTCGCGATAACGCAGGACCCCTTCCGAACGAATCATCGAACGAAAGGGGTCCTGAATCATGGCTATGCTCCTTATGCGGCGCTATTCCTCCCGGTAAGCGCACGCGCAGGTGGCGTACTCGGGAAACGCTTCGCGGTCGGCGAACTTGGGATCGACGGCCGGGAACTGGCGGTGAGCGACGATGTCGCCGAGCGAAACGGAATCGAGGTAGTCGCGCATCAACGCCTGGGCTCCGGCCCACAGGGGATGATAGCAGCACGCGCCCATGCGCGCACAGTCACCATCGGGCGCGGTGCAATCGTTCATAACCATAGGACCCTGAACGGCCTCGACGACCTGGCGGATAGTGACGTCGTCCGGACTGACCTTGAGACGCATGCCGCCGTGGACGCCACGCAGGCTCTCCACAATACCGGCCTGGACCAAACCGTGCTGAATCGAGCGGGCAAACGAATACGGGACATTGACCTCTTCGGCAGCGGTGCGAACAGAAAGCAAACGCTCCGGATCCTCGGCAAGCATCGCCAGCATACGAAGGGCGTAATCAGTCTTCCTCGATATGTCCATTTTTCCCCTTTCAAGGAATACGAACAGCTCGAACGAGCTCCGGGGCCGAGCTTGTGTCGAGACGCTAAATGACCGCCAGGACATCCAAATGGTAAATCGGATATCCACTGAGTGCCGCGCTTGGAGCGAAATGCATCAGATGCGGCGCACAGTGCAATTTAGTATAACCTAACCCCCCTGTCTCGTTGAACAGGTGTTACGCAACAAAGCTGTTGTTCAGACAGATATACTCATTAGATTTTACTTGCGTTCCCGAAGGCGCGGGGGTTCTGGGCGAAGATGCACCAGGGCGATCGTTCTATCGAAACAAAGTGCATCAAACGCAAAAAGCCACGTCCGAAGACGTGGCTTTAATTGCGTTGGCGGGAAGTACGGGGCTCGAACCCGCGACCTCCGACGTGACAGGCCGGCGCTCTAACCAAACTGAGCTAACTCCCCAGGCAGACGTTCGCGTTTGTTTCCGCTCGCGTGCGTTGCGGGGATTAGTATACACAGAAGTCTGTCCGGCGCGCAACAACTTTTTTGAAAAATTTTTTGGGGCCATCCGGGAGGGCTTCCGGGGCTGAGGGCGGGGGTTAAGTTTGTCGCGAGTTCCGCACGCAAAGGAAAGCACTTAATGTGCTTTCCGTC
>CAJMRD010000133.1 GCA_905215725.1 uncultured bacterium | reverse complement strand
GCTGTTATTGGACTTAAATTAGAACATGCTAATGTAGTTCAAAAAGTTACAATTATCCCTAGAGGTTCTGCTGGTGGATATAATATGATGATTCCAAGTGAAGAAAAGATTTGTTCTACTAAAACTGATTTATTAGAAGAAATAACTGGTTTACTTGGTGGTAGAACTGCTGAGGAGTTAGTGTTTGGTGAAATAACTACTGGAGCACATAATGACTTTGAAAAGGCTACTAAAATTGCTAGAGCGATGGTTACTGAATATGGTATGAGTGATTTAGGACCATTACAATTTGAACAACAAGAAGGAAGTGTTTTCTTAGGCAGAGATTATAATAAATCACATAATTTCTCTAATGAAGTTGCTAATGAGATTGATATGGAAATGCGTAAAATTATTGATGAATGTCATGCTAAAGCAACCGAAATTATTAAACAAAATATGGATTTATTAAAGTTAATTGCTGAAAGTTTACTAGAGCAAGAAACTTTAACAAAAGAAGAAATAGAGTCTCATACAGAACAGGTACAATATAAAAATAATCTCACGCTTCATGGCAAGTATCTGGCTGATTGTGTAAGAGAGCGTAAAGTAGTAATTGGTATGCCCATAAGTTTATTGTGCCGTTGAGCCGAGGAGTCGTTATGCCACGCGAGACCAATGCCGCCAAGCGCGAGCGCGCCATCGAGGTGTGTGCGCGCCTCAACCGTCGCTATGGCCCGGTCGAGTGCTTTTTGGACCACGAGAATCCCTTCCGCCTGCTGATCGCGGTGCTGCTCTCGGCGCAAACGACCGATGCGCAGGTCAACAAGGTGACGCCGCGGCTGTTTGCCCAGTGGCCCACGCCCGAGGCCATGGCTGGGGCGAGCGTGGCTGACGTGGCAGACACCATCAAGTCACTCGGCTTCTACAAGAGCAAAGCCAAGCATGCCGTCGAGGCCGCGCAGATGATCGTCGCCGACTATGGCGGCGAGGTGCCGGCCGACATGAAGGAGCTCGTGAAGCTGCCGGGCGTGGGACGCAAGACGGCGAACATCGTGCTCAACGTGGGGTATGGCATCGTGGAGGGCATTGCGGTGGACACGCACGTCAACCGCATCGCGCACCGCCTGATGCTGAGCCCCAAGACGCATGCCAAGGAGCCGCTCAAGACCGAGCAAGATCTGCTCAAGATTTTGCCGCACGAGTATTGGGAGTCGGTCAACCACCAGTGGATCACCTTTGGTCGCGAGATCTGCGATGCCCGCAAACCCAAGTGTGACGACTGCCCGCTGGCAGACCTTTGCCCCAGCGTGCGCGTTTTGGGGTAGCTGTTCGGTGTGCGCTGGCGTGCCCACCTCATGCGCTACCATGACAATCAAGACTTTTGACGTACGACCCGCCGAGCTTGCCCCGGCGGGCTTTTGGCGTTGCGATGCCGGAGGAACAGCATGCTCATTCACCGTATAGCCGCGCAGCTCTACACTGCCGAGGCGCTGCAGACCGTCGAGGCCGGACTCGATGCCGGCGAGGACGTGACGCTGGCCGTGTCGCAGTCGGGCCGCACGCTTATGGCGGCCGCTCAGTTTGCGCGCCGCCCGCGCCCGACGGTCTACATTGTGAGTGGCGAGGATGCGGCCGATCGCGCCGCGCGCAGCCTTGCCGCCTACGTGGGCCTGGCGCACGTGTGCCGTTTTCCCGAGCGCAAGGACTATCCGTGGCGCGAGCAGGCGCCCGACGATGCCGTGGTGGCGCAGCGCTGCGAGGCTCTGGGGCGCATCGTGCGCGGGGACAACTGCATCATGGTTGCCTCGGCCCGCGCGCTGCTGCGCTGCGTGCCGCCGGTCGAGAGCCGCTATTGGGAGTCCACGACCTTTGCGGTGGGCGAGGAGATTCCTTTTGATGAGGTGCCGCAGCGCCTAGTGGGCATGGGCTACACCAATGCCGGCGCCGCCGACGCGCCCGGTCTGTTCCGCGTGCACGGCGACACCGTCGAGGTGTTTCCCGCGCAGGAAAAAGCGCCCGTGCGCATTGAGTTCTTTGGCGACGAGATCGACCGCATCCGCCGCATGGTGAGCTCAACGGGGCAGACCATCGGTAACGAAGACAGCATCGAGATCTTCCCCTGTCGCGAGCTGGCGCTTACCGACGAGGCCGTCCACAACATGCATGTGGCGCTCTATCGCGCCAGCCAGGACGACAGCAAGCTGGCCGCATTGCTCGAGATGGTGGATGCGCGCATCGTTACACCCGAGCTCGACCGCTTTTTGCCGGTAATGTACGGCCAGACCGTGAGCCCGCTGGCGCACGTGAGCGGCAAGGCGCTCGTGGTGCTGTCCGAGCCGCGCTCGCTGTTCGACGATTGCCTGCGTGCCTACGAGGATATCGAGGCGCGTGCCGGCGAGGCGGGGATTGACCGTCTAGACGGCTTGTACGTGCGCGCTCAACAGCTCGATTTTGGTGCCCAGCAGCGCTTGAACTACGTAAGCCTCATCCGTGCCGGCGGTGCGGTGACGGCCGAGCTCAAGATTGAGCAGCCGGCCATCGCGGGCTCGGACAATCGCTTTATGACGCGCATTCAGGAAGTCGTGGGCAAGCGCTACGCCTGCGTGTTTGCCATTCCCGACCGCGGTGCGCGCGAGTCGATGGAGCTCACCTTTGGCGACGAGGGCATTACCTTTGAGGAGTCGCTGACCGCGGCGCCCGAAAATGCCGGTGCTATCGGCGACCGCGTGCGCGTGGCGGCGGCGGATTCTGCCGATCGTGCCGCACGCCAGGAGGCCCATGCTTCCATTCGCGAGCGCCGCGCCGATGCGCTCAACGCCCGCTCGCTCG
>CAJMRD010000132.1 GCA_905215725.1 uncultured bacterium | reverse complement strand
CATGACCTCGTCGGCCTCGGCGTCCAGCTCGTCCCAGCACAGCGACGGCAGCACGAGCTCTGCCTCTTCGATGGCCTCCTCCGCCGCGTCCAGATCATCGGCGAAAAACGGGTTCGAGCCCGTGAGCATCTCGTAGGTGAGGCTCGCCAGGGCCCACTCGTCGGTGCGCACATCGAGCGGCTCCTGGCGCATCTGCTCCAAGGGCATGTAGCCGATGGTGCCGCCGCGCGAGCCGCCAAAGCCACCGGCGGACGACAGTCGCGCCATGCCAAAGTCGGTGAGCTTTACATTGCCCGAGTGGTCGATGAGCACGTTGGCGGGCTTAATGTCCAGGTGGAGTACGCCATTACTATGGGCGAAGGTGAGCGCCTGGCCCAGGGCATCGGCAATGGCCGCGGCCTCGTCAAAGGTAAGTGAGTGGCCGTCCACGCGGTGCAAAAACTCGGCCAGCGACATGCCATCGACATATTCCATAACCAGGTAGGCATAGGCTGTGTCGTGCGTAAAGTCGATGACCTGCACGATGTTGGGATGTTGAAGCATGGCGGCAGTGTGCGCCTCGCGCAGGACATCCATGATGTCGCTGGCGGGCATGCCGGCACCGTTGATAAGGGGGATGCGCTTAATGGCGACGCGGCGGCGCAGATGCGTGTCGCGGCAGATCTCGATGGAGCCAAAACCGCCGGTCGCAAGTGTCTCGAGCGGCTGGTACCGCTTGAGCAGCTCGCGAGAGCTGGTGCCCTCCAAAGGAACGTCCGGCGAGAACCGGGCGGTATGTTGCGAGAAAAGCGGCATGGCCAACCCTCGTGCGTTTAAAGTTCGTTTGCGAGTGGCGGGCGCTGAGCCGAGCCGTTCGCGGTGGCATAGATGCTGCTAGTGTAGCACGCGCAGGTGGGCGACATTCAATTTAAGCTCCGTCTGGGGTCTGGACCTTGCGTCCGGCCTAGCGCTTCTTCTTGTTCTTCTTCTGCTTGCGCTGCTTGCCCTTGGTCTCCTGGGACTTGTCGCCCTGCTTGGCCTCGGCGGCGGCCTTCTCGGCCTTCATTTTCTTCTTCTTGGTCTCGATGCGGAGTTTTTTGTTGATGCGGGCCTTGAGGAAGGGACCGAACTGCTCGGCATCGCCACGGACGAAGGTGTCCTTGGGAATCGTCACGCCCTGGTCGGCGAACATGGCCACAAAGATGCGCTCGCCGTCGAGCACGTGGTCGAGCTTTTCAAACGGGAAGAACTGCGACTTGCCGCTCTTGCCCCAAACCATCAGGCCGTCCTCGTTGGCGGCGACGCGGCGATAGCGGCCACCCATGGACTCGTCGGCCTCGACGGCGTCGATAAAGTCGCGGGCGAGGGTGTGGTGCAGGTTTTTGCTCCACCAGGCCAAAAAAGCGCCGAATACGATCAGGACGACGCCAAACTTGATCCAGTTGCCGCCGGCCACCAACATGCCGATGCCGATGAGCGCGGCAATTGCCGCGGCGACATACAGCGAGCCGCGACGCCTGGGCGAGGCGACCAGGCGGGCGAAGTCGGTGACCAGGTCGTTTTCGTACTGGTACTCGTTGAGGTACAGGATGCCGTCGTCGGCTGCGGCCTGCTCCTCGAGCGCGACCTCGACCTGGTCGGCTGCTTCGGAGGGAACGAGGTTGCTCTCTGCGTCTGCCATGCTCTTTGGACTCCTATCGCGGCGGGCTCGCCGTACGGGTTATTATGGAATGCAGTATGCCGTGCGACCGCATGGCCGCCGCGGCAACAAGACTCAGTATACCCGGGGGAGCACCCATGGAATCGTTGTACCGAAAGTATCGCCCGCTCACCTTTGACTCCGTGGTGGGCCAGCAGCATATCGTCTCGACGCTCGAGCACGCCATCACCGAGGGGCGCCTGTCCCACGCCTACCTGTTCTGCGGACCGCGCGGCACGGGCAAGACCACCATGGCGCGCATTCTGGCCAAGGCGCTGCTGTGCCGCAATGCCGAGGCGGCGCGCGCCGAGGGTGCAAGCGGCTGCATGCCCGACGGTACTTGCGAGGAGTGCGAGCTCATTGCCGAGGGTAACCACCCCGATGTCTACGAGCTCGATGCCGCCTCCCGCACGGGCGTGGACAATGTGCGCGAGGAGATCATCAACTCCGTCAACTTTGCCCCGGTGCGCGGCAAGTACAAGATCTATATCATCGACGAGGTCCACATGCTCACGACGGCGGCGTTCAACGCGCTGCTCAAGACGCTTGAGGAGCCGCCGGCGCACGTGATCTTTGTGCTGTGCACCACCGACCCGCAAAAGATTCTGGAGACCATCCTCTCGCGCTGCCAGCGCTTCGATTTCCACCGCATCGGCAACGAGGATATCGAGCATCGCCTGTCCTACGTGTGCGAGCAGGAGGGCTTCGATTACGACGACGAGGCACTCGCCATTGTGGCGCGCCATGCCAAGGGCGGTATGCGCGACGCGTTGTCCACGCTGGAGCAGCTGAGCGTCTTTGGCAACGGTTCTGTGCATGCGGACGACGCCCGCTCGCTTTTAGGCGAGGTTTCGGACCAGATTCTGGGCGAGTTTTCCCGCGCCATTGCCGATCGCGATGTTGCCGAGCTATATGGACTGATCCGTGCGCAGGTCGAGGAAGGAAACGACCTGCTGGAGCTGACGCGCGACCTGGTGGCGCATGTGCGTGACGTGTACGTTGCCTGCGTTGCCGGTGCCCGTGCCGAGCTGTTTGAGGGCTGCTCCGAGCAGGCCGAGGTGCTTGCTGCCGAGGCCGCTGCCTTTGGCGAGCATCCTGCCGACCGCCTGGCCCGTGTGCTGACAGTGCTTGACGATGCCGCACTGGAGATGAGGGGCGCGAGCGACGTGCGCCTGGTGCTCGAGATTGCCTGCACGCGTCTGGCACGTCCCGAGGCTGATATAACGATTGAGGCATTGGCCGAGCGCGTGGCACGCCTGGAGGCCATGGTTGCCAATGCCGCCGTGCCGGCGAGCGTGGCTGCTGCTCAGGCCGCCGCGCCTGCAGCATCCGTACCCGCTGGTGCC
>CAJMRD010000131.1 GCA_905215725.1 uncultured bacterium | reverse complement strand
GCAACGCTTGCCTCGCCGGCAGCCTTAAGCAGATAATCAGTCAGCGACGTGGTGGTCGTCTTGCCGTTGGTGCCCGTGATGGCAATCCAGTTATCGGGCGACAGGCGATAGGCAAACTCGGGCTCACCCATAATCTGGGCGGCATGCTCGCGCCCGGCCTTAAAGAAGCCCGAGAACTCCGAGATGCCCGGGCACGTCACGCATACGTCATAGGCGCCCTCGACCTGTTCGGTCCCATAGACAAACGACGCACCAGCAGCCTCGAGCGCACGCGTGGCGTCATTGGGCTCAGAGGTGCCACCGCCATACACGGTAACGGCACTTACGCGCTCGGGATGTGCCAGCGCCCAGCGGGCGACATCGAGACCGGATTTGCCCTGACCCAAAACGAGCAGGCTAAAGACATCAGCAAGAGACATGAAAGACCACTATCCCAACTGGAAGAACAGAGCAAGGCCAACGGCACCAAATGCCGCAGCGATAATCCAAAAACGAATGACGACCTTGGTCTCGGCCCAACCCTTCTTTTCGAAATGATGATGGATGGGCGCCATAAGGAAGACGCGCTTGTGCGTAAAGTGGAAGTAGACAACCTGAATCATGACCGACAGGGTCTCAACGATAAACAGGCCGCCGATGATGAGGGAGACGACCTCGGTGTTGGTCATGATGGACGTGCAGGCAAACGCGGCGCCCAGGGCAAGCGAGCCGGTATCGCCCATAAAGATGCTCGCCGGATAGCAGTTGAACCACAGAAAACCCAAGCAGGCGCCGGCACACGCGGTGCAGAAGATGGACAGGTTCACGTCTCCGTGCAAAAACGCCATCGCAGCCATGGCGAGCATGGCAATCATGGAGGTGCCGCCAGCAAGACCGTCAAGGCCATCGGTCAGGTTCACGGCATTAGAAAGACCGGCGATCATCAGCCAGCAAAAGACAATGTAGAGCCACGGGAACGAAAGGCCGCAGATGGTGGTCGAAAGAACACCGAGGTCAATCGTCAGGCCGCCGGGAAAACGAATCTCGGGGGCGACGCCGCACCAGTTGACGGCAAGTACCGTAAAGGTGACACAGATAATGGTTAGGCCGATCATCTTGGCATGAGGCGTCAGACCGAGCGAGCGCCCGTGCGTAACGGAGGTCAGGTCGTCGATCAGGCCCAGCACGCCGGTCGCCAGCGTGGCGAGCAGCACGAGCACG
Organism: uncultured bacterium; assembly: GCA_905215725.1. Lineage (GTDB taxonomy): Bacteria > Actinomycetota > Coriobacteriia > Coriobacteriales > Coriobacteriaceae > Collinsella. Next base: position 1,999 of record CAJMRD010000131.1, on the reverse strand, counting down.
AGCTCGGTGGTGAGCTTGCCCATCAGCAGGCAGGTCAGCGAGATCGCGACGAGGATGACAACGCCACCCATGGTGGGCGTTCCCTGCTTAACCAAATGACGCTTGGGGCCGTCGGCACGAACCTGCTGGCCGATACCCTCGACCTTGAGCAGCTTGATCCACCACGGCATGAGCAGCAGCGCAATGGCAGCGGCGATGCCAAGCCCCAAAAAAGCCTGATACGTTGGATACGAGGGATTGCCGAACATGGGCTAGCACACACCTTCCACAAAGCGGTCGAGCTCAACAAAACGGGAACCCTTGACCAGTACAACATCATGTTTTTCAAGCGCGCCGCCCATGCGGTCGAGCACCTGCTGATAATCGGAGAACACCTGGATGCGGTCCTCGTCCATGCCCATCATGCGCGCGGCATCGGCCATAAGCTGGGCCAGCTCACCACCCACGCACGCCAGCATGTCGAGCTTCTTGGCGGCGGCATAGGCGCCCACGAGCTCATGCATGCGAGGAGCCTCATCGCCCATCTCGCCCATCTCGCCCAGGATCGCCATGCGAGACCCCGCGCACGAAAGCGAGCACAGTAGATCGAGACCAGCAGCCATGGATTCGGCACTGGCGTTATAGGAATCGTCGATGACGCGGGCACCGCTCTTGGCGCGCTTAATCTCCTGGCGGTGACCGGTGATCGTGAGGCCCCTAAAGGCAGTATCGATCTGCTCGGGCGTCACGCCCAGGCGATAGGCAACCGCGGCGGCCTTAACGGCATTTGGGACGGACTGCACGCCGGGGATGGCAAGCATGGTATCGATTGTCTCGCCCTGGCCAAAATCGAGCGTAAAGACCGGACGGCCTTCGTCATCAACACGAATGTCGCGGGCGCGGACCTCATCATCGTCCGAGACGCCGGCCAGCATCACGTCGATACCAGCAGGCTGGGCGAACGTATCGCGAATGAACGGTGTAAAGTCGTCCTCGCCGCCCAAAACCAGCAGCGGCAAAAAGTCGCCGGCGGCGCACATACCCTGGACAATCTCGGCCTTAGCGCGGGCGATGTTCTCGCGGCTACCCAAAATGCCGATATGAGAGGTACCAATCTTGCTCACGATGGCAAGGTTGGGATTGGCGGACTGGGACAGGCGCTCGATCTCGTGGAAATGGTTCATGCCCATCTCGAGCACCAGGACCTCGGTATCGGCCGGAGCGGAAAGCACCGTGAGCGGCATGCCGATCAGGTTATTGAAATTGCCCTTGGTGGCCCAGACACGATAGCGCTTGGCGAGCACGGCGGCGAGCACGTCCTTGGTCGTCGTCTTGCCGATGGAACCGGTAATGCCAACGACCAGGCAGCCAAGCTCCAGGCGATACGTGTGCGCCAAACGCAGCAGAAACTCCTCGGGATCATCGGTCAGCAAGATGGCACAGCCCTTGTCCTGCGCCAGCGAGACCAACTCGGCCTCGGGCTCACGCGTCATTACGACGGCGCCGGCACCCGACTGGACGGCACGGGAAGCAAAATCATTGCCGTCGACGTTTTCACCGGGAAAGGCGACGAAAATCGTCCCTTCCTCGACCTGGCGCGAGTCGATAACGCACCCGCGGCATACCCGATCGGCTTCTCCCGTCACGGTTCGGGCCCCTGTTGCGGCCGCGAGGTTGTTGACGGCGATCTCTATCATTGCAGCTCCCCTGTAAACCTAATAATGCTATCGGCGTATTGTATCCCAGCGCCGCGCATGCGTGGTGCAGGGCATGTGAACACCCTCATATGGGACAGCAAACCACGCCCCAAAGATTGTAACCCCCTACCTCGTGTGCGGGATACCCAGCACGTCGAGCGCGTTGGCCATAATGGACTGGAACGGCACTGCAGCGGCATCTGAGCCGCTCGGCGTTCCGTCGAGCGTGATATAGCACAGCACCTTGGGCGATTGTGCCGGTGCAAAGCCCATAAAGGACGACATGTAGTTCTCCTTGAGGTAGCCGCCGTTCTCGTCGGCTC
>CAJMRD010000130.1 GCA_905215725.1 uncultured bacterium | reverse complement strand
GGCTGCCGCTGGCGCCGCCCCCGTTGACTCTGAGGAGAAGGACGTGAAGATTCCCGTAGAGGCCGTCGACGATACCGAGGCCAACGAGGCCGAGGCCGCCGAGGCTGCCGAGAACCAGGTAGAGGATTCCAACAAGGAGGCGACGATGACCGAGGACGAGATGGTGGAAGCCGCTATCCGCGCCGGTGAGGAAGCCGCCGACAACGACTTTAAGCTTAAGTTCGAGCAGGCTCAGAAGGAGCTTACCGACGTGCGCAACGAGCTTGATGCTGCGGCAGAGGCTCAGAAGGCCGCCGAGGACAAGGCAAAGGACGCCACCGAGCGCACCGCCCGTCTGCAGGCCGACTGGGAGAACTTTCGTCGCCGCACCGCAAACGAGCGTATCGCCGAGCGCGAGCGCGCGACCGAGAAGCTTGTCACCGCGCTGTTGCCGGTGATCGACGATATCGAGCGCGCGATCGACCATGCCCGCAGCCAAGAGCTTTCCGACGACTTTAAGCAGTTCGTCGACGGCGTCGATGCGGTTCATGCCAAGCTGCTTGATGTGTTTGCGCACGAGGGCGTTGAGCCCATCGATCCCAAGGGCGAGGCGTTCGATCCGCTCGAGCATCAGGCCGTGGGTCGCGTCGAGGACGCATCGCAGTACGACGAGACCGTCAACGATGTGTACCAGAAGGGCTACCGCATGGCGGATCGCATCCTGCGTTCCGCGATGGTGACGGTGACCTACGGTGGCGAGAAGCGCCCCGCACCGGAGCCCGAAGCGGCGCCCGAGGATGCTACGGCCGATACGGCCGAGAGCACCGAGGAGTAATTGAGAAGGGCCCCGGGGCAACACCCGGGGCCCTTTCTGGCCTAGTGCCATATGAAAGCATGAGCCGTCGTCTGCATGGGCGGCGGACGTAACAGGAGAGGAGCTACGATGGCTGCAGGCAAAACCTTCTATGACATCCTGGGCGTATCCAAGAGCGCCTCCGACAAAGAGATCAAGAGCGCGTTTCGCAAGCTCGCGCAAAAATATCACCCCGATGCCGGCGGCGACGAGGCCAAGTTCAAGGAGATCAGCGAGGCCTACGAGACGCTTTCGGACGAGAAGAAGCGCAAAGAGTACGACCAGATGCTCATGTTTGGCGGCATGCCGGGCGCGGGCGGCGCGTATGGCGGCGGCTACGGTGCCGGCGCAGGCGCCAGCGGCTGGGGCGATATCTTCGACAGCATCTTTAGCGGCAACGGCGCTTGGGGCAGCGATTGGGGCTCGGGCTTTGCCGGGGCTGCGGGCGCTGCCGGTGCCGGCGCGGGCCGCAGCCGTGCTCGCAAGGGCGGCGACCTGTCGTTGACCGTCGATGTTTCGGCCGAGGACGCGTTTCGCGGCGTGACGCACAAGGTCACCTACCGCATTCCCTCGACGGGCGAGCAACAGACAATTACGGTCTCAGTGCCTGCGGGCGCGGTCGACGGTGGCAAGCTGCGCTACAAGCGTCGCGGCGAGTACGGCGTTGCCGGCGGCGAGCGCGGCGACCTGGTCGTGACCACGCACGTGGAGGAGCATCCGCTGTTTAAGCGTAAAGGTGCCGACGTGACCATGGAGGTACCGGTCTCGGTCTTCGAGGCGGCGCTCGGCTGCACGGTGGACGTGCCGACGCCCGGTGGTGCGACGGTTCGTCTGAAGGTGCCCGCGGGTACCCAGACGGGCAAGAAGTTCCGCTTTAAGGAGATGGGCGCGCCCGACGTTAAGCATCGCGGGCGCACCGGTGCGCTGCTTGTCGAGATCAAGGTGCAGGTCCCCACGAACCTATCCGATGACGAGCGCGATGCCATGACCAAGCTGCGCGAGGCCGACACGCGCGACTATCGCGAGAAAGTCAACCGTTACAAGGCGACGTACTAGGGCGGTCGTGGCGCACGCCCGCGCCCGCGGGCTTATGATGGACGATAACGAGACGGAAAGGGGTCAGGTAGCATGGCCGAGGACAATAGGAACAAACCGCTGTACATGATCAGCGTGGCGGCCGAGCTGACCGGCATGCACCCGCAGACTCTGCGCGTCTACGAGTCCAAGGGCCTGGTGAACCCCCAGCGCTCGGGCGGCAACACGCGCCTGTATTCGCGTGCCGATATCGAGCGCCTGGAGCTCATCAACCAGCTGACCGACGAGGGCATCAACCTTGCCGGCGTGGTGCGCATCCTCGATATGAAGGAGCGTGCCGAGGAGCGCGAGCGCGAGAACGAGAAGCTCCGCGCCCGCGTACGCCAGCTCGAGGACGAGCTGCACGAGTACAAGATGCAGAAGAAGATTACCGCCCTGGCCCCGCGCGACGGCTCGGTCAACCCCGAACAGGTCATGCGCAAGCTGCTGGGCGCGGGAACCGATCTTTAGTTACGGCGGCTCTACGACGCAAATCCTAACAATATGAGAGTGGATAATCTCCCACTTTTGTCCGCTTGAGGGCTAGAAACGGGAGGTTATCCACTCCCATTTTTGGCTGGCACTTGGGGACGTTCCTTCTGTGCCGGCACTTTGGGACACTCCTTGCGCCAATATCGCCCTGTGCTTTACTGAGATAAAGTGAACGCCGAGATTCGTAACCCGCTGGCAACCGTTCTATGGCACGATATTGAACGAATGTATGCTATGCGCCCAAATCTTTTGGGCAGAGTGGGAGACAGTATGGTCAAGCTGTACGAGGACGGCATCTACCTGCGTAACGGCAGCGAGGTTGTGCCTGAGGCCGAGGCTGCCGAGCGCGGTATTACGCAGACGTCCGAGGATGCCAAGCGCGGCACCATCGCGTATTCGATCCTTCAGGCACACAACACGTCCGGCGACCCCGAGGCGCTCAAGATTCGCTTCGACGCCATGGCGAGCCACGACATCACCTTTGTCGGCATCATCCAGACGGCGCGCGCCTCGGGCATGGAGCAGTTCCCGCTGCCCTACGTGCTCACCAACTGCCATAACTCGCTGTGCGCCGTGGGCGGCACCATCAACGAGGACGACCACGTCTTTGGCCTTTCTGCGGCCAAGAAGTACGGCGGCATCTTCGTTCCGCCGCACATCGCCGTCATCCACTCCTTTATGCGTGAGAACTTCGCCGGTTGCGGCAAGATGATTCTGGGTTCCGACTCGCACACCCGCTACGGCGCTCTGGGCACCATGGCCGTTGGCGAGGGCGGCGGCGAGCTGGCAAAGCAGCTGCTGTG
>CAJMRD010000129.1 GCA_905215725.1 uncultured bacterium | reverse complement strand
CGAGCGACAGCCAGTGCGCGCGCATCTGCTCGCAGGTGTAGTGGTTGAGCAGGTCGTCTGCCGGCGGGGGAGGCGTCTGCGAGGACGAGCTGGCTTTTTTGCCCATGTAGAGCAGGTGATAGCAGGCGCTGACGGTGCTCTGCGTAAGGTCCCAACCCAGGGCCTCCCACATGGCTGTCTGAGCGATGCAGTAGAAATAGATGTTGTCCTGACCGATGAACTGGTAGATCTGTGCGTCGTCCGAGCACCACCAGTCGCGCCAGTCGAGCGAGCTGTGCTGGTAGGTGGGCGCGGGGACCTGCGTGGAGTCGGCAGCGGGCTCGCCCATGAGGGCGGCATCCTGGGCGGCGACACCCTCGGTCACGCCGGCGGCCTTGGCATCGCGCGCGAGCACGGTACGCGTATAGCTGATGGGCGCCCACAGGCTCTCGGGCCAGCACCAGCAGGTGACGTCGGAGACGCCATCGACCTCGGGCACCGGAACGCCCCAGTCGATGTTACCGGTGATGCGGAAGGGCACGAGCGCCTTGCCGCTGCGGAAGCGCACGCCGCCGTTGGCGAGCACCGCGTGGGCGTCGTCGCGCTCCTTCCAGCTGGGGAAGGTGACGGTAAAGCTGCTCTTGTTGCCCTCGGGCTCCAGCACGGTGTGCTCGGGAAGCTGATCCTCGACGGCATCGAAGGCCTCGCGGAACTTGTTCTGGATATAGAGCTGAGCCGGCAGCAGCCACTCCTCCATAGTCTTGGAGACCACGGAACGAACCTGCGGGTTCTGGGCGAGCTTGGCGGTATAGGTCTTCATAAAGTCGAGGTAGACTGGCAGGTCGAAGTAGAGGTTGTCGACCGGGCGCAGCTCGGGCACCTCGCCGGTGAGCTGGCTCTTGGGCGCGATGAGCTCCTCGGGCTCAAACTGGTGACCCAGGTCACACTCGTCGGCATAGGCTTTCTCGGACTTGCAGCCCTGGATGGGGCAGCGGCCGATCACCTGGCGGCCGTTGAGGAACGTGCCGGCCTTGGCATCGTAGAACTGCAGCGTGGAGCGCTTGGAGATGGTGCCCTGCTCGTGCAGGCGCTCGATAATCTCGGCGGTTACCTCGTTGTGAATCTGCGCAGCCGGCTCAAGTCCCGAGCCGCCGTAGATATCGCAGCTGATGTTGTAGTTGTTGAGGGTCGCGGCCTGGCGTGAGTGATTGGACTCGACATACTCGCCGATGGACTTGTCGTAGCCCTCGTTCTCCTTGAGCTTGCGGTAGCTCTCCATGATGGGCGAGCCGTAGCAGTCGGTGCCCGAGGTGAAGATGACGTTCTCGCGGCCCAGACGGTCGCGCAGGAAGCGGGCGAAGAAGTCGGCAGGGACAAAGACGCCGCCAACGTGGCCAAAGTGAAGGCCCTTGTTGCCATAGGGCTCGCCGGCGGTAACGATGGCGCGGCGAGGCCAGCTGGGACGGTCGTTCATGGAGTATTTGGATGCCATGGGACTCCTTCGCATATGGTGAGAGCGCAGTCGGGCGTGGGGCTCGGCGGCGCGGTGGTCAATTCGTGCATATCGTTCGACATTATCGCACATGCGGACGGGTACGTGGCAGGGGCGCTATCCTAAGATGCTATGAATGAGATTTCCAACATACATGCGTTTGAAGACGAGGATTTTCTGCACGCTTGCTTTGTGTGGGGGATGGCCATGCTTGTGGTGTTTGCCGTGTGCCTGGTGCCGGTGTTTATGCTGCTGGGCGGGCCTGCAGACTTGGATGCGGCTGACGCGGGCGGCTGGATGGCCGCCTTGGGCTGGATGGTCGGCTTGACTGCGGTTTCGGCGGCTTCATTTGCCGTGCACGAGCTGGTGCACGGTGTGTTTTTTAAACTGCTGGCGCCTGCGGGCGCGAAGGTGACCTTTGGGGCGAATCGCGAGACAGCGATGATCTATGCCTGCGCCGAAGGCGTTGTGTATTCTCGCCGGCGGTACGTGGCGGTTTGCCTGGCACCGACGGTTGTTGTGACGACAACGCTTGCCCTGGGGCTTGCGTTTTCGGGCTATCCGCTGCTGTGCTACTTGGCTGCCGGCTTGCATTTGTCGGGTTGCGTGGGCGACTGGTATTACGTGCGGACCATTTTGCGCGACCGCCGCATTGTCGCCTGCGAGGATACGTCCTTTGGCGTGCGCTTTTTTGGGTGAGGAGATGTCGATGAAGTCGTTGTTGCTGCATGCGTGCTGTGCGCCGTGCTCGCTTGAGCCGGTCCGCCTGCTGCGCGAGGAAGGGTTTGAGCCCACAATCTGCTGGACAAACCCCAATATTCAGCCTCACGATGAATGGCAGCGGCGTTTGGACGAGCTGCGCCGGTGGTGTGCCGATGGCGACATCGAGCTTATCGAGGCGGGGGAGGACCGGAAGCGCTGGGAGGCCGGCGTGGCCCCGCTGGGAGCCGACCGAGCCCGTCGCTGTCGCGCGTGCTATGCCCTGCGTCTGGCCGAGGCGTGCCGTGTGGCCCAGGAGCGCGGGTTTGAGTTTGTGGGCACGACGCTCGCCGTCTCGCCGTACCAGCTGTTCGATACCTGCAATGACGTGCTTGAGCGCTTGGCGGCGGCACATGGGCTCACCCCGGTGATTCGCGATTTTCGCCCGTATTACCCCGAGGCGACACGCCGTTCGCGCGAGCTTGGCATGTATCGGCAGAACTACTGTGGTTGCCGCTTCTCGGCTGTCGAGGCGGCCATGGACCGCGCCCGCATCCGCGACGAGCGCAAAGCCGCCAAAAAGTAGTTCATTTGGGACGTCAGCCTGCTAGGATGTAGAGCGGACTTTAGCAATATAAGGAGTATCCGACGTGTCTATGCGTACCGATGATTTTGACTACAACCTTCCTGAGGAACTGATTGCCCAGGCGCCTGCCGAGCCACGCGACTCCTGCCGCCTGCTGGTGGTGGATCGCAAGGGCTCCCAGACAGGAACGCCGCTGGAGCATGGCGGCACCGTCGAGCACCGCATCTTCCGCGACATCATCGACTATATCGAGCCGGGCGACGTGCTCGTCATCAACAAGACGCGCGTGATGCCGGCTCGCCTGATCGGTCGCAAAGCCGGCTCGGGCGGCGTGGTCGAGACGCTGCTGCTCAAGCGCCGCGAGGACGTGGATCCGCTGGGCCATGTTTGGGAGTGCTTGGTCAAGCCGGGCAAGCGCCTGAAGCCCGGTGCTCATATTGAGTATCGCGCCGGTGGCGCCCATGCGCCCGAGGGGGCTCCCGTGGTGCTGACGGCCGAGGTTGTCGACTTTGTCACCGATAGCCGCGGCGGCCGTCTGGTGCGTTTTGAGCCGGCCGGTTGCAATGCCGCCGGCGACCCGCGCACGCTCGACGAGGCCATCCACGCTGCCGGTCACGTGCCGCTGCCGCCCTACATTACGAAGCAGCTCGAGGATCAGAGCCAGTACCAGACCGTCTACGCCAAGGAACTGG
>CAJMRD010000128.1 GCA_905215725.1 uncultured bacterium | reverse complement strand
GGCTTTGGTATTTGGTCGATCGCGAGTTCCGCACGAGCCGGAGGCCACTTAATGTGGCCTCCGTGCGAGCAGGACTGTCCGAGCAGGCGACCAAATACCAAAGCCCTCGGAACGGCGGGACAGATTAAAGGAGCACCCATGGCAGGCAAGCCGCAAACACTAGCTACGACCTCGGCATTCGAGATCTTGGGCCCCGTCATGGTCGGCCCCAGCTCATCGCACACCGCCGGCGCCCTGCGCTGCGCCCAAGTTGCCGCCAGCCTGTTGGAAGGCCGCATCACCAAAGTCACCTTTGGCCTGTGGAACTCCTTCGCCCACACCTACCGCGGCCACGGCACCGACCGTGCGCTCGTCGCGGGCATACTGGGCCTCGACACCGATGACGAGAACATCAAGCAGGCCTTCGACCTCGCACGCGAGCAGGGCCTCGAATATCACTTTGACATCAAGGGCGACGACGCCTCCATCCACCCCAATACCGTCGACATCGACATGGTCGACGACACGGGCGCCACGGCACAGGTTCGCGGCGAGAGCCTGGGCGGCGGCAAGATGCGCATCAGCCGCATTAACGGCGTCGGCGTCGACATCTCGGGCATGTATTCCACGCTCTTCGTGGCGCACAAGGACGTCCCCGGTGTACTCGCCGCGCTCACCAACCTGCTCGCCTACGCCCACGTAAACATCGCCTTCTGCCGCACCTACCGCACCGAAGTGGGCGGCCAGGCCTACTCCGTCTTTGAGACCGACGGCGCGCCCGACGACACCGTCGTCCCCATGCTGCGCAAGCTCGACAATGTCGATTACGCGACCTTTATCGAGCTCCCCGGTTCTGCCTCGTCGCTCTCTCCCGGCGTCTCGGCCAAGGAAATCTTCGACGACGGCGAGCAGCTGCTCGATGCGTGCGAGGAACTGGGGCTCAGCATCGGCGCCGTCATGGCCGTTCGCGAGGCACGTCTGACCGGCGAGGCCCACGCCGTCGCCGCCATGCGCCGCGTGCTCGACGTCATGCGCGAGGAGACCACGGCCCCCATCGCCAATCCGCAACGCTCGCTCGGCGGGCTTATCGGCGGCGAGGCCAAGCTCGTCGAAGCAACCCGCTGCAACGATTTGAGTGCAAGCCTGATGGGCGCCGTCCAGACCGACGCCGTTGCCCGCGCCATGGCCGTGCTCGAGCGCTCCGCTACCATGGGCGTGATTGTCGCCGCCCCCACGGCAGGTTCCGCGGGTGTTGTGCCCGGCTGCGTGCTGGCGCTCGCCGATCGCCTGCAGCTCGACGACGAGCAGGTCATGGACGCGCTCTACTGCGCAGCCGCCATCGGCCTCAACCTCACCACGAGCGCCTGCGTCGCCGGCGCCGAGGGCGGATGCCAGGCCGAGGTGGGAAGCGCCGCCGCCATGGCGGCCGCCGCGCTGGTGCAGATGCTCGGCGGCACGCCCGAGCAGGCGCTTGACGCCAGTTCCATCGCGCTGAGTAACCTGCTGGGCCTCGTTTGTGACCCCGTCGGTGGCCTCGTGGAGGTGCCCTGCCAAAACCGCAACGCCATCGGCGTGGCAGCAGCCTTTAGCTCGGCACAACTCGCCCTCGCAGGCATTAAGAGCTTAGTGCCGTTTGACCAGATGGCACATGTCATGCTCTCGGTGGGTCACGCGTTGCCGGCCACGCTGCGCGAGACGGCAAAGGGCGGCATCGCGCAGGCTCCGGCCGCACTTTCGGCCTGTGCAAAATGCGGGGTGTGCGGATAGCGGCAAAGAATAACTCAAAGGTGGGACAAATGTCCCACCTCTTTTGAATGCCACCGTTTCCGTACCACAAACAGCAGGGCAATCGCTATAATGCAAGCCCAGTAAAAACACGATGAACCGCAAGGCGAAAATCGAAGGATATGCATACGATGTCGCAAAACGATCGAACTCAACTGATTCCCGATCCGCAGCAGCCGAGCAGGCACACCGGCGGCGTTCAGTCGCCGCGTCCTATCGCGCCGAGCCACGGTCAGCAGCGTGGTGCGGCAAACGCTTCTCAACGCCCGAACCAACAGCGACAGCAGCGTCAACAACGTCAGCAGCGCCAGGCAAACGGCAATGCGCCCAAGCAGTCCCCCACGCACGCTCGAGGCGATCGCGGCCCCGCGCGCAAGCCCGCCGAGAACAATAAGTCGGGCAAAAAGACAACGCTCTTTGTCGTCCTTGGTCTAATCGTCATTGTCTATATCGTAGGCGTCGTAGCGTTTTCGCAGGTAGCCTACCCCAACACCACCATCGCCGGCGTCGACGTCTCGTTCTCCAACGCTTCGTCTGCCGCCACCAAGGTCAACTCGGCATGGAAGCACTATAAGCTCACCGTGACAGGAGATGACTTTAGCTGGACCTATCAGCCCGAGTCCGATGAACCCATCGTCGACGGTGAAGCTGCAGCAAAAGAAATCATCAACCACAACGAAGCCTTTATTTGGCCGGTCCGCCTTGTGGAATCCTTAAGCGGCAAGACCAAAACAACTGCTACCTCCAACAAAGTCGATCTTGATCAAGACGTCGACCTGTCCATGCTCTCCGATACCTTTGACCAAAAGAAGTTTGAGGAGGACCTGGGCGCTGCTATCGACGAGTTTAACGAGGGCCGTTCGGGCACGTTCGAGGCCAATAGCTCCTATGACGAGCAGGCCGGCAAGTTTACCGTCGAGAAGGCGCGCTCCAACGAAAAAATCAACCGCGAGCATGTCATTAAGTATGCCGAGCTCGAGCTTGCCTCGCTGGCCGAGACCGTAGATCTTTCCAAGCTCGGCAACGATGCCTATGAACCGCTCAATGGAACGCTGACCGATGATCAGATTCAGGCCGCATGCGATGCCGCCAACAACTTCCTGGGCGTCAACGTGACCCTCAAGCTCAACGGCGAGGATGCCGGAAAGGTCGACGGCAGCTCCGTGTTGCAGTGGATCAGCTTTGCCGATCCGGCCAACCCCACGCTCGATACGTCGCAGATCAGTAGCTGGGCAGCCGAGCTCGCCAACGGCTTTAATACCGTGGGCTCCACTCGTTGGTGGACGCGCGCCGATGGCAAGCAGTGCGCCGTCGAAGGCGGCGACTTTGGTTGGTCCATCGACAGCAGCTCGCTCGCCAAGCAGGTCGAGGACGCCATTAACAACAAGCAGACCGGCGAAATCGAGATCAAGTACTCCCAGAAGGCCGACACCTTTACCGCAAAGGGAGAGCCCGACTGGAAGGCATACATCGATGTCGATCTGTCCGAGCAGCACGCGCGCTACTACGACGAGAACGGCAATATCGTGTGGGAGGCCAACTTTATTTCCGGCAAACCGGGCGAAGACGCCACCCCCGAGGGCGTGTGGCAGATCAACAGCAACGACGGCGGCAGCACCCTGATCGGAGCCAAGGACCCCGAAACCGGTAAGCCCAAATACGAGAGCCCGGTGAGCTACTGGATGCCGTTCGAGGGCAATATGATCGGCTTCCACGATGCCACCTGGCAAAACGACAAGAGCTTCGATAATGCCGAGTCGTACAAGTGGTGCGGCAGCCACGG
>CAJMRD010000127.1 GCA_905215725.1 uncultured bacterium | reverse complement strand
GCTGCCGCGATTGAACTTATCGCCGGCCGTGCCAAGACCGAGTGTTCGGGCAACGTGGATGCCAGCAATATCCGCGCGCTTGCCGACCTGGGCGTTGACTTTATTAGCTCGGGCGCCCTGACGCACTCCGCGCCGATCCTCGACCTCTCGCTTAAGCACCTGCGTCTGCTGGACGGTAAATAATGGACGCCCGCGAGCGTCGCCGTGCCATCATGGGCGTGCTCGAGCGAGCCAAAGACCCCGTCTCCGGTAGTGCACTTGCTCGCGAGGTGGGTGTGAGCCGCCAGATTGTCGTGCAAGACATCGCCCTGCTGCGTGCCGATGGACACGATATCGTGGCGACCAATCGCGGCTACGTGCTGCAGGAGGCCCCCAGCAGCCCCGCCGTGCCCACGCGTCTTGTTAAGGTGCGCCACAGCGTGGAGCAGGCGGGCGACGAGCTTACGAGTATCGTCGACGCGGGTGGCGCCGTGCTCAACGTGATCGTCAACCATCGTGTGTACGGCAAGATCACGGCCGACCTGGACATTCGCAACCGCCGCGATGTCGAGCGCTATCTGCGCGATATCGAGAGCGGCAAGAGCTTTCCGCTGCTAACGGTGACGAGTGGCTATCACTTCCATCGCATTGCGGCGGAGGACGAACAGACCCTCGACGAGATCGAGGCGATGCTCAAGGAGAAAGGCTACCTTGCCGATTTAATGCCCTACGAGGATGATCTCTCGTAGCCGACGCTGCATCTATAAGTTGCGGTGAAATAGTTCCTAAAATCGGCATCTAAGCCATAAAACAGGAACTATTCCACCGCAACTGCCAAGGGTCCCGCTCCAAATTAGCTGCCCACACATGCAAAAGGAGACCTCCGCGGCGATGCGGAGGCCTCCTTTTTTGTGCACGGTGTACTTTTGAGTGTGCAAGTGGGGGAGTTGTTACTCCTCGACGATCTCGGTGATCGCGCCGGCGGGGCAAGCGTCCTGGCAAGCGCCACAGGCGACGCAGGAGTCCTCGTCAGCGACGGTAGCGACGTCCTGGAGCTCCAGAACGCCAGCGGGGCAGGAGTCGACGCAAACGCCACAAGCGATGCACTCGTCGGCATCAATTACGGGATGAGCCATGGTAGTTTCCTCTCTGTTGACCGACGCTACAGGCGATGCGCGCCGGTTTGATTCGGGCAAAAACATACCACGGGAGCGACCGTTTGCAATACCCTCTGACCGGCATCTTCATACCGTTCGCCGAGTATGCCAAGGTTTACTAAAAAACGTGCAGGTGGGGCCGTTGAGCTGCGTAAATGTTAGCTAAAGGTGACTTGAAATATTGAGCTATTTAGCGAGCTTCTGGAAAGCGCAATCCAGAATTGGCGTCCAAAACGGGTCGCGCTTTCCGGTCGAGCCCTCTGGCGGAAACTGCGACCCAGAATCCACACTCAGACTGGGATCTATTTTCCCGAGGGCCTTGGTTGCGGAAACTGCAGCCCGGAATTCACGCTCAAACCGGGATTCGCTTTCCGCAAGGCCATCCCGAGGGGTTCCAGACCCAAGCCTCAGCCATCTCTACATAGATCTCGATAGATTTGCCGAGAACTCAAACAGTGCGTCTACCTGCGCATTTAAGAACCTAAACTCTCAGCAATAAGAAATCTTATATGAATTGACTTAGATTTTGTATATTCCGGCCCATAAGGGGATACACTACATCCTGAAAGACAAGCCGAAGCGCCGCGCGACAGATCGTCGAGGCGGCGCGAACGCAAAAGAGAGAGGGAATTTCTAATGAGTAAGATTCTTGGTATCGACCTTGGTACTACTAACTCCGCTATGGCCGTTCTCGAGGGCGGTTCTCCGACCATTATCGTGAACGCCGAGGGCGACCGCACCACCCCGTCCGTTGTGGGCTTCCGTGCCGACGGCGACCGCGTCGTTGGTAAGGCCGCTAAGAACCAGGCTGTCACCAACCCCAAGAACACCGTGTTCTCCATCAAGCGCTTCATGGGCCGCAAGTACTCCGAGTGCACCTCCGAGATCAAGACCGTGCCGTATGAGGTCAAGGAGGGCCAGGGTGGCCGTGCCGTCGTCGACATCGAGGGCAAGGATTACACCGCCGAGCAGGTGAGCGCCATGACGCTCGCAAAGATGAAGGCCGACGCCGAGAAGTATCTGGGCGAGACCGTCACCGACGCCGTCATCACCGTCCCTGCCTACTTCAACGATGCCCAGCGTCAGGCCACCAAGGACGCCGGTAAGATCGCTGGCCTCAACGTCAAGCGTATCGTCAACGAGCCGACCGCTGCCGCTCTGGCCTATGGCCTGGACAAGCAGGGCACCGACCAGCGCATCCTGGTCTTCGACCTGGGCGGCGGCACCTTCGACGTCTCCATCCTCGACCTCGCCGACGGCGTGTTTGAGGTTCTGTCCACCTCGGGCGACAACCACCTGGGCGGCGACGACTGGGATCAGCGCGTCATCGATTGGATGGCCGATAAGTTCCAGCAGGAGAACGGTGTCGATCTGCGTCAGGACCCCATGGCCCTGCAGCGTCTGAAGGAGGCCGCCGAGAACGCCAAGAAGGAGCTCTCTGCCGCCCAGCAGACCACCATCAACCTGCCGTTCATTACCATGAACCAGTCCGGCCCGCTGCACCTCAACTACACGCTGACCCGCGCCGAGTTCGAGAAGATCACCCGCGACCTGCTCGAGCGCTGCAAGCAGCCTGTCACCAACGCCCTGCGCGACGCCAAGCTTAAGCTCTCCGATCTGACCGAGGTCATCCTCGTCGGCGGCTCCACCCGTATGCCCGCCGTCCAGGAGCTCGTCAAGACCATGACCGGCAAGCAGCCCAACATGTCCGTGAACCCCGACGAGGTCGTTGCCGACGGCGCTGCCGTCCAGGGCGGCGTGCTCACCGGCGACGTCGAGGGCGTCCTGCTGCTCGACGTTACCCCGCTGTCGCTGGGCGTCGAGACCATGGGCGGCATCATGACCAAGATGATCGACCGCAACACCACGATCCCGACCTCCAAGACCGAGGTCTACTCCACCGCTGCCGACAACCAGACCAGCGTCGAGATCAACGTGCTCCAGGGCGAGCGCGAGCTTGCCCGCGACAACAAGTCGCTCGGTAAGTTCCAGCTGACCGGTATCCCGGCTGCCCGCCGCGGCGTGCCGCAGATCGAGGTCACCTTCGACATCGACGCCAACGGTATCGTCAAGGTCTCCGCTAAGGACAAGGGCACCGGCAAGGAGCAGCAGATCACCATCTCCGGCTCCACCGCTCTGTCCGACGACGAAGTCGATCGTATGGTCAAGGACGCCGAGGCTCATGCCGAGGAGGACAAGAAGCAGAAGGAAGAGGTCGAGGTCCGCAACCAGACCGACAGCCTGTGCTACTCCACCGAGCAGACCCTCAACGAGCTGGGCGACAAGGTTTCCGCCGACGTGAAGTCCAAGGCCGAGGCCGCTATCGCCGACGCCAAGAAGGCGCTCGAGGGCTCTGACGTCGAGGCCATCAAGGCCGCCGGCGTCACCGCCGACCAGTCCACTGAGGAGATCTGCG
>CAJMRD010000126.1 GCA_905215725.1 uncultured bacterium | reverse complement strand
CGAGCCACCGCACCTTGCCCCTCAAACCGTCGCTTGCGTACCCAAGTACGCGGCGCTCCTCTTTCGGGGCAATCTGCGGCACCTCGGAAACCCGTCTCCGTAGCTGGAGTTTTCCGTCTGTTTATTGCAGACGTTACAGATGAAAGGAGACCAGTTAGATGCGTGTTTCTTACGACTGGCTCAAGACCATGATCGATATTCCGGAGGATCCCAAGACCCTTTCGGACGAATATATCCGTACCGGCACCGAGGTCGAGGCGATCGACACCGTGGGCGAGTCCTTCGACCACGTGGTGACCGCCAAGGTACTCACCAAGACCCCGCACCCCGATAGCGACCATATGTATGTGTGCTCGGTCGACGTGGGTGACAAGAACCTCGACGCCGACGGCAACCCCGCTCCGCTGCAGATCGTCTGCGGCGCGCAGAACTTTGAGGCCGGCGACCACATCGTCACGGCAATGATCGGCGCCGTGCTTCCCGGCGACGTCAAGATCAAGAAAAGCAAGCTTCGTGGCGTCGTGTCCATGGGCATGAACTGCTCCGCGCGCGAGCTCGGCCTGGGTGGCGACCACTCCGGCATTATGATCCTGCCCGAGGATACGCCCTGCGGCATGCCGTTTGCCGAGTACGTGGGCTCGAGTGATACCGTGCTCGACTGCGAGATCACGCCCAACCGCCCCGACTGCCTGTCCATGATTGGCATGGCCCGTGAGACCGGTGCCATTTTCGATCGCGATTTCCACGTTGAGCTGCCTGCCATCAAGGCCGAGACCGGCCGCGCGACCGACGACGAGCTTTCGGTCGAGATTGCCGACGAGGGCCTGTGCGACCGCTACGTCGCCCGCATCGTGCGCAACGTGAAGGTCGGCCCCTCGCCCGACTGGATGGTCAAGCGCCTCAACGCCCTGGGCGTGCGCCCGCACAACAACATTGTCGATATCACCAACTACGTGATGATGCTCACCGGTCAGCCGCTGCACGCCTTTGACCTGGACACCTTTGCCGAGCGCGATGGCCGCCGTCGTGTGGTGGTCCGCGCCGCCCAGCAGGATGAGAAGTTCACGACGCTCGACGGCGAGGAGCGCACGCTCGACGCCGGCATGGGTCTCATCACCGACGGCGAGCGCCCCGTGGCGCTGGCCGGCGTTATGGGCGGCATGGATTCCGAGATCGAGGACGACACCGTCGATGTGATGGTCGAGAGTGCCTGCTTCAACGCCGGTCGCACCTCGCACACCAGCCGCGACCTGTCCCTGATCTCCGACGCCTCCATTCGCTTTGAGCGCCAGGTTGACGAGACCGGCTGCGTGGACGTCGCCAACGTTGCCTGCGCGCTCATCGAGGAGATCGCCGGCGGCGAGGTTGCTCCCGGCTATGTCGACGTTTTCCCTGCGCCCAAGACTATCGACAGCATCAAGCTGCGCCTGGCCCGCGTGCATGCCATCTGCGGTGCCGACATCGAGCCCGAGTTTATCGAGCGTTCGCTCACCCGCCTGGGCTGCACCGTCGAGCGCGACGGCGATGACTTCATGGTCACCCCGCCGAGCTTCCGTCCCGACCTGCCGCGCGAGATCGACCTGATCGAGGAGGTCCTGCGCCTGTGGGGCATGGGCCGTGTGACGGCGACCATCCCGGCTGCCAAGAACCACATCGGCGGCCTGACCCGCGAGCAGAAGCTCACCCGCAAGGTCGGCGAGATCCTGCGCGCCTGCGGCCTCAACGAGACCACGACTTTCGGCTTTGCCGCCCCGGGCGACCTGGAGAAGATCGGTATGTCCACCGAGGGTCGCGGTTGCCCCGTGGTGCTCATGAACCCGCTGGTAGCCGAGCAGACCGAGATGCGTCGTTCGCTGTTGCCGGGCCTGCTGCAGTCCGTGGCCTATAACGAGGCCCACGGCACGCCCAACGTGCACCTGTACGAGGTCGGCAGCCTGTTCCACGGTCGCGAGAACGCCAGCCTGCCCAAGGAGACCAAGTCCGTGGCGGGCGTGCTCTCGGGCCAGTGGAGCGAGCAGTCCTGGAACATGAAGTACCGCAAGCTGCGTTTCTTCTTTGGCAAGGGCATTGTCGAGGAGCTGCTCGCCCAGCTGCGCATCGAGAAGGTTCGCTTCCGTCCCGTCGAGGGCGAGGGCTACGCTTTCTTGCAGCCGGGTCGTGCGGCCGAGGTTCTGTCCGGCGGCACCGTACTGGGCTGGGTCGGCGAGATTCACCCCGAGGCGCGCGAGGCGATGGGCATCGATGAGGTCGTCGTTGCCTTTGAGCTCGATCTGGACAAGCTGATCAAGGGCGCCCGCAATCAGGAGAACTACCGCGAGTTCTCGCAGTACCCGGCTGTTGAGCACGACCTTGCTATCGTGGTCGACAATGCTGTGACCTGCGAGGATCTTGAGCGCCGCATTACCAGCGCCGGCGGCAAGCTGCTCGAGGGCGTGCGCCTGTTCGACGTCTACCGCGATCCCATCCGCATCGGAGCGGGCAAGAAGTCCATGGCCTTTGCGCTTACGTATCGCTCCGACGACCACACGCTCACCAGCGAAGAGGTCGAGAAGGCGCACCAGAAGATCGTCACCAAGGTATGCAAGGGCGTAAACGGCGAGGTCCGCGGATAGGGCTTGCGCTGGGGTATGGGTCAGCGGTGGTTGCCGCCGAGTCTTACGTGACCGCTATGCTCGATATAAGGCACCGTTGAGCCTTCATATATGACACGCGCATTACATAACGGCGTGCTGCTTTGTCGGCAGTGCGCCGTTTTGCTATGATAGCCCGCGGCGTGTTACGAATCTTACAATGCGTAACACTGACAAGGTGATTTAAGCGGCGTTGCAATTCTGTGCGCCGATAACCGGGAGGCGCCCATGCACATTCCAGATAATTATCTGTCCCCGCAGACGGATGCCGTCATGGCAGTGGCAATGGTGCCCGTTTGGGTCCACTGCATCAAAAAGGTGCGTGCCACGCTCGATCGCGAGCACATGGCTTTCCTGGGCATCTGCGCCGCATTTTCCTTCTTGCTCATGATGTTCAACGTGCCGCTGCCCGGCGGCACCACGGGTCACGCCGTCGGCGGCGCGCTCATCGCGCTGCTGCTGGGCCCGGAGGCCGCGGCCATTGCTGTCTCGGTCGCGCTGGCGCTACAGGCACTACTGTTTGGCGACGGCGGCATCCTGTCCTTTGGCGCCAACTGCTTTAACATGGCCTTCGTGCTGCCGTTTGCCGCTGCTATCGTGTTCCGTGCGCTCAACAGCCGTCTGCACGACAAGAGCTGGGGCACCTCGGTTTCGGCCATCGTAAGCGGCTGGGTCGGCCTGTGCCTGGCGGCCCTGTGCGCGGCAATCGAGTTTGGTATTCAGCCGATGCTCTTTACCAACGCTTCGGGCGCGCCGCTGTACTGCCCCTTCCCGTTGTCTATTGCCATTCCTGCCATGATGATCCCGCATATGCTGGTTGCCGGCGTGGTCGAGGGCGTGGCGACGGCTGCGATTTACGGTTTCATTAAGAAGACGGCGCCGAGCGTTATCGTCGGGCCCGAGGCCGTCGATGGCCAGCTTGCT
>CAJMRD010000125.1 GCA_905215725.1 uncultured bacterium | reverse complement strand
TAATTTGCTGTCCGTCTTGCGCAGGACTGTCCGCAGTAGCGAGCAAAGCGTCGGGACGCGCCCCCAAGTTAGACCTACGAGAAGTCAGCAACCTGCGAGTTCAGCGCCGCCAGGATCTCCTTGAGCTCAGCTGCACGGTCCCTCTTCTTCTGGACCACCGCGGGCGCGGCCTTGGCCACAAAGCCCTCGTTCGCGAGCGTCTTCTCGCAGCCGGCGAGCTCCTTCTGCGCCGCGGCAATCCCCTTCTCCAGGCGCGCCTTCTCGGCCGAAAGATCAACCTTGCCCTCGAGCACCACAAAGACCTCGACGCCGCTATCGACCACGGCAATGCTCGCGGACGGCTTCTCGACGTCGGTACCCATGACCAACGAGGCGGTGTTGGCCAGCGGCTCAATCGTGGAGCGCAGGCTCTCGAGCTTCTCGATATCCTCGGCACCGGCGCGCACGACCACGTCGAGCTCGGCCTTGGGGCTCAAGCGATAACGCGAACGCGTGGCGCGGGCGGCGGAAACGACGGTGCGGCACAGCTCAAACGCGCGCTCGGCGGACTCGTCGACGTACTTGGCGTAGTCGGCGGGCTCCGGCCACTTGGCGATCATGAGCGCCTCGGCGCGGTCCACGTTGCCCTCGGCGTCCAGGTCGAGCACGCTCGCCGGCATGTTGTCCCAGATCTCCTCGGTGACAAACGGCATAAGCGGGTGCATCAAGCGAATGGAGGTATCGAGCACAAAGATCAGGTTGCGCTGAGCCTGCAGACGGCCCTCGCCCTTCAAGCGGGCCTTGGTGACCTCGACGTACCAGTCGCAGACCTCGTTCCAGAAGAACTGCTGCACACCGCGGGCCATGTCGCCAAAGGTGTAGTTCTCGATGCCCTCGGTGACCATCTTCACGGCCTTGGCCAGGCGGCTGAACATCCAAGCGTCGGCCGGCGTCTCCACGACGGGCTCGCCGGGCGTGTAGCCCTCCATGTTCATAAGCAGGAAGCGGCTGGCGTTCCAGATCTTGGTCACAAACGACTTAGCCTGGTCGGTACGCGGGCTGTCGATGAGCTTCTTGGTCTTCTTATCGATGTTCGCGTCAAACTTGACGTCCTGGTTGTTGGTGCACAGCGTGAGCAGGTTGTAACGCATGGCGTCGGCACCGTACATGCCAATGAGGTCCATGGGGTCAACGCCATTGCCCTTGGACTTGGACATGCGGCTGCCGTCCTTGGCAAGAATCGTCGGGTAGATGACAACGTCCTTAAACGGCACCTCGTCCAGGAAGTACAGCGAGCTCATGACCATGCGGGCGACCCACAGCGCGATGATATCGCGCGCGGTGACGAGCGCCGTCGTGGGGTGATGGCCCTCGAGCAGCTCCGGCTTTTGCGGCCAGCCCTGCGTGGCGAAGGTCCACAGCTGCGAGCTGAACCAGGTGTCCAACACGTTCTCGTCCTGGTGCACGTGATGGCCGCCGCACTTGGGGCACACATCGGTGTCCTCGGTAAGAGCGTCCTCCCAGCCGCAGTCCTCGCAGTAGAACACGGGAATGCGGTGGCCCCACCACAGCTGGCGGCTAATGCACCAGTCCTTAAGGTTCTCCATCCAGGTGGTGTAGGTCTGCGTCCAGCGCGCGGGGTGGAAGGTAACCTTACCGGAGTTGACGGCATCAAGCGCCGGCCCCTTGAGCTTGTCAACGGCCACAAACCACTGCTCGGACAGCCACGGCTCAAGCGCAGCGTCGCAGCGGTAGCAGTGCATGACGGAGTGATCGAGGTCCTCGACGTGGTCGAGCAGGCCGTGCTCGTCGAACCACTTGATGACGGCCTCGCGGCACTCGTCGCGGTTCATGCCGGTGAACTCGCCATAGCCCTCGACGACCACCGCGTGCTCGTCGAAGATGTTGATCTGCGGCAGGTCGTGGGCCTGACCCATGGCGTAGTCGTTGGGGTCGTGGGCCGGGGTGACCTTAACGAAGCCGGAGCCAAAGTTGGCGTCGACATGCCAATCCTCAAAGATGGGGATCTCGCGGTCGACGATGGGGAGCTTGACGGTCTTGCCCACGAAGGCGGCCTTCTCGGGGTCCTTCGGGGAAACGGCGACGCCCGTGTCGCCGAGCATGGTCTCGGGGCGCGTAGTGGCGACGACGATGTAGTCCTGGCCGTTGACCGGCTCGGTCAGCGGGTAGCGCAGGTGCCACAGATGGCCCTTCTCGTCCTTGTACTCGGCCTCGTCGTCCGAGATGGCGGTGGTGCAGTTGGGGCACCAGTTGACGATGCGCTTGCCACGGTAGATCAGGCCGTCATGATACCAATCACAGAAGACCTTGCGTACGGCCTGCGCGTAGTCCTCGTCCATGGTAAAGCGCTCGTTATCAAAGTCGACGGAGCAGCCCATGCGCTTGATCTGCTCGACGATGATGCCGCCGTACTCGTGAGTCCAGTCCCAGCAGGCGTCGACAAACTTGTCGCGGCCGATCTCCAGGCGGCTGATGCCCTCGCTCTTGAGCTTCTTGTCGACCTTGGTCTGCGTGGCAATACCGGCATGGTCGGTGCCGAGCACCCAACGCGTGGACTTGCCGCGCATACGGGCCATGCGGATGATGGCGTCCTGGATGGAGTCGTCAGTAGCGTGACCCATGTGGAGCTTACCAGTCACGTTGGGAGGCGGAATGGTGACGGTGCAGTCGCCCACGCCCTCACGGCGCTTATAGTAGCCGCCGTCGAGCCACTTCTGCAGGATCGCCGGCTCGTTGGTCGACGGATCGTAGTTCTTGGGCATCTCTTCCATATATCTCTCCCTGTCCCGCCGGGGAGGAATGTAGGCCCGCCAGGGTCTGCATTCCTCCCCTTAGGTATCGATTACTTCAGTCTGATATGACTTCGCTGAGGCTTAAACAAACACACAGAATAACACAGGTAGTTGGGGTTATTGCGTATATATAAAATAGCCTCCGACCGCGGATGATCGGAGGCTATTTGCAAGCACGTTTTTGGCTGGTTTACCCGTAGATGCGCTGGGGTTGTTCTTCACCCTTTACGGATGCTTCGGTCACGACGACCTTGGTGACGCCCTCCTCGCTGGGGAGGTCGAACATCGTCTGCTGCAGCACGTCCTCGCAGATGGAACGCAGGCCGCGGGCACCGGTCTCGCGGGCAAGCGCCATGCGGGCGATCTCGTGCAGGGCGGCGTCCTCAAACTCAAGCTCAACGTCCTCGAGCTGGAACATCTTGCGGTACTGGCGCACCACGGCGTTCTTGGGCTCGGTCAGGATCGACACCAGGTCGTCCTCGTCGAGCGCCTGCGTCTGGGTTACGACAGGCGTACGTCCCACAAACTCGGGAATCATGCCAAAGGCATTGAGGTCCTGCGGAAGCACCTGACGAAGCAGGTCGTTCTCGTCGACCGAGGTGGGGCCGGCGATCTCGGAGTTAAAGCCCACGCCCTTGTTGCCCACGCGGTCGGCGATGATCTTGTCCAGACGCGCTTTCTCCATGCCGGCCTCCTCCTTGCTGACCTCTGCCTCTTTTTACCGCTTCTCTTCCGACGGCTTGTTCTGCTTCATCTTATCATAAATCCGGAAAAAAATGAATAGGAAGATGCAGGAGGGATGGATATGCTGATTTGGACTGCCCGGTTTTCCAAAAAGAAGGCCGTCTGCACGGTC
>CAJMRD010000124.1 GCA_905215725.1 uncultured bacterium | reverse complement strand
TCCAGCAGCACGGCAGCCGCCACGGTGCGGATATTGCCCGCACGGTCTGTACCTGTCGCTTCGGTCAGAACGCCCAGTCCGGTGCGCCACGCCGCGCTTTGCGCCGCGCTGCTGCCCGCAGAGGTGCTGCCGCTCATAGAGCCGGAGCTGCTGCCGGAGTTTCCCCCGCCGCAGCCGGTCAATGCCAGTGCTGCCGCCAGCGTGCAGCACAAAAGCCATCGCGATGCCTGTTTCATATCGTCACATACGCTCCCTTTCCGTGCCTGCATTGCTAACGCAGGCTTTGGAGCCAGTATGCCCCGCCGCGCGGGATTTTATGAGCAGGCAGTTACATCAAGGGGCTTAACAGCCGCAGCACGCTGTCCAGTGCTGTGCCCGGCAGATTGGTGCGGCAGTCGGAGCGCATGATCTCCCGGCACTGCGGCAGGGTGCGCTCCACATCCTTCCGCAGTGCGGCGATCTGGCTGTTATGGAAGAGCAGTGTTCCGCACTCAAAATGGAGAAACAGGCTCCGGTAATCCATATTGATGCTGCCCACCGCGGCGACACGGTCATCACTGACATAGCACTTGGCGTGGAGGAAACCGGGCGTGAATTCATAAATGCGCACGCCCGCCCTGAGCAGGGGCAGATAGTAGGAACGGCTGAGCCGGAACACCAGCTTCTTATCCGGGATCCCGGGCAGGATGAGCCGCACGTCCACCCCGCGCTTGGCCGCACTTTTCAGAGCATCCAGCATCTCCTCGCCCACGACCAGGTAGGGCGTGTAGATATAAACATATCTCTGGGCCTGAGAGAGGATGTCCAGATAGACCGTCTCGGCCAGCGGTTCCTCATCCAGCGGGCTGTCCGCGTAGGGCTGCACCACGCCATCCTGCACTGCGGGCAGGCGGGTGGGCGCAAAGGCGGTGTAATCGGTCTCCTGCGGGCGGAAGGCGTTCCATACATTGAGGAACATCACGGTAAAGTTCCAGACAGCGGCACCCTCCAACCGGATGGCCGCATCCTTCCAGTAGCCGAAGCGCTGCTCAGCATTGATATACTCATCCGCCAGATTCACGCCGTGCACGTATCCCATATCTACAGCCGGGGAGTCGCCAGCATGCTGTGCCGGCCCTCCAGCGTCATCGTATACAAGGGGGTTCCGGGGGCGCCGACCATGCTCGGCTTCCGCTTTTCCATAATCATCAACACGCGGGCCTCTTGTAGCGCGAGGCGCCCCGGGTTCCCTATCAACAAAAGCATCGGGCTCAATCGTCATGCGCCGATCGGAATCAACCGCTCCCTCGCCCGCGCGCCCGTTGCCGCATATACTGTGCGCAGCGATGACCTCGGTCGCCCCCGCGCGAAACAGTCCCTCGATATCCGACGGATCGAGCACTTCTATCAACACGACCACGCGACTCACGCGGCCTTCGGCCGTCAGGCGCGCAACAGTCTTGCGCACATCTTCGATATCAAACAGAGACGCCGCGATGATGGCAGCCCCGCGGCGCGACGGAAACGCCCGCGCCATGGAAACCAGCCCGTCCAGGTCACCCACGCGAAGCACCTGTGCACCCGCATCACGGCCCTCGACTTCCTGCTGCAACAGCCCGTAATCGCCGCACGCGCAGCACGCAAGCCAGATCGCCTTCATCACTCGTCGCCTCCGCTCTTTTTGCCGCGCGCCGTGGCGGGAATCGTCAAGCTGACCGTTCCCTTGCCCGATGCCCCCAGCAGTTCCTTGACGTCTTCGGGGTCAGCCGCCAGCGTCACCCATTCGATCTTGCCCTCGCGCGTGGCACCGGAATTCTCACTGGTATCGATCACGTGCGCGCCGCACAGTCGATCGGTTACGCCATCTTTTTGCACGTACACGTCCACATAGCTGCCCACGCCCGTGGCACCGCCGACCGAGTGCTCGGCATCGACCGCCACCGAAACGGCGACCTTGCCCTTAGGCACCTCGAGCTTGTGGCTCTCGGGCTTGGTGTAGACATTGCAGATCACGGCGTTTTTGGGAATACGCGAAGTCGTCACGTCGCCGCGCACCTGGCGCAGCTCGGTCGCCGCGTCACGCGGCAGCAGACTCGTCAGCCATTCCTGGGTTATGACATTGGTCTCATCGAGGGTCTCGCCCACATCGATATCGCGCGCCGCGACGCATACCTCGACGCGATCGCCACCGTACTTGGCCAAGGTCTCAGCCTGGACCTGTTCGGCTTGCGAGCGGATCGACGAGCCGTAAACCATGCAGAGCAGAGCAGCGAGCACGCCCGCGACCAGACTGATGGCGATGCGCTTGCTCTTGTTCACGGCCGCTCCTCTCATGGCAGTGCCGGGCGAATGCCCGTACCACCATTGTCTGGGCGGTCAGAGCGCAAAGCGGCGCAATCGCGATCTTGGTTTTCGATGTCAAACCAATCGCTGACCAAAAGCTGACCAGCCCGTCAAGCTCGTGGCAAGGTTTTGGTCAGCACGTCAGCAAACTGCATGTTTCGAGGCTTTTCCGCAGCAAAAAAGCCGTCTCCCGAACAGTTGGGAGACGGCTGTCATAGGAAAAATCAATTACAGATGGACATCGGGATCGAGCATTTGAGCGCTCACGCGCATGGATGACGCCAGGTTTTGGAACGTTTCCAGACGCAGGCTGTCGATCTGCCCGGCGTCCTCGGCCTCGCGAACGGCGCAGCCCGGCTCATGGGTATGCGTGCAATCGCCAAACCGGCACGCGTGCGATGCCTCGACAATCTCGGGGAAGGCGCACGCCAGACCCCGCTCGTGACCCACGAGCGGTAGGCTGCGCAGGCCCGGGGCATCGGCGATCACGCCGGCGTCGCCCGGCAGCGCCACCATCACGCGCGCGACGGTAGTGTGACGGCCCTGGTCGTCGCGTTCGCGCACACCGCCGGTCGCCAACGTATCGTGGCCCAGCAGTGCATTGAGCAGCGTCGACTTGCCGGCACCCGACTCGCCCAGAATCATGGCGCAGCTCCCGGCAGGCACGCAGGCACGGACCTCGTCCAGGCCGCGGCCCTCGGCAGAGGACGTCACGATCACGCGCACGTCCGGACCCACCAGGCGGCGCACGCGGTCCAGATCGCGCTCGAGCTCCTCGGCATCGCAGCGGTCAGCTTTGGTAAGCACCACCACCGGCTCGGCATCGCAGTCAAGCGCCAACACCAGCGAGCGCGCCACGCGGTCGAGCAGCACCTCACCGGCACCGAGCGCCTGCACGATTAGCACGCTATCCACGTTGGAGCAGAGCATCTGGCGCTCTCCACGGGCACGGCCGCGCCAACGCTCAAAGCTCGTACGGCGCGGCAGCACGCACTCAATCACGCCCATATCGTGCCCGGGAGCGCGGCGCACCGCCACACGGTCGCCCACGGCAGGCAGCAGAACCTCGTCCTCGCCGCGCGACTTGGCAAACCCCACGGCATGCTCGGCGCGAAAGGTGTCGTCGGCAGTGGCCACCAGCGGAAACCCGCGATCTAAGCGCACCACGGCGCCAAGCTGCATCTGCTCGGGCTCCTCAGCATGTGCGCAAAAGTCGTCAAATGCCGCCCGCTGAGCCCCATCGACCGGCAGGTCATCAAACGCCGGGACATCCTGCAGCGCGTCAAGTCCCGGCACGCTTGCCAGCAACTCCTCGGCAGATGCGGGGGCCTCGGTCGCAAGCTTCCGACGACGATCGCGCTTAGCCCGCGCCCCCGTCGTCTTTTTCTTCGCCTTCGCCTTAGCCTTGCCCACAAACGCCTCCCAGCACCACAAATCACAACTGAGCAGGTATTTTAAATCAAAAAGAGCTGGCCGGGCAAAGCCCTAAATCAGAACCACCCTTAAAAAGGGTGGTTTGCTCTTAGGGTATAACCCACGGGC
>CAJMRD010000123.1 GCA_905215725.1 uncultured bacterium | reverse complement strand
GAAGTCCACGGGCGAGGCCATCGGCTACGACAAGAAGCTCTCGCGCGCCATGTACAAGGCGCTGCAGGCCTCCGGCATGAACGTGCAGAACTACGGCACCGTGTTCGTGACGCTGGCCGATGAGGACAAGCCCGAGGGCCTGCCGCTCGTGCGCCGGTTCTATGAGATGGGCTTCAACATCGAAGCCACCGCCGGCACCGCCGCCAAAGAACGACGAGAACAAGTCGTCCATGCCCATGCCACCAAAGATATCGTTGATATCGACGTAGCCCGAACCACCAGGGCCGTCGGCAGTGCCGTAACGGTCGTAGTTAGCACGCTTCTGCTCGTCGGAAAGAACAGAATAGGCCTCGTTAAGCTCCTTGAACTTGGCCTCGGCCTCGGGGTCGTCCGAAACATCCGGATGTACGGTACGGGCCTTCTTTAGAAACGCACGCTTAATCGTCCGCGCGTCGGCATCCCTGTCGACGCCAAGCACCTCGTAGTAATCCCTATTTTCCGACACGACCGAATCCTTCCGACTTTCATTATTGTCACAGTGCGTCCTATACCCAAGCAGGGCCGGCCGCAAACAGAGGGTTTGATGTTATTGCATTTGGTACGGCGAAAGCATGGCCCGTTGCGAGCAGCTCGCGAACCAAACCGACACGAGCGCGAACATGAAGCCGTTGGCAAAACCGTTGGCAAACTGCATCGCACCGCGCTTCCACCACAGCAAGCTGCGATGAAGCACGCCGTCCGAAAGCACCATGAACAGGCCCATGGTAAACGGAATAAAGCACATCACGGCAAAGGCAGAGAACACGCCCGAGATGGCCGAGAGTACCAAAAACGGCGCCACGATGCCCATCAGGTAAAAACCGGTACGAGCTTTGCCTTCCAAGCGCTCGGCCTCAACATGGGCGCGGCCCACCAGGTCGCCGCCCGCGGCACCGTTGGTGCCAGCATGACCCATGCCGCTAATGCGGACCTCGTCGCCATCGTGCGTGCCGGCAGGAAACTCAATCGTCTGCTCGGAGGTTACGCGAGTACGACCGCTGCCACCGCAATCAGGGCAGGGGTCTGCCACGACCTTACCGGAACCGCCGCACTCGGGGCAGACCGACTGGAACGTGCCCGCACCAAACAGGAAGGACAGGTCGACGTCGATGTGGCCGCGGCCGCCACAGCTTGGGCAGGTATGGGCATGCTCGGAGGAGACAGAACCCGAGCCGCCGCAGTGACCACAGGTATCGAAGCGCGTATAGCGGACGGTCTTGCGGGCACCGCCCTTGGCCTCCTTGGCGTCCAGTTTGATATCGACGACCACGTTGGCGCCGTTCTCGGGATTGTAGGCAGCCTGGCCGCGACGCTGCTGGCCCCAGGCGCCACCAAAGGGAAAGCCGCCCTCAAAGGGATTGCCATAGCCCGTGCTGCCGGCGTAGCCGCCACCATAGGGCGAAGCCGTAGGAGCACCGGCAAAGGGATTGCCAGAACGCATGGCGTCGTAGCGCGCACGTTTTTGCTCATCCGAAAGCACGGCGTAGGCCTCGGAAACCTCTTTAAACTTTTCCTCGGCATCCGGCTCTTTGTTGACGTCCGGATGGAACTTGCGGGCCTTTTGCTGGAAGGCCTTTTGAATATCACGCGAGGTGGCGTCCTTGGAGACACCCAGAATCTCGTAGTAATCTTTTTCGTTCATCGTCGCCATGCGCGGCAACCTCCTGCTCACAGCAGCGTATATATTCCGGTAATTCTACCCGAGCGGCCTAAGCTAGATCCCAAAACAGCTCGAATAGAACATTTCCATCGAGCCAACCCAGGTGGGTCGGCGCCAGACGAGCTCGAACATGGCCCGCGACGACATCTGCCGAAGTGAAGGGTCCATCATGAACCCCGAGTGTCTCGGGCACCCAAGTGGCAAGACCCAATTCGAGCGCGCGATCGCAGGCAGCTGCCAGCTCGCCCGTTGGGATGACGCAAGCTGCACGAGCCAACAGGTCGGACGCAACACCGCGCGTCATGCGGCAAGCGAGCATCAAATCCTCGGCTACAGCCTCGCGCTGCGACAGATATTCGGCCTCGAACGCCGTCGCGTCATCGTCACGTTGCACCAGACGCACGCGGTACGCATCGCCTCGAGAAGACACGCCGGGGAACAAACCTGCAAGACGGTCGAAGTCCTCGTCGTCGAGCATGCCCGCGGCAGAACGACCCAGGCCCAGGTAGCCCCGTCCGGTCCAGTAGGCAATGTTATGGGCGCACTCATGGCCGTCGAGCGCGTAGCTCGCCACCTCATACGGATGATAGCCGGCGGCACCCAGGAGCTCGCGTGCCACGTCCATGCATGCGGCCTGAAAATCCTCATCAGGCTCGAGCGACTCGTCACGGCACGCCATGCGATAAAGGGGCGTCCCCTCCTCGAGCGTGAGCGGGTAGACCGACACATGATGCGGAGCCGCCGCCAGCACGCCAACGAGCGTGCGATTCCAACTCGTTGCGGTTTGCCCGGGAAGTCCGCACATAAGGTCGCACGACACATCAAGCCCAGCGTTCTTGACCGTCGCGATGGCGGCGAGCGCCCGATCGGCATCGTGAATACGGCCGATGGCAGTAAGTTCGATGTTATCGAGCGTTTGCACGCCCAGAGAGACGCGTGTGACACCAACCTTGACAAGTGCAGTAGCAAGCTCGGCGGTCAGCGACTCGGGATTGGCCTCGCAGGTAAACTCAACGGGGGCGCACCACGCACGAATACGCCGCGCCAGCTCCACCAGGCGCTCCCCCGCCAGCGACGGCGTACCGCCGCCAACATAGACGGTGCGGGTCTGGTCAAGGGCACCAGCCTTGCCAAAAGCATCGAGGCGCGCGAACAACTGCTCAAAATAGGCATCGAGCGCAGCGCTCAGGTCGCACGGAGCAAAACTGCGCGAGTCGAAGTCGCAGTAGCGGCACTTTTGGGCACAGAACGGCACGTGCACGTACAGCGCGGTAACGGCCACCCTTAAGCCTCCAGCGGATGAGCAGGCACCGACTTGCCAGCGGCAAGGGCGGCCTCGCAGGCCACCACATCATGCTCGATCTCATCGACCAGCACCATAAACTCCTCATACGTGGAGCAGCGCACCACATGGGCACGCCAAGCGGCGGCATGGGGCATGCCTTTTAAGTACCAGCTTGCGTACGTACGGGCACGCGACATGAGCGGCAGGAGCTCATGTGTCAGCGTTAGGTGCTCACGCAGGGCGTCCAGGCGCTCGACGGAGCTGCGAACCGGCACCGGTATGCCATCGAGCGCAAGGGCGCGAGCATCGCCAAACACCCACGGATTCCCGTAGATACCGCGCGCGATAAACACCGCGCTGGCACCCGAGCTGCGCAGATGCTCCGCGGCATCCTCGGCCGAGAACACATCGCCCGAACCGATAACGGGAATCTCGACGGCGTCGGCCACCTCATCGACGACCGACCAATCGGCCTGGCCCGTGTAGAGCTGCGTGGCGCAACGGCCATGCACCGCCACCGCGGCGGCACCGGCGCCCTCGAGCATCTGGGCAAATGTCGCGGCATTGCGGTCCTCGGCGTAAAAACCCTTGCGGATCTTTACGGTCACGGGAACGTGTGCCGCGCCCACCGCCGCCTCAACGATCTTCTCGGCCAAATCGGGCGTGCGCATGAGCGCCGAACCCTCGCCCTTGGTAACGACCTTGCGGGCGGGGCATGCCATATTGATATCGATGAGCGACAGGCGATCGCCAACGCGTTCCTCGACGGCGGCGACGGCGCTCGCAAACTGATCGGGCTTGGAGCCAAAGAGCTGCACGCAAATCTGCTGCTCCTCGTCGGCCGGCAGCACCAGGCGCCACGTTTTGTTGCTGGCATAGGCAAGGCCTGCCACGCTCACCATCTCGCTGTAGGCAAGGTTGGCACCGCGGCGGCGACACATGATGCGATAGGCGGGGTCGGTAACGC
>CAJMRD010000122.1 GCA_905215725.1 uncultured bacterium | reverse complement strand
TGGCTCGGTGCGCGCGAGCCTCATCGGAACTGTGGAGCCGGTTTCGGCGACCATCACCAGCGCCGTTATGCTGGGGACGGTGTTTTTGCCGACCGACCTTATCGGCTTTGTCATGATCATCGTGATGATGTTCCTCACGGTGTAGCTAGCGCCGCCGCCAAGACGGAAAAGGTGTTGTGCCGCATTTTCGCCAATTGATGTCCGTGTCTGGAGTTTAGCTGTCGATGCTCAAAATGCCATAAACTAGTAACGTTATGGACTTTTTCATTGCGACTCAATTGCGAGGATTTCTTTATGGCTGGTAATCACTTTAAGGGCAGCGATAGCGGCCGCCCTGCAGTTCCGCCGCGTCCGAACGGGGCTGGTAAGGCCGGCACGCCGGGCGGCGCTGGACAGGGCGGTTCCGGTAAGCGCGTGTCCCCGGGCGAGACGGCGATGTTTACCGCTCTGTACGAGCAGTCTCAAAAGGCAAAAAAGACCGGCCGTGCAAGAGGAAATGTCTTTGCGGGCGGTGCAACCTCTGCGTCGCAGCCGAGCGGGGCTCCTTCGGTACCTGCGAACAACGCAGGTGCTGCCAACGCCGCGAATGGCGCCGGCAACGTTAATGCCGGCAAGGCCGACAACAATACTCCCTCTGCCGGTGGCGCGGGGCTTACGGGTAACCTCGGCACGATTTACACCGGCGCCTCCGAGACAGGCACGTTCGCCCGCCTGGATGATAGCGGTACCGAGTTTGCGGGCTCGGGTTCCAAGGAAGATTATTACGATTTTGGCTTGAACTACGGTAGCGATGCTTCGTCGAGTTCGACCTCTGACGGTCTGGTCCGTCATCGCCATCGCAAGGGCGAGCGCAAAAAGCGTCACACCGGCGCCATTATTGCCGCTGTAGTCGCGGTGCTTCTCGTTGCGCTTGGCGCAAGCGGCTTTATGCTGCTTAACTCGGCAAAGACCGTAAAGAGCGAAGCGAAGGAGGCTGTCGAGATCGTCGGTGGCCTTAAGGACAAGGTCACGTCGGGCGATTTTTCGACGCTGCCTGACGACGCGAAGAAGATCGATGAGCTCTGTAACAGCATGAAGGCGGAGACCTCGAGCCCGCTGTGGACGGCGGCTTCGTTTATCCCGGTGTATGGCAGCGATATCAATGCGGCCCGCACCATGATTGACGCCCTGTCCGATGTCTCGAGCAATGCGCTGGTTCCCATGGCCGATAACCTTTCGCAGGCTACGCCCGGCAAGCTGTTCCAGGACGGCATGATTAACGTGTCCGCGCTGCAGGCGGTCGCCGATTCGCTTTCCAGCAGCTCGAAGGTGTTCAAGAGCGCCAACGAGAAGGTCCAGGGCATTGGCGATACTCATATTTCCCAGGTGACCGAGCTGGTCGATAAGGCCAAGGACGGCTTTGCCACCCTCAACGGCGCGGTTGACGCGGCGGAGAAGGTCGCCCCCGTCCTTCCCCAGATGCTCGGCGCCAACGGCCAGACGCGCAACTATCTTATGTACGCCATGAACAACGTCGAGATTCGTGCTTGCGGCGGCTTTGGCGGTTCGCAGGGCCTGATTTCGGTCACCGACGGCCAGATGTCGATTGGCGAGTTTGTTCCCCGCATTGGACTCAGCGAGGATGAGGCGGTCGAGAGCGTCGACGAAGAGGATGAGGCGCTGTTCGGCAACCACAGTAACCTGTACAACTCGGGCAATACCTATTCGCCTGATTGGCCCCGCAACTCGCAGCGTGTCGCCGCGCTGTGGAAGTCCCAGTATGGACAGGACGTTGATGGCGTCATCGGTATCGACCCGGTGTTCCTGCAGTATCTGCTGGGCCTGGTCGGTAACGTGTCACTGCCCGACGGAACGGTTGTCGACGGCACTAACGCCGCAAAGGTCCTCATGCACGATGTGTACTGGAACTATCCGGTCGAGGAGTCGGACGGCATCTTTGCATCCGTCGCCAGCGCAGCCTTCGACAAGATTCTTGGCGGTATCGGCGATGTCGATGTTGCGAAGCTTGTCAGCGCCGTTGAGCGCGGTGCCGAAGAGGGCCGCCTGATTGCTTGGATGAGAAACGATGATGAGCAGAATGCCATCAAAGAGACGGGCATCGACGCTTCGCTGCCCGATCCGGATGACCCGAGTGCCGATCCCGTTGCTGGCGTTTACTTTAACAACCTGAGCTTCTCCAAGCTCGACTGGTATCTGAACGCCGACACGCAGATTGGCCAGGGCGTGAAGAACGGCGACGGCACGTGCTCCTATCGCATCACCGTTACCCTGACGAACATCATGACGCAGGAGGAGGCTGGCAAGCTGCCCGACTACGTTGCGGCGAGCGCACCCGATGCCGCGCGTGACGACGAGCGTCTGAATGTCTCGTTGTTTGCCCCGACGGGCGGCAACATTGCTGATCTGACCGTCGAGGGCACCCAGTTTGGTCTTGGCGCCGCTACGTGGCATGGAATCCCCTTCTATTCGGGTACCGTTGACCTGCATGCTGGCGAGACGACGACGATCACGTATACGCTGACCACGTCGGCCGAGGCGGGGGACAAGCCGCTTACGCTGCGTCAGACTCCTACATGCCAGGCGGCTCGCGACAGCGCGTCGGCGTAGGGTTTTTCTGGTAGCGCAGATAATCGAGTACCATTTTGGGGCGGACAGGCAATCTGTTCGCCCCTATTTTGTAAGGAGAGCGCATGAAGTACTTTGGCACCGACGGCTTTCGCGGCGAGGCCAACGTTGGGCTGACGGTAGAGCACGCTTATAAGATTGGCCGTTTTGTGGGCTGGTATTACGGCGCCAACCGCAGTGCTAAGGCGCGCGTTATCGTGGGCAAGGACACACGTCGCTCGAGTTATATGTTCGAGGCGGCGCTGGTGAGCGGTCTGGTCGCGAGCGGTGCGGACGCCTATATGCTGCACGTGATCCCCACGCCGGGCGTAGCGCATCAGACCGTGGAGGGCTGCTTCGATTGCGGCATCATGATCAGCGCGAGCCACAACCCGTTTTGCGATAACGGCATTAAGCTCGTCAATAGCGACGGCTTTAAGATGGACGAGGACGTACTGGAGCTCATCGAGGACTATATCGATGGCAAGAGCGAAGTTCCGTTGGCCACGGGCAACCACATCGGTGCCACGGTGGACTACATGCAGGGCCGCAACCGCTACATTGCTTCGCTCATTGCAAGCGCGAACTTTTCGTTGCAGGGCGTCAAGATCGGCATCGACTGCGCCAACGGCTATATATACGCGCCTGTCGAGGGCAAGGTTGACGGAAAGCATCTGTATAATTTCATCCTGCTCTATGACTGCAAAACGCTCAAATATACCGGGATATATTATGATATGTCGAGCGAGTATCTGACCGACGGCATCCCGTGGTGCGCGATAGACAGGGAAAACGGATATCTCTACACCTCGCAGTTCCACAATGTCGGCGAGATACTTCAATATGACCTCGAAACAATGACTTTCCTGCGCGCGATACCGCTCGAAGAGAAGCTCGGCAGAATACAGGGCGGCTCGGTCTATAATGGCATGCTTTATCTCTCCTATGACGCGGCGAACAGCACTCAGGAGCAGATAATCGCGGTCGATCCGAACATCGGCTCGGTTCGCGTGGAGTTCACAAGATATTGCCCGAACTATGACAACGAGGCGGAGGATGTCTGCGTTTATCCCATGGAGGACGGCTCGCTGTTCCATGTTGTCGATTACGATAAGCTCATCAACGCGAATGTGAGCCACTATAAGCCCGCAGAGGGCTGAATTTCCGAAGTTATTTTTATTCAAATATAAAGGAAGAGGTGGAGTTTATGGCAACATTACTTAAAAACTGCAGGATCTACGATGGAACGGGCAGCGACGCCGTGAACGGCAGCGTTCTGTTCGAGGGAGACAGAATAATTGATGTGGGCGATGTTGACGAGAGCCGTGCCGACAGCGTTATCGACCTCGAGGGCAGGTCGCTCGCCTCCGGCTTTATCGATCCCCATTCCCACAATGACTGGTTCGCC
>CAJMRD010000121.1 GCA_905215725.1 uncultured bacterium | reverse complement strand
GACAGGCGGGGTGGTTCCCCGCGTACGTGCCATCTGAGTAACCGAGGGGAGGGCGCACATGGGAATGACTGGTGCATACGAGCGCAATCTCGATGCAAAAGGTCGTCTGTCCCTGCCTGCACCCCTTCGCGAGGAGCTTGGAGAGCACGTTCGCGTGTTCAAAGCCCTGGATGTCGATGCTCTGTACGTGTTCTCTGCCGAGGCCTTCGATAAGTGGGTCGAAGGACTCTTCGCGGGTCGTGAGGGCCACGAGGGTTTTAACCCGCGTGACATTAACGACCAGAAGCTCATGAGGGCGATCAACAAGCGCACCACGTCGATGGACGTGGACAGCGCCGGTCGTATCGGTCTTTCCGAGTCTCTCCGCAAGCAGGCGAACCTCGACCGCGAGGTCACGGTTGTGGGCAACTACGACCACCTTGAGGTTTGGGATCGCGCCGCGGCCGATGAGGACGATGATGACGAGGCCCTGCTGGACCTCTTCTTCTCGTAAGGGCAAGGCACGAGTAACGGATGGAGCGTGGGATCTTGACACAAGAATATCGGCATGAACCTGTCATGCTCGGCGAAGTGCTTGAGTCGCTGCAGCTAAAGAGCGGCTCCGTCGTCTGCGACTGCACCCTTGGCGGTGCCGGCCATTCGGTAAAGATGGCCGCGCAGGTGGGGGAAACCGGCCTTTTGCTCGGCGTCGATCAGGACGACATGGCCCTCGAGGCCGCTGGCGCCCGTCTGGACCGCGAGGTTCCCGGCGTTCCGCACCAGCTGCTGAAGGGCAACTTCGGCGACTTGGACGAGCTGCTTTGCTCGGCCGAGGTGCCTGGGGTCGATGGCTTCCTGTTCGATTTGGGCGTTTCGTCACCGCAACTCGATATCCCTGGCAGGGGCTTTTCGTATAACGAGGACGCCCCATTGGACATGCGGATGGATCCGGGTAATAACACCTTAAACGCAGCTGAGGTCATCAACACCTACAACGAACACGACCTCGCCCGGATTCTACGCGTCTACGGCGAAGAGAAGTTCGCCTCGCAGATCGCGCGCGAGATCGTGCGCCGCCGCGAGCAAGAACCGATCGAAACCACCGGCCAATTTGTCGAGATCATCAAGGCGGGTATCCCGGCTGCCGCTCGTCGGCATGGCGGACACCCGGCCAAGAAAAGTTTCCAGGCCATTCGCATCGAGGTCAATCACGAGCTCGATGTGCTCGAACGAGGTCTTGATGCCGCCACCAGGTGGCTCAACCCGGGCGGACGTATCTGCGTCATCTCGTATCACTCGCTCGAGGACCGTATCGTAAAGAACCACTTTAAGGAGATGAGCCAGGGGTGCACGTGTCCGCCGGAGATTCCGGTGTGCGTGTGCGGCAACATGCCGATACTCAAGGTCATCACCCGCAAACCCTTGGTTGCCCAGCCTGATGAGGTTGAGCGCAACCCTCGGGCGAGATCAGCCAAAATCCGCGTGGCGCAGCGTCTGTAGGCGCGACCGCGCGATATTGGACCTCCCGCTCGCACCATAAACGAAGCTTAAACACACTACCAACGTACTCGGGATGGGAGGCGGCATATCATGGGCTACAACACTTCAAGCGTAGCACTCGCCTATGATATGAACGCCATGCCCGCCTATCGTGAGACGCCGCAGGCCCCCGTTGCTCCCCGTGAGCAGCGCACGCCGCGCTTTGATGTCTACACGGGCGCGGGCCGTCAGGCAAACCAGGCGGTAAGCCCGGTTTTCATGAGCGTTCTTAAAACGTTTTGCATCATTGCGGCTATCTTCATGACAATCGGCGTCGCCCGCGTGGCGCTCGCCGGCGTTACGGCCCAGGTGCTCAACAGCAACGCCGAGCTTACCAACACGCTCGAAAAGGCGACCGATGAGAGCTCCGACCTAGAGGTCATGCATTCGGTCTATGGCGCCGACACGCGCATTCGCGACCTTGCGGGCGCTTATGGCATGGTGGAGCCCAGCGAGAGCGTTACACTTGACTTTTCGCAGGATGCAGCCGCGGGCGCCAACGCGACCGCGACCGCTCAGTAGCAAGACGGTAGCTGAGTATGACAAATGACTATCGCCGCGGTTCCGATGGGGGCCGCGGTTCTGGACGTCCCTCGTCGCGGGGACGTTCTGGTTATCAAGGAACGGGTCGGCAATCTTACAACGCCGGGCAGTCCCGTGGCAACGACCCGGCGTCGCGACTTCGCGGCTCGGGCGGCCCTCAAGTGCATAACACCAGGTCGCGCAAGAGTTCGTCGACCGAATGGCTCACAGGCGCGCCTCTGCCTCGCCGCAAAGCCGTCATGGGATTCATTGGGCTTGGCTTGGGCTTGGGCGTCTTTCGCCTTGCCGACTATCAAATTGTCGAAGCCGATAAACTGCGCGAGCGTGCCGATGCGCGCCGCCTGCTTGCGCAGACCCTCTATGCCAAACGCGGCACCATCTACGACCGCAACGGTAACGTGCTGGCGTCGTCGGTCGAATGTCGCAACATCGCCGTGAACCCGCAGCTTGTCGAGGATGTTGACAAGACGGTGTCGGCGCTGGTCAAGGCAACTGGAATCGATAAAAAGACCTGCCGCAAGCTCGTCGAGTCCGATGGCACCTGGGTGTATATCAAGCGCCAGGTGGACGAAGACGATGCTGCGGCGCTGGAGAAGAAGAACCTGCCCGGCGTGCTTTTTGAGCAGGCCATGAAGCGCGTATATCCATACGGCAATCTGGCATCGCAGGTGCTGGGTGTAGTGAATGTAGACAACGACGGCTTGACGGGTCTCGAAAAGCAATACAACAAGCTTCTGACCGGCACGAACGGTTCTCTTGTGCGCGAGCGCGCGAGGGACGGCAGCTATATCGCGGGCGGTGCCTATAAAAAGGTGGCTGCGGTCGACGGCGTTGATATCGTGACGACGCTCGACGTCAATATCCAGCGAGCGGCCGAGGATGCCCTGGCAGAGGCAGTTGAGAAGACTAAGGCCAAGAACGGCTCGGCGCTGGTCACCGATCCCACGACGGGCGAGATTTTGGCAGCCTGTTCGTACCCGACCTACGACCAGACCGATCTGGAGAACGCCAAGACCGAGGATATGAACCTGCGCCTGGTCACCGACGCCTACGAGCCCGGCTCGGTCTTTAAGACGCTCGTGGCGGGCGCCGGCTTCGACTTGGGCGTCGTGCGATCGAGTACGTC
This sequence comes from uncultured bacterium, assembly GCA_905215725.1. Classification (GTDB taxonomy): domain Bacteria; phylum Actinomycetota; class Coriobacteriia; order Coriobacteriales; family Coriobacteriaceae; genus Collinsella. The sequence continues at coordinate 959 of CAJMRD010000121.1, read as the reverse complement.
GTTTGAGGTGCCGGCGAGCATCAAGGTGGGCGACGATACCGTCACCGATGCCGACAAGCGCGATTATGCCATGACCATGGATGTGCGCGAGATGATGCGCCGTTCGTCCAACGTGGGCTTTGTTCTGGTGGGGCGCAAGATCGGTGCCGACGACTTTGCCGCCTATGTGGACAAGTGGGGCATCGGTCACAGCTCTGGTGTAGATTTTCCGGGCGAGAGCCTGGGTATCGTCAAGGAGCGTGACCAGTATGACGGCGCCACGCTGGGCTCGATGAGCTTTGGACAGGCACTGTCCGTCTCGCCGATTGAGATCGCACGTGCCGTGGGCGGCATCGCCAACGGCGGCGTGATGATGACCCCGCACTTCTATAAGTCCAGCAAAGGCGACGAGAAGGACTGGGGCGAAGGCGAGCGCGCGATTTCGCTGGACGCCGCATCCATGGTGACATCGTGCATGCAGACGGTCGTGTCCGAGGGAACGGGCGTTGGCGGCGCGGTCGACGGCTATGACGTGGCGGGTAAGACCGGTACGGCCGAAAAACTTCCTCGTGGTAATGGAAAATACCTGGTTTCATTTATCGGATATGCACCACAGGAGAATCCGCAGGTTATGGTGTATGTAGTTATTGACGAGCCGAATTCGGCTGTTCAGGCTAACAGTGGGTATGCAACACAGCTTGCGTCACAGATCATGACTGATATTTTCCCGTATCTTGGTATAGAGAAGAAAACGGATAGTGCTTCCAATACAGATACACAGACGACTCAGACAGCACAACAGTAAGTTATATGTTCATAACCCCATAAAAGTTTTCATATATTATTATGAAAATTTTTATGGGGATTTTTGTTATGAAAAATAAAACGTTTCATAAAAAGAAAATTCTGGTTGTTTTTCTGGCGGCGTTTATCCTGATTCTGTATCTGATCGGAAGACTGGTATATCTGATGGTATTTGA
>CAJMRD010000120.1 GCA_905215725.1 uncultured bacterium | reverse complement strand
AAATCCTGGGTATTCATGCCGTTATCGTTGGTGCCCAGCATGATGACCACACGGCGGGGCTTCATTTTTGCCACTGCCTGCGCGATGGTGTAGCGGTTATCGTCCCGCTTGAAGGTGACGATGCCCTCATGCAGGGCGGCGCTGGTACCAATGCCTTCTTTGGCACAGAACTGCTGCAACGAGATCAGACCGTTGGCGTACAGACGCACCGTGTTGGAATCGCCGATAAAAAGGGTCTGCTCCTGATAGGCATTGCCTGCATCGGCGGTCCCGGTGAGCAGTGCGCTGGAGGTCTCGTTGATCTGGTAGTGGTCAGAGATATCCTCCTCCCCTTCCGGGGCGGGCGCGGGGGTAATAGTGGAAGAATCCCCCGGCTGCTCCGTCGGGTTCTTGCCCCGCTTGAGCATGGTAAGGGTGATGCCGATGGTCAACAGCGCCGCCAGTGCGCACACGATGATGTCGGTGCAGATTGGCGTGCATGCCGCAGGGCTCGACTGCTCAACTGGTTCCAAGATTCCCGTGCAGGTGAGCGGCCAGGATTCCGACGGTTCTTCCGTGAGCGAAACGCTCTACGTTGACGAACACGGTCGCGGCATTAAGCTGCTGCCCGGCGACTATACGCTCTCCATCGCTGGGTCCCCCATCGCAGCCGACGGTACCATTTACACCGTGCCGACCACCAAGGCGCAGGTCACCATTAAGAGCGATGGGCAGGATTTGAGTGCCCAGGCCACCTTTAAGCTCAAGGTGCCTTCGGCCGACACAGTGACTGACGACCAGATCGATGCCGCCACCAAGTATGCCGAGGAAGGCGGGGTGAACTCCGCCGCGGTCGCAAAGGTGCTCCAGCAGGCGGCAACCGCGCGCCGTGACGCCGCCGTCAACGCCGTGAGCTCCCGCGAGGCACAGGCGGCCCGCGATGCCGATGCTCGGCACAAGGCGACGGATCTGTATCAACTCGATATTCCCGTTGAGTGGTACGGCAAAGTCGCGACTTGGCAAAACGGCAGCACGCTGTGCATTTATCTGGACGGCGACACCAACACACCGCTCGTGACGCTCGTCGCGGTGCGCGAGGGCGAGAGCTTTACGCCCGATGAGGGCGACGCGGTTTTGGGTGCGGCAAACCTCGGCAACGGCTACACCGTCTACGCCAGCGGCCCCGTCTATCCGTACGTGGTGCCCCAGACCATCAATGGACGGACGCAAGACCCCGTGTCGACCTACCCCATGGATACGGCGGTTGAGCTTGTCGAGCTCACGACCGGCAACCGCTACACCTATAGCCAGATCAAGAACGTGCTGGTCGGCAAAGACGGCAAGGCCGACGCCGCCACCAAGCTCGAATGCGACTACCTCGCCCAGATTCTGATGCCGAGCATCAAAGCCCAAGACTAGCCGGGCGCATCATGGTGCTCCCCAACCGTGATAAAGGGGCCAGGAGGTCCTGGCCCCACGATCCGTAGATGATTAGGCAAGGAGCCACTTCCATGCGGGCACAACGTGTACCACACCGTGTTCGCATGGAATATCGGCCTGCTCATCCATGGTAACGATTGCCGACTCGCCAAGATCGAACTGGGCCATCGAGGCATCAAGCGCGGCAATTTCGCGCTCGCGCGTTTTCTCACTTGCCATATCCACACTAACCTGAATCAGGCTATAAGCCCGCATGAGAAGTGCGTCCCCAGCCACAAAGTCCACCTCATGGCTTTTGTTCTTCTCTTTGATCAGCAGGCGGCAGACCGATCCGATCCTCACCGCGGGAGTCCTTCTTCTTAGCGCGTTGAACACTGCGGTCTCGAGCCTCTGGCCCTGGTCCAATGCCGATGCGGGAGAGAATGCTCCAAACATCGCAGGATCGACAGCGTAGACCTTAGACGCAGACCGCATGTTATTTGCCAGTGAACGCGTGAACTCCGGCACGGAGAACAGCAGGTAGGCGTCCTCATAATACTCAAGTAAGTCGCTGAGCGAATTACGACTGACGGGTATCTGCCTGCTCTTGAACTCGTTGTACACTTTGTTCACCGACAGCTCTCGTCCCGAAGATGCCATACACCGCGTTAGGAACAGCGATGCCAGGCGAGGGTTCCTGACGTCGTAACGCTCAACGACGTCCATAGCGACCGTTCGCGAAGCATATTCCTGTAGCAGCTGAATCGCGTCTGCGGGCGTCTGCTCAAGCGTCGCGATGAATCCCCCTCGTTCAAGATATCCGATCAGATGATGTCGAAGCAGCGCTGCATCGCTTGGGGAAAAGGTCGCATCTGGCTCGAAAACGTTCCCCGTCTTATATCGAACGTATTCCGAAAAACTCAACGGAAAAAGCTCCCGTATAAGAGAACGACCCCTGAACTCGCTCTTAAGCTCTGAGGACAGCATCTTAGAAGAAGATCCCGTCACATAGACGGTCGCTTTCTCCGTATCGACTACACGCCGCAGAAACGCACCCCATTCGGGAATTTCCTGGATCTCGTCAAAGAAAATGTAAGCGCCCTCGGTTCGAGCAGCAGGATACAGCGCATAGAACGTGTCGAGCACGTCCGCCAGCAGCGATGACTCATACGGGCGCAAGCGCTCGTCCTCAAAATTAAAGTAAAGCATCCGGTCAAGCTCGACGCCCCGGCCCTGAAGCCGCTGCATCTCCTGATACAGGCGATACGTCTTTCCACAACGGCGGGCCCCCACAACCACATTTACGATGTTGTCGCGCTTTGGTTCCTGTGGGTTTTCCAGATCAAGGTCTCGCTCAAAGACCTGCGGAACCCCCTGCTGTTCAAAGTCCTTTATTTTCTGGGCGATCAAGTCGTTGAATGCCATGATTCTCCAATCTTGCTCTCTAGCTAATCATAATTATACTGATTCTTGATTAGCTAGAGAGCAAGATTGTGTGTAGCTTGATTAACACTTAAGCAAGTTTTATCACCGTTATTGCTCCGAAGGATATCGAGTGGCTAAGAGGACAACCGAGCTCGAATGCGACTCCCCGAGCAGTCAATTTAGGACGGGGCTTTTTTGACTACCCTCCCCCTGTAGAAAAATCCCTAACGCAGTTGCGGTGAAATAGGGACTGTTTTTGCTGGTCAAACCACAAAACAGTCCCTATTTCACCGCAACTTATTGGTCGCCTTTTGGGTGGCACTCAGCGCCACGGGTCGGCTTCGAACATTGGCTCGCGCTCGAGACGGCGATCGCTGTAGGGATCGTAGCCGTCGTCGTCCTCGTTCTCGGCACGGATGTAGGGGTCGCGCGGCTTGGGCGCCGGCTTGGGCGCAGGCTTGGGTGCGGCGGGTGCGGCATCGGTCGCCGGCGCGCTTGTCTTGATCTCGTCTTTCATCTGCATATCTCCTTGCCATGCAATCGTGTTCAACATCATCGATTGTCGCACGAAAAAGGGCGGCGGACCCAATTGGATCCGCCGCCCTTGGCGTTTAGAGACGACTGACAGATTTTAAGGCATGGCCCAAAATCTACTCGGCGTCGGGAACCTCGTAGGTGGCCGCCGGCGTGTTGTCGCACACGACGGTAAAGCCGCCGTCCTTGTCGACATCGACCGTCACCTGATCGCCCTCGCGCACCGTGCCGTCGATGATGGCCGCCGCGATGGCATCCACGACCTCGCGCTGCACCAGACGCTTGAGCGGACGGGCACCAAAGACCGGGTCCAAGCCGCCCACGGCGAGCAGCTGCTTGGCCGCCGGGGTGATGGCAAGCGTCATGCGCTCCTTGGCCAGACGCGCGCGGACGTCGGCGAGCTGAATGTCGACGATCTTCTCGATCTGCGCCATGCCGAGCGGATGGAACACCACGATATCGTCGATACGGTTGAGGAACTCGGGGCGGAAGGTCTGAGCCATGGCCGCGTCGACCTGATGGCGCATCTCCTCCTCGTCCTTGCCGGAAAGCTCGGCAATAGCCTTGGAGCCCACGTTAGACGTCATGATGATGATCGTGTTCTTGAAGGACACCTGGCGACCCTGACCGTCGGTCAGGCGGCCGTCGTCGAGCACCTGCAGCAGCACGTTGAAGACATCCGGATGGGCCTTCTCCATCTCGTCGAGCAATATCACGGAGTACGGACGACGGCGCACGGCCTCGGTGAGCTGGCCGCCCTCGTCGTAACCCACGTATCCCGGGGGCGCACCGATCAGACGCTGGACGCTGAACTTCTCCATGTACTCGGACATGTCGATACGCACGAGCGCGCGCTCGTCGTCGAACAGGCACTCGGCAAGCGCCTTGGCGAGCTCGGTCTTGCCCACGCCGGTGGGGCCCAGGAAGAAGAAGCTGCC
>CAJMRD010000119.1 GCA_905215725.1 uncultured bacterium | reverse complement strand
CATCGGCGGCGGGAATGTGGCCATGGACGTGGCGCGCTCTGCCGTGCGCTGCGGTGCCGAAAAGGTGAGCATCGTCTACCGCCGTCGCATCTGCGACATGACGGCCCAGGATGCCGAGATTGCCGGCGCCCAGGCCGAGGGCTGCGAGGTTCTGGAGCTCACCGCACCGCTCGCTATTGAGACGGGCGAGGAAGGTCGCGTGAGTGGCCTGCGCGTGCAGCCGCAGATTATCGGCGAGCCCCGTCGTGGGCGTCCGGCCCCGCGTGCCGCCGCCACGCCCGAGCGCGTCATTCCCTGCGAGCGCGTGTTTGTGGCCATTGGCCAGGACATCGATTCCAAGCCGTTTGAGGACATGGGCATCGCCTGTAAGTGGGGCTGCGTGGTCACCGATTCGGATGGCGCCGTGCCTAACTTCGATGGCCTCTTTAGCGGCGGCGACTGCCAGACCGGCCCCGCCACCGTCATCCGGGCCATCAACGCCGGCCGCGTTGCTTCGGCAAATATCGACCGCTACCTGGGCTTCGACCACAAGATTAAGCTCGACGTGGAGCTGCCGACCGTGCAGTTTAAGGGCAAGCACGAGTGCGGCCGCTGCGAGCTGGGCGAGCGCGAGGCCGGCGAGCGCATCCACGATTGGAATCTGGTCGAGCAGGGCCTTACCGAGGAGGAGGCACGCCAGGAGGCAAGCCGCTGCCTGCGTTGCGACCACTTTGGCTTTGGCGCGTTCCGCGGAGGGAGGAACCTGGAATGGTAGAGCTCAACAAAACCACCGTCGGCGACAACAGCGAAAACGGAGCGCACAACATGGTCAAGCTCACTATCGATAATTGCGAGGTCGTGGTTCCCGAGCATACCACGATCCTGGACGCGGCCAAGTCCGCCGGCATCCAGATTCCCACCCTGTGCTACCTGCGCGATCTAAACGAGATCGGCGGTTGCCGCGTGTGCGTGGTCGAGGTTGAGGGCTGCGACCAGCTGGTCGCAGCCTGCAACAACTACGTGCTCGACGGCATGGTGGTCCACACCAACAGCCCCAAGGCCCGTGAGGCGCGTCGCACCAACGTGCAGCTGCTGCTGTCCCAGCACGATTCGCGCTGTACGAGCTGCGTGCGCAGTGGTAACTGCAACCTGCAGACCATCGCTAACGACCTGGGCATCTTCTATTTGCCGTACGAGCAGCACCTGGCGCGCGAGGGCTGGGACTTCGATTTCCCCATCATCCGCGATAACGACAAGTGCATCAAATGCATGCGCTGCATCAAGGTGTGCGAGAGCGTGCAAGGCTTAGGGATTTGGGACCTGACCAACCGCGCCACGCATACCGCCGTGGGCACCCGCGGGCGTGCGCCGATCGGCAAGACCGATTGCGTCGCGTGCGGTCAGTGCATCACGCATTGCCCGACGGGCGCCCTGCGCGAGCGTGACGATACCGAGACCGTGTTCGATGCTCTCGCCGATCCCGATAAGATCGTGCTGGTGCAGATTGCGCCGGCCGTGCGTAGCGCCTGGGGAGAGGAACTCGGCATATCTCGCGAGGAGGCAACCGTCGAGCGTCTGGCTTGCGCGCTGCGCCGCGTGGGCTTTGAGTACGTGTTCGATACCGATTTCTCGGCCGACCTCACCATTATGGAGGAGGGCTCCGAGCTGCTCGAGCGCCTGGGCGCCGCCGCTAAGGGTGAGGGCGACAGCCACGGCTGGCCCATGTTTACGAGCTGCTGCCCGGGCTGGGTGCGCTTTGTGAAGGCACGTTACCCCGAGTTTGTCGACAGCCTGTCCACGTCAAAGTCGCCGCAGCAGATGTTCGGCGCTATCGCCAAGACCTACTACGCCAAGGCGCTGAGCGTGGAGCCAGAGCGCCTGTTCGTGGTGTCCGTGATGCCGTGCACGGCCAAGAAGGCCGAGTGCGCGCTGCCGAGCATGGTGGGCGAGGACGGCACGCCCGATGTGGACGTTGCGCTGACGGTGCGCGAGATGGTGCGCATGATCCGCGCGAGCCACGTGGGCGTGGACACGCTGGTCGAGGAGCCGCTCGACACGCCGCTGGGCTTTGGCACGGGCGCGGGTGTGATCTTTGGCGCCACGGGCGGTGTGATGGAGGCTGCTGTGCGCTCGGCCTACTACCTGGTGACGGGCAAGAACCCCGATGCGGATTTCTTTACCGACGTGCGTGGACTCGACGGCTGGAAGGAAGCCGTCGCCGATATCGATGGCACTAAGGTGCGTGTTGCCGTGGCGCACGGGCTGGGCAACGCCGCCCGCCTGCTCGACGCGATTCGCGACGGCCGTGTGAGCTATGACTTCGTTGAGGTTATGGCATGCCCGGGCGGCTGCGTCGGTGGCGGCGGTCAGCCCATCCACGACGGCTGCGAGCTGGCGGCCGAGCGCGGCCAGGTGCTCTGGGGCCTCGATGCGAACGCCGAGATTCGCTTCTCGCACGAGAATCCCGATGTCCAGGCGTGCTACCGCGAGTTCTTGGGCGCGCCGCTTTCGCCGCTGGCCGAGGAGCTGCTGCATACCGACCATCACGGCTGGGATATGCCCACCATAGTAAAGAATTAGTGCATATAAAAGGCTCCGCAACGCGGAGCCTCAGAGTGTCAAAAAAGTGGCTGAATGCCACTTTTTTGAGTTTTACGGGTTTTGCCTCTCGCATTCGCTCCCGGGCGGCAAAATCCGCAAAGTACGAAAACCTCTGGGTTTTCATCCGTTCTGACGCACATGTCGTCAGAGCCGGATTAAACATAAGGGGCTGCGGCCCCTTATCAACCCTGGGGTTTTTTGACAGACTAAAAAGCGGCTTAAAAGCCGCTTTTTTTGACTAACCGTGCGCTATTGCTTCCTTTTGCAAAGGTATCCCTGATACATGAATATCCCCCCGGCGGCAATGGCGGCGGCTGTTATGAATATCACCGCCTTCATCGGCATTTTTCCGGCGTAATCCATAGCGTTGGTCAAAAAATGCCCAAAGGCATTGTGTTCCATTACCTGCATCACCGGCAGCAGCAAAAGCTCCAGCGCAAGCATTATCAATCCCGCGACCGCCGTTATAAAGCCTGTGCGTATGCGTTTTTCCGCAGCGTTCAGCCGGGCTATGGCGGCTATGCTCTCCTTTTCTCCAGCCGCCGCGGGTATGCTCTCAGCCCCCTTCAAAAGCTCGTCTGTGGATATGCCGAAAAGCTCGCTCAATGCGATTATCTTGGATATTTCCGGCGCCGCGTCGTTCAGCTCCCATTTTGATACCGACTGGCGGGAAACGTCGAGTTGCTCCGCAAGCTGCTCCTGCGAAAGGCCCGACGCCTTTCGAAGCTGCTGTATCCTTTCGCCTACTGTCATTTCTTTCATTGCTCGAGTACTCCTTTGCGGTTTTGTTGGGTATAGCATACTCTATTTGGCGGCTATCGCGCCACCAATCATGCTTGGAAAAAGCGCAACCGGAGGTTGCGGGGGCTTTCCGCCCGCCGCTTCCTTAAAAAAAGTGCCCCGGCAATTTCACCGGGGCCGTATTATTATTCGGCTTTATTCGCCCTTGCTCTCTGATACGGTGAGGTTCTCGCCGTCGTAATCCACGGTGAACACCGTGTCGGGGGCGGGGTCGCCTTCGATTATCTTGCGGGCAAGCAGCGTCTCAAGCTTGCTGGAAAGCAGCCGCTTCAGGGGCCTTGCGCCGTACTGAGGATCGTAGCCGGTCTCCGCAAGGTAGTTCTTCGCCCTGTCGGTAAGCTTCACGTCCAGCCTGCGCTCCTTGAGCCTCTTGCGTATATCCTCCAGCATGAGGTCGGTGATCTTGAAGATCTCCTCCTTGTCCAGGGGCTTATAGAACACTATGTCGTCTATCCTGTTGAGGAATTCCGGCCTGAAGCTCTGCTTGAGCAGCAGGTTCACCTGTGCGCGTGCCTCCTCGGTTATCCTGCCGTCCTTTATGCCCTCCAGTATGTAGCTGGAGCCCAGATTACTGGTCATGACGATGACGGTATTCTTGAAGTCCACCGTGCGGCCCTGGGAATCCGTTATGCGCCCGTCGTCCAGCACCTGAAGCAGTACGTTGAACACGTCGGGATGGGCCTTCTCCACCTCGTCGAACAGCACGACGCAGTAGGGGTGGCGGCGCACGGCCTCTGTAAGCTGGCCGCCCTCGTCATAGCCCACATAGCCCGGAGGTGCGCCTATCAGGCGGGACACGGAGTGCTTCTCCATGTATTCGCTCATATCTATGCGCACCATGTTGGACTCATCGTCAAACAGGGCTTCCGCCAGAGCCTTGGCAAGCTCCGTCTTGCCTACGCCGGTAGGCCCTAAGAACAGGAAGGAGCCGATAGGCTTGTTGGGGTCCTTCA
>CAJMRD010000118.1 GCA_905215725.1 uncultured bacterium | reverse complement strand
ACAGGAGGCCACTTAATGTGGCCTCCGTCGTGAGCAGGACTGTAGAGCAGGAAACTTCATCAGCGCCCGCCCCACGGGAAACCGGCGGGATAGACCAGTTCAGATGGGGCTTTGATGCATGGGTGGTCTGTTGTTGTGCAAATGGGTATCATACTGTGGTTATTGCATCGACTCTGTGATGCATGTTTGTACGTTCCCGGCGGTCGGTTTGCCAGAAGCGCCCCGTCGGTTGTTCCAGACCCGTTTCGAAGAAAGGAAACCACACTCACCTATGGCAGCTAAAAAATCATCTCCCTTGAAGATCATCCCGCTCGGCGGCCTTGATGGCATCGGCAAGAACATGACGGTCTTCGAGTGCGGCGACGACATGGTGCTCGTCGACGCCGGTCTTATGTTCCCGGATGACTCCCAGCCCGGTATCGACCTGGTGCTTCCCGACTACACCTATGTTCTGGAGAACGAGGAGAAGCTCCGCGGTATCATCGTTACTCACGGCCACGAGGACCACACCGGTTCGCTTCCGTACCTGCTGCAGGACCTCAACAATAAGGTGCCCATCTTCTCGAGCAAGCTGACGCTTGGCTTTATCGAGGGCAAGCTTTCTGAGTTCCGCATCCGCGCACCCAAGTTCCGCGAGGTCAAGGGCGGCAGCCATGTCAACCTCGGCGGCATCTCGCTCGACTTCTTCTCGATGACGCACTCCATCCCCGGCGCTCTGGGCGTGTTCATCCGCACCAATCAGGGCACCGTTATGCACACCGGCGACTTTAAGCTCGACCAGACGCCCATCGATGGCGTTACGCCCGACTATGCCGCTATCAGCCGCTTTGCCAAGCAGGGCATCGACCTGCTGCTTTCCGACTCCACCAATGCCACGGTTCCCGGCTTTACCAAGTCCGAGGCCGAGGTTGGTCCCAACCTGCTGCACGCTATCAAGAACGCCCCGGGTCGCGTGTTCGTCGCGTCGTTCTCGAGCCACATCCATCGTTTGCAGCAGATCTGCGATGCCGCCCGCAAGTGCGGCCGTAAGGTCGTTGTGACCGGTCGCTCCATGCTCACTAACACTCGCGTGGCGCGTGAGCTGGGCTACCTCAACATCGACGATGCCGATATCCTCGATGCCTTCGATATCGATAACCTGCCCGACGACAAGATCGTCGTCATGTGCACCGGTTCGCAGGGCGAGCCGCTGTCGGCGCTGTCCCGTATGGCCAACGGCGAGCACAAGACGCTTTCCATCCACGAGGGCGATACCGTCATCCTCTCGGCAACGCCGGTCCCCGGTAACGAGAAGGCCGTTCAGCAGGTCGTCAACAGCCTGGCCAAGCTCGGTTGCGACGTGTGGGATAAGAACCGCGCTCTTGTCCACGTCTCGGGCCACGGCAGCCAGGAGGAGCTCAAGCTCCTGATGGCCATGGCCAAGCCCACGTACTTTATGCCGGTTCACGGTGAGGCCGTGCATCTGCGCGCCCATGCCCAGCTGGCCCGCAAGATGGGTCTCAAGGACGATCATATCTTTATCCTCGATAACGGCGACACGCTCGAGATGCGCGGCGGTATCGTCAAGCGCGGTACGCCCGTCGAGTCCGGCGTCGTCTACGTCGACGGCCTGCGTATCGGCGATACCGACCCCATCGTCTTGCGCGATCGCCAGAAGCTCGCCAACGACGGTATGGTTACCGCTGTTGCTATCGTCTCGCTCAAGCACAAGAAGATCGAGGCCATCGAGTTCTCGGGCCGCGGCGTCTCGTTTGCCATCGACGACCAGTTCTCCGAGGATGCCTCCGCGTCCATCATGAAGACGATAGAGAAGGGCAAGTTCAGCTTTACGAGCAGCGGTTCCGATGCCATTCGCAAGGCCGTGCGCGATTCGCTCTCTAACTTTATCTGGAGCCGTACGCGCACCCGTCCGATGATCATCCCGGTCGTCATGGAGGTTTAGTTTGGCGCGCGGATCTGCACAAAACGCCAAAGGCAATAAGGCCAACAACCAACCGGCATCTGCTAAGGGTGCCGGTTCCCATCTGCGTGCCAATAAGGGCCACGAGTCCGAGTTCGATGATTTCGAGCCCTTGGTCGAGCCCTCGGCCAACCGCGATATCGCCGGCGTGGTCATTGCCGTTTTGGCGATTGCGTCCTTTATTGCCGTGATTTCGCCGGCGACTGCGCCCGTTACGGCTGCGGTTGCCGGTTTCTACCACTTGGGCTTTGGTCTGGGCGCCTACGTGCTGCCGATCGTCATTTTGCTGTTTGCCGCCACGCTCTTTTTAGGCGAGGACTCGCCGCTCAACGCGCGCTCTGTTGCGGGCGGCGCCGTGGTCTTTATCGCCGTCGTCTCCATTCTTTCGTTGATGGTGCCAGGTACGAGCGACTCGTGCGACCTTATGTTCACGCCGCAAAATCTGTCCGCCTCGGGTGGCTACATTGGTGCGTTTATTGCGAGTGCGCTGCAGAATGCCCTGGGTAAGCCTATCGCGATGGTGGTCCTGTTGGGCCTTGTCGTCGTGGGCCTGGTCATCATCGGCTTTTCGGTGGGCGGCGTTTTGCGCTCTGCTCGCGACCGTGCGGCCGATTTTGCCGAGCGCCGTCGTGCCGATGTTAACGCGAGTCCGTGGGGTGACGATGAGGCCCTGTCGGTGCCCGGCGTTGCCCGTCCTCACCTGAGCATTCTTCGTCAAAAGGGCTCCGATGTTGCCGTGACCACGGTCATGGGCAACGATGTGGACCCGGTTTTGGACGATGACGACGAGGACGAGGATCCGTTTGTCGACGTGTCCGATGCCGTGGAAGCTGAGCGCGCTAAGACGACGCTGTTGCCGCGCCGCCATGCCAAGAAGGGCAAGGCTGCGCCCAAGCTCAATACGAGTGAGCCCGACCCGTCTTGGTCCGAGAGCGAGATTGAGCTCACCGAGGGCGATGACGAGGACGACGAGGCTCCGATTGAGACCGCAAAGACAACTTTGCTGCCGCGTCGCCATGCAAAGCGCGACCAGGTAACCGGTCAGCTTTCGATGGAAGACGACCCCGATAAGATCGACGAGTCCGAGCCGCCGTTTGCCGTGAATCCTGTCTCGGCAGCACCTCAGATCCCCGACTTCTTGAAGCATCCCAAGGTTGCCGATGCGCCTGCCTTGAGTGCTGTCGAATCGGCTGCGGCTAGCGACGGGGGAGCGGACGGCGGCGCCGCAGATAACGAGGGCGAAGAAGAGGACGGCCTCAAACTTCCGCCGCTCGAAATCCTGCATGCCAACCCGCAGTCGGCGTCCTCCGCGTCTTCTGACAAGGAGCTGGAACAGACTGCCGAGTCGCTTCAGTCCACGTTGTTGGAGTTTGGTCGTAGTGCCCGCGTGGTCGGCTGGATCGCCGGCCCCACGGTGACGACCTTTAAGCTGCAGCCCGGCGAGGGCGAGCGCGTGAGCAAGATCTCGAGCCTCGAGGACGACATCGCGCTTTCGCTCGCTGCCCAGTCGGTGCGCATCTTTGCCCCGATCCCCGGTACCTCGCTTGTGGGTATCGAGATCCCCAATCGCAAGCGCCAGAACGTCAACCTGGGCGACGTGCTTCCCTATGTGAAGGGCGGTCCGCTCGAGCTGGCCATCGGTCGCGATGCCGAGGGTACGCCGGTCGTCGCCGACCTTGCCAAGATGCCCCACCTGCTGATCGCCGGCACGACCGGTTCTGGTAAGTCGGTGATGATCAACTCCATCATCACAACCCTGCTTATGCGCGCGCTTCCCGAGGACGTTCGCCTGATCATGGTCGACCCCAAGCGCGTCGAGCTTGCGGGCTATAACGGTCTGCCGCATCTTTACGTGCCTGTAGTGACCGAGCCCAAGCAGGCCGCGAGCGCTCTGCAATGGGCCGTGTCCGAGATGGAGCGTCGCCTGAAGGTCTTCGAGCGCCTTAACGTGCGTAAGATCTCGACCTACAACGAAAAGCAGGCCGCCGGCGAGTTTGAGCATTACGACAACCCGCCGCAAAAGATGCCCTACCTGGTCATCATCATCGACGAGCTTTCGGACCTGATGATGGTCGCCGGCAAGGATGTCGAGGCCTCGATCGTGCGTATCGCCCAGCTGGGCCGTGCCGCTGGTATTCACCTTATCGTGGCTACGCAGCGCCCCAGCTCCAACGTGGTGACGGGTCTCATCAAGGCCAACATCACCAACCGCATCGCCTTTAACGTCGCCACGGGCATCGACTCGCGCGTCATTATCGACCAGATGGGTGCCGAAAAGCTTACCGGTTTGGGCGACATGCTGTTCTCCAAGGTCGACTGGGGCAAGCCTCGCCGTATCCAGGGCTGCTTCGTCTCGGACGACGAAATCAACGAGATTGTCGAGTTCGTCAAGTCGCAGAGCGAGCCCGACTACCACGAGGAGATCCTGTCTGCCGTGGCGCCCGCTTCCATGTCCATGGCGGGTGG
>CAJMRD010000117.1 GCA_905215725.1 uncultured bacterium | reverse complement strand
ACGAGCGGGGGCTCCTATCTTTTTAGTGCCCTCGGATTGGGTCATAGTGTCTGTCGGTGCCAAAACATCGGCGTAACACTTGGCACATGGGTAGTCATTGGGGACGTTCTTAAACGACTGGTCAAAGGGGGCACTCTTGATGCACTTGGCACTTGGGGACGTTCCTTTTGTACCGGCAGTTTGGGACACTCCTTGCTTCAAGAGGCTGGCGTGCGTCAATCTATTCTCGTTGCAGTAAAAAAATCGCCCCGTTCTTGGTTGAGGACGGGGCGATTCGTCTTTTGGACTTGTGCAGCCAGGCTTATGCAAAGCGGGCGACGAGCTCCTGGAGCACGTCGGTCATCTTGACGAGCGAACTGACCGGGACGAACTCGTTGACGCCGTGGTAGCAATAGCCGCCGGTGGAAAGGTTGGGGCAGGGCAGACCGCGGAACGACAGCTGGGCGCCGTCGGTGCCGCCACGAATCGGCAGCACTTGGGGCTCAACGCCGCAGGCAAGGTAGGCTTCCTTGGCAACATCAATAAGCTCGGGATAGTCACGAACGATCTCGGCCATATTTCGATACTGCTGCTTAATCTCGACCGTCACGCGCTCCTCACCCAGACGCTGGTTGAGCATCGAGGCGGCGGCATCAATAAGGTCGAGTTTCTGCTGGAACTTGGCGGCGTCATGGTCGCGGACGATATAGCGCGCTGTGGCGTGATCGACGGTCGCAGATACACCCTCAAGGTGATAAAAGCCCTCGTAGCCTTCCGTATACTCCGGGCGCTGCGCGTAGGGGAGCAACGCGTTGAAGTCGCAGAACAGATTGCCTGCGTTGACCATACGGCCCTTGGCGTCGCCCGGGTGGATGGACTGGCCCTCAAAGCGGACGGTCGCCTCGGCGGCGTTAAAGCACTCCCACTCCAGCTCGCCGATGGGGCCGCCGTCGACCGTGTAGGCGTACTTGCAGCCAAAGGCATCGATATCCAACAGCTCGGCTCCGTGGCCGATCTCCTCGTCAGGGCAGAAGCAAATGCCGAGTGTGGGATGGGGCAGAGAAGGGTCCTGAGCGATACGCGCGACAAGCGACATGATCTCGGCGACGCCTGCCTTGTCGTCCGCGCCCAGCAGCGTGGTGCCATCGCTGCAGACCAGGTCCTCACACGCGAGGTCGTTCAGGGCGGGAAGCTTGGCGGTACTCATGGCAACGGGTTTACCGTCAACCGTGCCGCAGACCAGGTCGCCGCCTTCGTAGTGCACGATGTGCGGCTTCACGCCGGCGCCCGGTGCAACTTCGGTGGTGTCGAGATGGGCGATCAGGCCCAGGGCGGGCTTGTCCTCAGCGCCCGCACTTGCTGGGATATGCGCGCAGACATAGGCGTGCTCGGTCACGTGAGCATCTTCCGCACCAAGCTCGCGCAGTTCTTCAGCCAGTACGTTGGCAAGGTCAAACTGAACGGCGCTCGAGGGTACCTGGTCGCAGTTTGCATCCTCGGACTGCGTGTTGATCTGGACGTAGCGCAAAAAGAGCTCGAGGACATCGGGGCTCGTGGTGGTGTTTTCCATAAAGACCGCTCCAATCTTGGTCGTCGTGTGCAACAAGAACTCTAGCACGGTATGCCACGGCATACCACGACGCTTGGATGGGGTAGAATCAGCCATTGAATGCAGAAGGGACGGAAGATCATGGATACGACAAATAGCTCGCGCGAACTACATCTGACGGTGGCGAACGAAGACTACTTGGAGTGCATGGTTCGCATTGAAAGCGAAGAGGGGGAAACCAACGGCGTGCGATCGGTCGACATCGCGCAGCGCCTTGGCGTCTCCAAGGCATCGGTCAATAAAGCGGTTTCGGCGCTCAAGGCATCCGAACTTGTCGAGCAATCGCACTACGGCAAGGTAGTCCTGACCGATCGCGGCCGCGAGGTTGGTACGGCTATCTGGTACCGTCATCGCCTCATCCGCACGTTTTTGGTTCAGGAGCTCGGTGTCGAACTTGAGCGAGCCGATTCCGAGGCCTGCATGATGGAGCATGCGCTTTCCGAGGACACGATGAACCGCTGGCTCGCCTATCTCGAAAAGCAGGGAATCAGCGTCGAGGAATAGCGGGATATATATGGATACGAGTTATTACAACCGTTTTGGTGCCGAGGAACTTACGCGCCGCTTGTCGAGCGAGACCTTGTTGGCGCAGGGTTCCATGGGCAGTGTTCTGTTGAGTGAGTACGATGCCGCCGACATTCCACCGGCGTTTTGGAATCTGGCAGAGCCGCAGACCGTTTCTCGTATCCATCGCTTGTATGTCGCCGCCGGCGCGCAGGTGCTCATTACCAACACCTTTCAGGCATCGAGCTATGCCCTCAAGCACGACCAGATTGCGCCGTCCGTGGCGGAGGTCAATCGCGGGGCCGTCGACGATGCCCGCCAGGCGCACCCTCAGCTGCTGCTAGGCTCGATGGGCCCGATCGGTATTGAGTGGTTTGCCGAGGACTCTGCCGAGTATCGTGAAATCCGAGGCATTGCGCGCGAACAGGCGCACGCCTTGCTCAATGCCGGCGTTGACGGTCTGCTGATCGAGACGGTGACGTCTATCCGTAATTTGCAGCCCATACTTGCCGGCGCTCGAGATGCCGCCGACGGCATGCCTGTTCTGGTGAGTTTTGTCGTTGACGATAAAGGCGACCTGTTGGGCGATGGCCTCAACATCGAGGCAGCCGTTTTGTACGCCGAAAAACACGGCGCAAACTCGGTTGGTGTTAATTGCTGTTCGCTTGCGGCCGCGAACACGGCGGTGCCCAGGATGGTTGCATCGGCGACTACTCCCGTCACGGTGCGTCCCAACGTAGGCGATCCGGTCCAGACTCAGGATGGCCCCGTATGGCACGAGAACCCCGAAGCTTTCGCGCACGCATGCATCGAATGGAGACATGCCGGTGCCGCAATGGTGGGCAGTTGCTGTGGAACCACGGCAATCACTACGGCCGCGATGGCCGAGGCGCTCGATATATAAAGGGCAAAACCGCTCCATACGAGGCGTTTTTTTTATTGCTTGCATGTCCTCGGCAGCATTTGCCCAAATGGTGAATGCTGGTGCCGGCAGGTTGCCGAGTGCATGTTGCGGGTATACCCCATGCGTACCATGATCCAAACACTGTGAGGTGTCTGCGCGTGTGCGCGATAATTCATTTTGGAACTGACGGTTGGCGCGCTCGCGTCGATGAGGACTTCACTGCCGATAACGTTGCCCGTATCGCCGATGCCGTCGGCGAGTTGTGGCAAAAGACCAATCCGGGCAAAACGGTATATATAGGGTTCGACACCCGGCCCCTAGCGCGCGAGTTCGCTGAGCTTGCGGCGGGCGTGCTAGCAGCGCACGGGCTAGACGCCGTGCTCGCTTCGCGACCTGTCCCGACCCCTGCCCTTACGTGGGCGGCGGCTTATGACGGTGAAGCGTGCGGCGCGCTCATGGTGACGGGGTCCCATCATCCGCAGGGCTATCTGTGCCTCAAGATTCGCATGGGTGACGGCTCGACCGCCAACCAGGATGTCATCGAAGAGCTCGAAGAGACTATGGCTCCCGAGCCAATGGGGATCGAGGGGCAATATCGCACCGCGGATATCATTCCTGACTATATGCAGGCGGTGGCATCGTTTGTCGATGCCGAAGCCATTCGCGCCGCGCACCTGCGCGTGGTTGTCGATCCCATGTGCGGCGCAGCCCAGGGCTATCTAGCCGACTTGCTGCGCGAGCTTGGCGTTGAGGCGCACGAGATTCACGCCGGGCAGGCGTCTGACCAAGAAGATATCTGCCCCGACCCCGTTGAACCTTGGGTGGACACTTGCGAGCGCACGGTTATCGAGGACGGAGCTTGCGCTGGCCTGGTGACCGACGGCGACGCCGACCGTATCGGCGCGGTTGACGAGCGCGGCAGATATATACATCCGCATCAGATCATGGCGCTCGTTTTGGGCGACTTGGTTCAATTTCGCAATTTGGAGGGGCGCGTCGTCGTCAATCTTTCATGCTCGACGCTCGTGCGTCGCATTGCCGAGGCGCTTGGCTGCCGCGTGACCGTCAAACCAGTCGGTTTCAAATATATAGCGGCGGAGATGAAGAAGGGCGGCGTCCTCATGGGCGGCGAAGAAGCCGGTGGTATCGGCATCGCCGCGCATATGCCCGAACGCGATGGAATCCTCGCCTGTCTGATTCTGTGTGAGCTTATGGCAAAGACGGACGCGCCTTTGGGCGTTCTGGTCGACCAACTCGAGGACAGTTTTGGTAAGACGAGTTACGGTCGACGCGATTTGCGCCTTGAGGCCGAAGATGCCGAAACGTTACGAACCCTGCTGCCGGGCGTAAACCCCAAGTCGATTTGTGGCAAGGTGCCGCAAAACGTTAGTCATATGGACGGCTTGCGTCTGTCATTTGAGGATGACACGTGGCTGCTGGTCCGTCCTAGCGGGACCGAACCAGTGGTGCGCGTCTACGCCGAGGGGTTCTCGGTGGAAGAACGTGATGAGTTGCTCGATGCTGGCTGTGCTTTAGCTAGGGGGACGTATCCGCTTTAACCATGAGACTGCCTTATATAAAGAGATGCTCGGCGAGCGGTAGGTAACGGCTGGCAAACGTCAGTCGGATCACAAGATGTGTAGGAAATGTGTACGCCCAGATTCCCGCCCACGGGGCCCCTCCGGTCTGGCAATATATCTCCTTGCCGCGCGGC
>CAJMRD010000116.1 GCA_905215725.1 uncultured bacterium | reverse complement strand
AGGAAGTAACCCCCGAGACCTCCGAGAAGCTTCTCGGCAAGGTCGACGGCATCGTCATCAACCCGGCGGCTTACACGCACACGAGCGTCGCGATCCTCGACGCACTCAAGGCCGTCGCCATCCCTGCCGTCGAGGTCCACATCAGCGCCGTCGAAACACGCGAGGACTTCCGCCAGGTGAGCTACGCCCGCCTGGCCTGCTTCGCCACCATCACCGGCGAGGGCCTGCAGGGCTACGCACATGCGCTAGAGCTGTTGAAAGAGCATCTGGAAAAGTAAAATGCCAACCCCAACAAACAGCAGCGGCTTGCTCGCGCTCGGCTTCAGCAGCATACAAGATGAAAAAGCCCAGACCACCAAGCGGTCTGGGCCTAATAAACGATGGTGCTCCATGGCGGATTCGAACCGTCGACCTTGGGATTAGAAGTCCCCTGCTCTATCCAACTGAGCTAATGGAGCAAATAACCGCACGCCCAAGCAAGCGCAAGCCTGTTAGGCACAAGTAATTATAACCTAGTTGAACTGCTCGCGATACGCCTTACAGACCTCATCGACTGGGCCGTCCATGCGAAGGTCACCCTTCTCAATCCAAACGGCACGCTGGCAGATGCGCTCAACCTGCTCCATGGAGTGCGAAACGAACAGAACCGTCACGTCACCGCTCTGGATAAAGTGCTGGATGCGGTCCTCGCACTTCTGCTGGAAAAACACGTCACCGACGGACAGCGTCTCGTCAACGATCAGAATATCGGGCTCGGTAATCGTCGCGATTGCAAAGGCGATACGCGCCACCATGCCTGAAGAGAAGTTCTTAAGCGGCATATCGACAAAATTCTGCAGCTCAGCGAACTCAATAATGCCGTCAAAATTGGCGTCGATGAACTCCTTGGTATAGCCGAGCAGCGCGCCGTTCAAATAAATGTTCTCGCGGGCGGTCAGCTCGGGGTCAAAACCGGCGCCAAGCTCAATCAGAGGCGCGATGTTGCCGTGCACCTTAACGCTGCCCTCGCTGGGCTCGAGCACACCGGCGATAATCTTGAGCATCGTGGATTTGCCAGAGCCGTTGGTACCGACCAGGCCCACGACCTCGCCGCGATGAATATCGAACGAGATGTGCTTAAGTGCCCTAAACTCCTCAAAGAACAGCTCGTGCTTGGCAAGCTTGATGAAGTACTCCTTGAGGTTGGTCAGCGACTCGGACGCCATGTTAAAGATCATGGTGACGTCGTCGACCTCGACAGCCAGAGGCTGCTCGCTGTAATCAACAACAGATTCAGTCATCACAGCACTCCTTAGATGTAGAGGATAAATTTGCGCTCGGACTTATGGAACACGGTGTAGCCAATAACAAGCGCAAGGACCGCCCAAGCGACACACATACCAAACGTCATAAGCGAGGGCGTAGTCTGGAACAGGAAGATATCGCGCATAAACTGCAGGTAGTTGTACATGGGGTTCGCATACATCAAGATACGCACGAGATGCGGCATTTGCGCAATATAGTCAGTCGTCCAGAAGATGGGCGTAATGTAAGTCCACGCCGTAATGATGACGCTCCACAGATGCATAACGTCGCGGAAAAAGACCGTAAGGGCAGAGAGCATCATGCCCAGGCCCATGCAGAAGCACATAAGCAGCAGCAGGCAAACCGGCAGCAGAATCAGGTGCCAAGAAGGCATAACGCGGAACCACAGCATAACGATGGCGACGGCAACCAGCGAGAAGGCAAAGTTGACTAGCGAGAAGAGCACCTTCTGCACCGGGAAGACCCAGCGGTGCACCTTAACTTTCTTGAGCAAAGGGGCAGCACCCACGATCGACGTCAGGGCCTGGTTCGTAGACTCGGACATGACGGCAAAGGTAATGTTACCCACGATCAAGTACAGCGGGTACATCTCGGGTGTCATTGAGCCATTGCGGCCCTGGCCAAAAATCGTCGAGAACACGATGGCCATGACGATCATCATCAGCAGCGGATTGAGCACCGACCATGCGACGCCCAGAACACTGCGGCGATACTTGATTTTAAAATCCTTGGTAACCAGCTGGCGAAGGATAAACGCATCCTTCTCAAATTCATTCTTAGCAAACGTCGCAGGCAGACTGCGAGTTTCTTGTTGCTTTGTCTGATCCGACACGGATGCAACTCCCTTACACGTAATCGTTGACAAACGTACAGTATAGACCCGACAGCAAAGTAAATGATTCGCGCAGCAAAACTGGAGAACTATCCCACATCTTAGGATGTCAGGCGCAAACGGCTATACTTTCAAGGATTGAATGTATAAGGAGCATTGAGTGAATTCTGAATCCATCGCCGTCATCATCCCCTGCTACAACGAAGCGCTCACGATTGGTAAGGTCATCGACGACTTTCACCGCGAGCTTCCGCAGGCGACGGTCTATGTCTATGACAATAACTCGTCGGACGATACCTCACGCATCGCCACCGAGCACGGCGCCACGGTGCGTTTTGAGCCGCGTCAGGGAAAGGGCAACGTGTGCCGTCAGATGTTTCGCGACATCGATGCCGATTGTTACCTGATGGTCGACGGCGATGACACCTACCCCGCCGAGGCGGCCAAAGCCCTCTGCGAGCCCATCCTCAACGGCACGGCCGACATGACCGTGGGCGACCGTCTTTCCAACGGCACCTATGCCGAGGAGAACAAACGTGCCTTCCACGGCTTTGGCAACAACCTGGTACGTGCCATGATCAAGTGGATCTATGGCTACAGCTTCGATGACGTCATGACCGGCTACCGCGCCATGAGTCGCCCGTTCGTTAAAACCTTCCCTGTGCTTTCCGAGGGCTTTCAGATCGAAACCGAGCTCTCGATTCACGCTGTCGACCACCGCTGGCGCATCAAAGATGTGCCCATCGAGTACCGCGACCGTCCGGAAGGCTCCGAGTCCAAGCTCAATACCGTGAGCGACGGCATTAAAGTCGTCGCGATGATCGGCACGCTGTTCAAGGACTACCGCCCGCTGAAGTTCTTCAGCCTGGTTGCGCTTCTGTTTGCGGTGATCGGCCTCGCCCTGGGCACGCCCATCGTTGTCGAGTATTTCCAGACCGGCCTCGTTCCGCGCTTCCCCACCGCCATGCTCGCCGCGTCGTTTATGTTCCTGTGCGGCCTGAGCCTTGCAACCGGATTCATCCTCGATTCCGTGGCAAAGGTCGAAAAAAAGCAGTGGGAGGTCAACGTGTACAGCAAATACGCCTACGACGACCAGCCTGGCAGGTCCGCCACCACGCCAAGCGAGAGGTAGATCTTCCGCAAAATACTATTGGCACCACTGCGTAGATAGCCACCAACAAGAAAAGCCGCCGTTAACAAGCGGCGGCTTTTGCTCTCGAAAAGTTAATAGCGGCTAGAGCGTCTTGAGGTACTCCCCCAGCTCTTCCTCCCAGTCGGGCATGTGGAACCCGACCGACTCGAGCCTGGACAGGTCGAGCGCGGAGTGGACCGGGCGCGGGGCGACGGGGCCGGCGGCGCCGGCGTAGTAGTCGGCGGTCGATACCGGCACGACCTTCTCCCCGTTGCCGTTGGCGGCGTCGAAGACGGCGCGGGCGATATCGGCCCAGCTCTTGACGGCGCCGGAGCCCGTGCAGTCATAGGTGCCGTAGGGGGCCTTCGCGTCCAGCACATGGAAGATGGCCCCGGCCATGTCGCGCGTGAAGGTCAGGCGGCCCAGCTGGTCGTCGACCACGGTGACCTGCCCGAGCTTGTCATCGGGGTCTGCGACGCGGTCGGACAGCCCCTTCATGGTCTTCACGAAGTTGTGCCCCTCGCCGATGACCCAGGAGCTGCGCAT
Organism: uncultured bacterium; assembly: GCA_905215725.1. Lineage (GTDB taxonomy): Bacteria > Actinomycetota > Coriobacteriia > Coriobacteriales > Coriobacteriaceae > Collinsella. The sequence continues at coordinate 904 of CAJMRD010000116.1, read as the reverse complement.
GATGTAGTGGCGCGGGCAGCCGGCCACGGCGATGTCGCCGGCTGCCTTGGTCTGGCCGTAGACGGACAGCGGGGAGAAGGGCTCCTCCTCGTCGTGCACCTCGGCGGTGCCGTCGAAGACGTAGTCGGAGGACACGTGGACGAGCGTGATCCCGTGCCCGGCGCAGGTGCGGGCGAGAAGGGCGGGGCCGGTCGCGTTGGCCTTCCAGGCGGTGGCACGGCCCTCGGGGGTCTCCGCTTTATCCACGGCCGTGTAGGCGCCGCAGTTGATCACGGTGCCGTAGAGAGACCAGTCGTACTGCGCGTAGGCGTCCGGGTCGGACATGTCGAAGGTGTCGATGTCGCAGAAGTCGAAGTCCTTGGCGACGCCGCGCTCCTCGGCCAGCGCGCGCACCGCGCGGCCCAGCTGGCCGTTGCAGCCGGTGACGAGCGTGCGCTTCGGCGCCATGGGTACGACGTCCCTGAGCATCGGGTGGTTCAGGTCTGCCTCGGAGACGGTGGCCTGGTCCAGCGGGATGGGCCACTCGATGGCGAGCTCGGGGTCGGCGAGGTTCACGAAGGTGTAGGTCCTCTTCAGCTCGAGCGACCAGTGGGCGTCCACCAGGTAGGTGTAGGCGGTGCCGTCCTCGAGCGCCTGGAAGGAGTTGCCCACGCCGCGCGGGACGTAGATGGCCTTCGACGGGTCCAGGGTGCAGGTGAACACCTTGCCGAAGGTCTCGCTGCCCTCGCGCAGGTCCACCCAGGCGCCGAAGACCGAGCCGCGGGCCACGGAGATGAACTTGTCCCAGGGCTCGGCGTGGATGCCGCGGGTGACGCCGCGGCTGTCGTTGTAGGAGATGTTGTTCTGGACGACGCGGAGGTCGGGGATGCCCAGGGCGCACATCTTGGCGCGCTGCCAGTTCTCC
>CAJMRD010000115.1 GCA_905215725.1 uncultured bacterium | reverse complement strand
AAGTGCTCTCCGGCTCGTGCGGAACTCGCGATCAACCTTATGCCTCTCGGACTGTCCCGGCCCTCTCGGATTCGGGGCGCGACACACCGGACTGGGTTATCTGAATAAATATGGTGAAGGCCCCTTTCGGGGCCTTCTCTTTTAGAGGAATTCGCCGACTCGGTGGACTTCGGGTTCTAGGTCTACGTTGAATTGGTCTTTGACGGTTGCCTGGATGTGGCGGATGAGTTCGTCGACATCGGCGGCGGTGGCGTGGTCGGCGTTGACGATGAAGCCGCAGTGCTTCTCGCTCACCTGCGCGCCGCCAACGGCGTGTCCTCGCAGGCCGGCATCCATGATGAGTTTGCCGGCAAAGTAGCCCTCGGGGCGCTTGAAGGTGGAGCCGGCGCTCGGCATGTCGAGCGGCTGCTTGTCCTCGCGGCGCTGGCGGTAGTTGTCCATGTCGGCCTTGATCATCGCGGCGTTGCCCGGGGCGAGGTTGAAGGTTGCCGAGAGCACGATAAAGCCGTCGTCGGCAATGCGACTCTTGCGGTAACCCAGGTTGAGCTCATCGACATCGAACTCAATGATATTGCCGCTGCCGCGGGTGCCATCGTCGAGGACGCGTGCGGGCTTGTAGACCCGTACGGACTCCAGCACGTCGGCCATGCAGGCACCATAGGCACCGGCGTTCATGTAGCAGGCGCCGCCGACCGATCCGGGGATACCCGAGATGGGCTCCATACCGGTGAGACCGGCCTCGGCTGCCGCCGCGGCGACGTCAGAAAGCAAGGCGCCGGCTGCTGCCGTGACATGCGTGCCGTCGACCGTAATGTCGGAGAGGCCCTTGCCCAGCGCTACGACGACGCCGCGGATGCCCTTGTCACCGACGAGCAAGTCGGAGCCGTTGCCCACGATGGTGAGTGGCAGATCGCAGCGATAACAGGTATCGAGCGTGGCGACGAGGCCCTGCTCGGTGTCGGGCGTGACGAAGACATCGGCCGGGCCGCCGATCTTAAACGTGGTGTGCTCGCGCATGGGCTCGCTCATGAGTACGTTGTCCTCGCCGGCAACGCCAGCGAGCGCGCAGAGCAGGTCCTCGTTAAAAAAGTCGTTCTCGTGCATACGAATATCCGCCTTTTGGTGGTTGTTGTCATCGATCGATTGCAATATACCCCACCTGGACGGATTTGGTGCGCTGGCGGCGATAAAACAGCCGTCCACCGGATTGGTAAAGTGTTTATCACCGAGGTAGATGGGCAGTCGCTATACTTTCAAGAGATTGCGCGTAAACCCGGAAGGAGCGAGATGGCCAACAAAGTCACCCTCAAGCAGATCGCCCAGGAGGTGGGGCTTTCCCCTTCGTCGGTCTCGCTTGTTCTCAATAATCGGCCCTGTCGCATCTCGGAAGAAAACCGCAGGCTCATCAAGGAGGTCGCGGCGCGCAACCACTATGTTCCTAACCAGATCGCGCGTAGCCTGGTCATGCGCGAGTCGCGCACACTGGGCCTTATCGTTCCCAATATCGAGAGCCGCTTTTTTGCCTCGCTTGCCGGCAGCTTGGAAAAGCGCTGCCGCGAGGACGGTTACGCGCTCTTTATTACCAGCTCGGGTGGAAGCGCCGATGACGATTTGGAACTGCTGCGCCAGCTGGTGACGCGCGGCGTCGATGGTGTCTTCCTGGTGGTGGGTGACGAGTTCTCGGACGACCGTGCCCTGCGCGAAGAGGTCAGCCATCTGCCTATCCCTGCCGTGATGGTCGACCGTGCCATTGAGGGACTCGAGTGCGACAAGGTGATGTTCGACCACGAGATGGGCGGCTACATGGCCACGCGGTATCTGATTGAGCAGGGTCATCGCCGCATCGCCTGTCTGGTTAACGCGCGTCGCTCCAATACGGGCCGCAAGCGACTTGCTGGCTATGAGCACGCACTGCGCGAGGTGGGACTGCCCATCGACGCGCGCCTGGAGTTTGAGAGCGAGTACTACATTCCGAGCGCCTACGAGGCCTCGGAGGCGGTGCTCGCAACCGACGCCACTGCCGTGTTCGCAAGCTCGGACAACATTGCCCTCGGTCTGCTCAAGCGCTTGCACGAGATGGGGAAGAGCATCCCAGGCGATATCTCGGTCGTAAGCTATGACAACTCGGCGGCCGACGTTCTCTTTGAGCCGGCGCTGACTGCGATTGAGCAGGATCCCGGTGTCCTTGCGGAGCATGCTTTTGCTTGCATGTCCAAGCGTCTTGTCGGTAGGGGCGGTAAGCGTGCCGAAGAGGTCGTTCTGGAACCGGCGCTTATCGTGAAGGGCAGTGTGCTTGATCTTACCGAATATAGCTAAGCGCACTTGTTTGTCTGCATAGATTGCATGCGGAGTGTCCGCTATTTGCCGGCGGGGCCGGGGAGGCATACTTTGTTTTGAGAAGTTCGCGGAGCCCATTTCTCAAAACAAAGTATGCCTCCCCGGCCCTCGTCCGTGAACTTTTCCGCTGGGCGAGCCATAGACGCCGCGTACCGATAGGGTAAGGCAGCGGCTTGAAATTGGTGCTATATTCAGCTTGAGTTGTTTAATGCTAGTACGGGAGGCTGATATGGGGCTGTTCAAGAAGAAAAACCCGCAGGATGCCTTTGATCCCGATGTGTTTACCATCACGGATACGATTTTGGACCCGCCGCGGTTTACGTTTTTGCCGGCTATCTACCAGGATGCCACGCGCCGCAAGTGGGCCGTGCACCAGCGCGGCGGCGAGCCGAAGATTTTTGACTATGCGGATGTGTTGCAGTGCGAAGTGGCCGAGGCGGGCGATCCGGAGGCCGAGGAAGTGGCCTCAAAACAGGAATTTGCCCAGCGTATCCTGGCAAATCCTGCCAAGGCGGCGAAAATAAACGCTGCCAAGCGTAATATGTGTCTTGGTATGGGCGTTGTTGTGGCGGTTCAGACGGGAAAAGACGAGGTTTCCAAATTAGAGATTCCCGTTATGACCGACGAAGTCAAACGCGATTCAAGTCTATATAAGTCGTATCGGAATGTCGCTGAGAAGATCAAGGCCGAATTTGATGCCATGGGAGGGCTGGTCTAATTTTGGCGGCATACGTTTCTGAATGAGGAGTCTGTGCAATGGCAGGCGAATCTTATGCAATTCCCCCCAAAGATCGTGCTGTTGAGGGAATTCTTTGGTATATCCAGCACCACCAGCTTGCCGGCGGCGATCGCCTGCCGGCCGAGCGTGTGCTGTGCGAAGAGATTGGCGTTTCGCGTACGGCGTTGCGCGCCGGTATCACGCGGCTCATCTCGTGTGGAACGCTCGAGAGCCGTCGCGGATCGGGTACGTATGTGTGTCCTCCCAAGCCGCTGAATATCTTCCAGGAAACGTATAACTTTTCCGATGCTGTGCGGACTGCCGGCCTGCACCCCTCTTCTCGTCTGGTTTCCACCGGGACCATCGAGGCGGATGAGGCGCTTGCCGACAAGCTTGGGGTGGCTGTGGGCGCTCCTTTACTCCGCATGCAGCGCATTCGACTTATAGAGGGCGAGCCGGCGTCAATCGAGACCGCTCACGTTAACCTGTCCCTGTGCCCCGCGCTTCCCGAGCACGATTTTGAGTGTGAGAGCCTTTACGATGTCTTGCTCAAAGAAGGTGGCGTGCGTGTTGAGCATGGACGTGAGCATATCTCCATCTCGCGTTTGAACGCCGAAGAGGCCGAGCTGCTCCAGCAAGAAGAGGGAACGCCGGTGTTCTATGAGAGCTCGATCGAATTTGATAAGGACATGCGTTTTGTGGAGCATTGCAAATCGGTGATTTTGCCCACAAAGTTCCGCTTTGCCGATAACGGCGAAGAGAACGGCATGAGGAGCGTGGCAGGTGAACAATGGCTGAAACAGTAGATGCCACCCCGGTTTATATGCGCATTCGACGCCGCATCGAGGAACGTATCGAGCGCGGTATATATCCCACGGGTTCCATGATTCCGTCCGAAAAAGACCTTGCCGAGGAATTTGGTACGACACGCTTGACCATCCGAAGCGCTGTCGATGAGCTGGTTCGGCGCGGGCAGATTCGCCGTGTTCGGGGAAAAGGTGCCTTTGTGGCGCAGAAAGTACCTGCTTTTTTTGAACGCACGGTCGGTTTCCGTGAATCGGTCCGTGCTTCGGGCGGCGAGCCGTCCGTCCGTATTCTCGCGCGTTCCAAGCGTTATGCGGGGCCATATTACGCCGACCTGTTTGGCATCGCCGAGGACGACCTGCTCTATTCCGTTCGACGCCTGAACTGCATAAACGGTAGCCCCGTATCGATTGAGACGGCGCTGATTCCCTGCCTGCTGTTCCCAACCATCGAAGATATTGACGTGTCGGTCTTCAGTTTGTACGAGACCTATGAGATGCTGGGCCGAAAGCCAGTCATGGCACAGGAAAAGCTCGATATCGAAGCGCTGGGCGCACGAGATGCCGGCCTCCTTGGACTGGAACAGGGCGATCTTGTTTTGCTTTTGGAATGCGTGAGCTATGACGCGAGCGGTCAGGCTATCGAGTATGTAAAGTCCTTCAATCGTGGCGATACGGGCGGCTACACCTATACGTACTAGCTGGCATTTTGTGAATAACGGCTGGGAAACTAACCAGTTTTGATCGTTGGGTCAGCTGTATATACAACCTTACAGGGCTCAAAATCGACCGTTCGCCGATGGGGATAAATTAAGGCTCTGTTAGACCAGGATTGACATTCCGCCCCGTCATCTTCTTGCGATTG
>CAJMRD010000114.1 GCA_905215725.1 uncultured bacterium | reverse complement strand
CTGCTTGTGCGAGCGGTGCTGTCGGCGCAAGGCGGCGGGGCCGCAGGATCAACTCCTGCGGCCCCGTCTGGTGTGCGCGGATGTGTCCGCCAATCCGCGGCTGATGTTACGTGCCGCTACGCGATGGTTGCGGTGTAGGAGGCGACGTCCTCGTAGGAATCGGTCAGGTAGGCGTCGATGCCGATGGTCGTGTTGACCAGGTCGTCAAGGCTGTCAAGCTCGCCGTTCGAGAACGTGAATTCCTCGGTGGCGTTGGTGCCGGGCATCAGGTGAGCCGAGAACCAGGGGTCCTTCATAGTGCCGTTGACATTGGTCTTGCCGGAGGGAGCGTAGAAGGTCAGGTCCTTGTCGCTCTTGTTGGTGATGTTAACGAAAAAGCCGATGTCGCCCCAGTCGTCCTTGAACTTCTCGGTGATGGTGATGGTGCACAGGTCGTCATCGGCGACGGTGACGGCGGGGGAGATTTCGACGCTCTGGACATCGTCGTCTTCGACGGCCTCATCGATCTCCTCTTCCTTCTCGGCCGCCTCACGATCCTTCTTCACCGTACCGGACAGGTCCTTGTCGGACTTGGTAAAGATAAGCTTGTCGCCTTCCACCTCGAGGACGAGCTTGTCGTCCTTGAGCTTCAGGTCGTGCGACTCATCTTCGGCGGTAATCGTTACGGTGGTGGCGTCCTTGGCCTCCCATTTCAGGTCGGCGACCTCAAGGAACATGTCGAGGACGCCCGTGCCGTCTTCGTCGAGGATCAGGATACAGTTGAGGCCCCACTCCTTGAGCATATCCATGTACTCATCGGTGAGCTCTTCGCCGTCCAAGGTTCCACCCGAGTACTGCCAGCTGCCGACGAAGTTGGCCTTGGGGTCTTTGCCGCCGCCGCTGCAGCCCGTCAGGGCAAAGGCGAGCGCCAGGACGCATGTCAGAAATGCGAGTACGGACTTTTTGAACGTTGTCTTCATGGTGTCCTCCTTTATCGAACGAAACCCATAGAAGCAAATGCGGGGGTGGCGGACCTCCCCGCCAATTACCAGATAGAGGGGCTAGGGCCTGGGCGTTCCGCAGTTGCTGCAGAACTTGCCGCCGTTTTCGCTGCCGCAGTTGGGGCAGAACCACTTGGTCGGTGCCGGGGCGGGTGCGGGACTGCCACACTCGGGGCAGAACTTGCCGGTGGCCGTCGCGCCGCAGGTGCACGTCCTTTCCGCCGCCCACTACTCTGGGTGACGGCTCACGACGCTGGGGCGCTGCGGGCTGCTGACCTATGGCAAACAGATTCTGGGCGTTCATGCCGTTTGCACCGGCTGCCATGCCCATGCCCATAAAGCCTGCCATCGCGCCGTTGGGGTTGGCGGCTGCTGCGCGCATCGCATCGCTCTGGGCGCTGGCGATGTTGGCGGCTGCCATGGTGGGATCGCGCATGACCGCGGCCTTCTGCAGGTCCTTGATCATCTGCTCGTCTTCTTGCGAGGCGGCGATGGAGTTAACACCAAAGCTCACGATCTCGACGCCGCGCAGGTCGCGCCAGTCGGCCGAGAGGACCTCGTTGAGCGCGCGGGCGAGCTCGGTGGTGTGGCCGGGGATGGCGCTGTAGCGAATGCCCATCTCCGAGATCTTGGCAAAGGCGGGCTGCAGGGCGGTGAGCAGCTCGGACTTAAGTTGGCTGTCGATCTTATCGCGCGTGTAGCTATCGGTCACGTTGCCGCACACATTGGTGTAGAACAGCAGCGGGTTGGTGATACGGTACGAATACTCGCCGTTGCAGCGAACGGAGATGTCGACGTCCAGGCCAATGTTGTTATCGACCACGCGGAAGGGCACAGGCGAGGCGGTGCCGTACTTGTTGCCGATGATCTCCTTGGTGTTGATAAAGTAGACGCGCTGGTCCTTGCCTGCATCGCCGCCAAAGGTAAAACGGCTGCCGATATTGGCGAACGTTTCCTTGATGGAGTCGCCCAGATTGCCGCTAAAGACGCTCGGCTCGCTGCCGGTGTCAAAGACAAACTCGCCAGGCTCCAGCGCGACCTCGATGATCTTGCCGTTTTGCACCACGAGCATGCCCTGGCCGTCGTTGACGGCGATGACGGAGCCGTTGGAGATGACGTTGTCCTCGCCGCGTGTGTTGGAGCTGCGGCCGCCGGTGCGCTTGCTGCCCTTGCAGGCTAAGACGTCAGCGGGCATCGATTCGCAATAGATAAATTCCTTCCACTGGTCGGCCATGACGCCGCCGGCAGCACCCAATCCAGCTTTTAAGAGTCCCATGGTGATCTTCCTTTCTCGTCAAAGGCCGGGTGGTATTGGTCAGAATGGCTAATCGTCCTTGTTGTCCTTCATGACAACGGTGGTCTCGGTGTGGCTGAAGGTGTCGTGCTTCTCGGTCAGGTCGAGGTCTCCGCAGTAGTAATCGGCGTGGGTGGCCTCGTTGGCTGTCTTGAGCTGGCCCACCAGCAGCACGTCTGCGATGATTACGATGATCAGCGGCGCGACGATGTTGATGAGGATGCCCTCGATATCAAAGGTGAGGTAATCCGGATCGAAGGCGTTTTCGCCCATAAAGAGAATCTGGGAGAGGACAAACCCGATCACAAAGAACAGCACTGAGGCGATGACGAGCTTGGGCTTGGAGCAGGGGAGCTCGCCGACCATGCGGCCGGTCTGGCCGTTCATGGCAAACAGGTAGCTCTTGCCGTTCCACGAGGTGGAGAGCATCCACACGGGGAACAGGGCGTAGTCGCTGTCTTCCCAGGTGTAGTCGAGCTGCTTGCTTTCGACCGTGGCATCGTCATATTCGTCGACGACGGTCTCGCGCAGGGCCGAGATCGTGCTTTCTTCCATGCGGCGCTCGGCACGCGCCTTGCAGGTCTCGCAATCCTCGTCGTAGCGGTTGGCGATGTAGCCGGGCATATACGCGACCGAGAACGGGCGCAGCGCGTCGTAGTCAAACGGCTCGATGGCGTCCATGTGGCCGTCGGGCATCTTGGACGATCCGTCGACGGGTACGCGCTCAAACGAGATATTGCCCTTGCGGTAGGCGTCGTAGTGGTCGGTGGTCGTGACGGTGCGATCGGATTCCTCAGTCACGGTCTCGTTGGTCGCATCAAAGCACACTTCGCCGTCTACGCGGGCGCCGTAAAGCCAAAACGGCACGTAAACGCCTTGGACTTCGTCGATATGGTTGCCGGTGACAAAGCTCTTGGGCAGCAAGATCTTGCCCTTGTAGTGTTCCTTAAGGGCGGCCAGGACGTCGTCGCGCCCGAGTTTAAACGGGATCACCAGGTCGGGTGAGAAGTCGCCCGAAAGCTGACCGGGCGCTACGGCGGAGTTGCCGCAGTACGGGCAGGTGGTGACGGCGACGGTGCCGTCGGACACGAGCTCGGCGCCGCACGCCGAGCAGATGTAGCCGGCGTTTTGAGCCAGCTCCTGCACGGCATCGTCGACAGCAGGCTTGGAGACCGCGGCTGCGGCATCGGCTTTGGCATCGGCCTTGTCCTGGCGCTCGCGATAGAGGGCCTCGACTTCTTCGACTTCAAAACGCGAATCGCAGTAGTCGCAGACGAGCTTTTGCTCGGCACTGGCAAAGTGAAGGGGGCCGCCACACGCGGGGCACTGATAGTTGACACTCTCGAAGGCCATGATCGGTCCTTTCCGTGCCGGAGGCTATGCGCCGATGGCGCCGCCGCAGTATTCGCAGCGCCCGCTGGCATCGGGAATGGTGGTTGCACCGCAGAAGGGGCAGGTGACCGCGGTCTTGGGGGCCTTAGCGGCCACGACGCTGTCACGCGTTTCCTGACGCAGCTGCACCAGCGCGTCGCGGACCTCGGTTGCCTGGCGCTTGGCCTCACGGTATTCGATGGACCCGCGCTGCTCGATGGTGGAGTCGTTCACGCGCAGGTTGATTTCGGTAAAGTACGGCGTGTTGACGTGGATGGTCAGGTTAAAGTCGTAATCCAGGTCGTAGCGCGGCGGGTTGTAGCTCTCGCGCTCGCCGTCCTTGGTCTCGCGATAAATCTCGGTGCGATGCTCGTCGATATCCATATCGCAGCCGAGTACCTGTGAGAACTCGATGATGTCGGGATTGGCGTCGCGCCAGCGGCTCTGCGAGGTAATGATCAGCAGGCCCGCGTCTTCGTCGAGCATGATGTTGGTGCGCCCGGCAGAGAGCGTGCGCGTGGGGTTGAACGACGCCAGACGCTCGGCATTGGCCTCGCGGTAGGCGAGCTGCTCGCGGATATCGTCCGCGGTGCTGGAACGATAGCCGTGGAAGTAGGGGGAGAGCTTGCCGACGCACTCTTTGCACAGGTAGCCCTCGCTGATCTTGGTCTTTCCCAAAAGTCCCAGCTCGGTACCGCAAATCGCGCACTCTTTCTTCTCGAACATCTTGTCAAAGAAGCCCATGGCTGCCTCCCATCAACAGGTAGCGTGTGTCACTTTTGATGATGGGGGAGTGTGCGATCTTTCACGATACCCAGACGGCTCAAGGAGTCTCCACAACTGGGACACATGGCCCATTTTTTGACTAGTCGTTGGGGACACTCTTCGGCCACTCATTGGGGACGTACTTAAATGAGTGGTAGTTGGAGACACTCCTGGCCGAGCTAGAGGTCGCGCGTGTCCCTTCTGGGCCATGCGGCTCAAAATCGCGGCGTGATGTGGACGACTGGGGCCGAATTAGCAGCATTTCGAGTCTGGCTTCGATATTGAGACTGGTTCTTTATTAAAATAAATGGCTCTGTTAGACCAGGATTGACATTCCGCCCCGTCATCTTCTTGCGATTGCAC
>CAJMRD010000113.1 GCA_905215725.1 uncultured bacterium | reverse complement strand
TACAAGCCCGACGGCACCAAGGACTACGAGACCGAGGTGGAGTTCTGGATGCCCTTCAAGGACAACTCCGTGGGCTTCCACGACGCGGGTTGGCAGGAGAAGTTCGGCGGCGACTGGTACGTCGAGCATGGCAGCCACGGCTGCATCAACCTGCGCCTGGCAGACGCCAAGGCACTGCACGATTGCATCAAAGTCGGCCTGTGCGTGGTTGTCCACTCGTAGTGCAACGCGCGCATTCCTACAATGTGGAACCGCTGCGACCAATCTAACAGTTCCGAAAGAAACCGTCCTATGCGCCCGCCCCAACCGGTGGGCGCATATAATTATCGAGGTTCTTTCTATAAAGGAGACGCTATGCCGAATGTCCCCACCATCACCCCGGGCCCGGATGATACCGAGAACACGCCCGAAGATGCCACCGAAACGATTCCTCTGATTACAAACGCGCACACCGACAAGCAGAGCGGACGCACGAACGATACGGTCGAGATTTCCGATGAAGAGGCATATGCCAAGCTCAAGGCAAAACGCGCCGAACGTCGACGCAAAAAGCTGATTCGACGCGGTATTGCCGCCGGCGTCGTAGGTGCCATCGCGCTCATTGCCATTGTCGCTACCCTGGTTCTCAATGCGCAGCCACAGGGAGCTAGCGGGCCTGTGACCGACATGGTGACCGAAGGCACGTTTACCACAACGGTCGAGGCGAAAGGCCAGCTCAAACCCATTTCGTCCTCAGTGGTCTCCCCTTCTGTCGACGGCACGGTCGATTCGATCAACGTGCAGGCAGGCCAATCCGTCAGCGAGGGCGACGTGCTTATGACCATTAAAAACGACGAGCTCGATCGCAACGTTGCCGAGGCGCAGCGTGCAGTTGCAGCCGCCCAGGAAGACCTCACCAACGCGCAGAAAGCCGCCGCTGTCGCGCAGGCCACCCCAACGACGGACGTCGATGGAGCTTCCGCAGCGGCTGGCGTCTCTGACGCATCAGCGGACACGAACGCCGTATCGGCCGCGCAGCGCAGCCTCGCTTCGGCCCAGGCAAACCTAGACCAGGCGAACGCCAAGGCCGCCAGTCGCACGGTCACGGCCCCGAGCTCGGGTAGCATCGTGGAGCTTAACGCCAAGGTGGGCGCCACGGTAACAGGCGGCATGATCATGGGCGAAAGCGATACGAGCGGCGGCAAGCAGTGCATGCAGATCGCCGACCTATCCAAGATGAAGGTGACCGTGCAGGTGGGCGAAAAGGACATCGCCAAGATCGCCGTTGGGCAGAGCGCCAACGTCACGTATCCCGCGTTTCCCGATATCGTGAGCCAGGGAACCGTCACGGCTATCGCGTCGGTGGCAAACTCCGACGCCGCCAACGGCGGCGGCAGCGTGACCTTTAACGTCGACATCCTCATCGAGGCGCCCGACGCGCGCCTGAAGCCGGGCATGACGGCCGAGGTCTCGGTGGTGACCGAGCAGCTCGACGACGTGGTGATGGTGCCGACGATGGCGCTCATGACCGAAGACGGCGAACACTATTACGTCAACGTGGCAACCGATGACGAGGGCAAGCAAACCCGCCGCGTCAAGGTGACCGTCGTGACGCAAAACGACAACGAAACCGTAGTCGGCAAGACACAGGTCAAGCGCGACGACCAGGGCAACGAGATCAACCCCAACGTGCCGGTTACCAAGCTGCGCGATGGTGACGCCCTCGTCATGGACACCGGAGCGGACGCAACGGCTGACGGCGGCTACAGCGCGGATTCGGGCAGTATGTCTGCCGATGAGGACATGTAATGCGTCCCGTTATCGACATCCGCAACGTGCACCGCATCTTTGAGAGCGAGGCAGGTTGCGCCCACATCCTGCACAACGTGAGCCTGGCGGTAAATCCCGGCGAATTCGTCGCTATCACTGGCCCCTCGGGTTCGGGCAAATCAACGCTCATGAACATCCTAGGCTGCCTGGATAAGCCGACGGCAGGCGACTATTACCTGCAAGGAGTCAACGTGGCCGAGCTCTATGATGACGAGCTCACCGAAGTTCGCGCCCTGAGCATTGGCTTTGTCTTTCAGAGCTTCAACCTGCTGCCGCGCCTGTCGGTTATCGAAAACGTCAGGCTGCCGCTGGCCTACACCAATGTGCCCCGTAGCCAGCGCGAACTGCGCGCCGTGCACGCGCTGCAGGCTGTCACGCTGCCCGTTGACCACTGGGACCACCGCATATCCGAGCTCTCGGGCGGCCAGATGCAGCGTGTCGCCATCGCACGCGCCCTCGTCAATGACCCGCCCATCATTCTGGCCGACGAGCCGACGGGAAACCTTGACTCCGCTACCGGAGCGCTTGTGATGGAGACCTTCCATAAGCTCCAGAAGCGCGGCAAAACCATCGTGCTTATCACACACGACCCCGGCATCGCCGCCGAGGCCGACCGTGCCGTGACCATCCGCGACGGTCGCATTCACGACGGCGCGTATATTCCACATGCACCGAAGACCCTGCGCAGCGCCGTAGATAGCCTGCCCATGATTTCCGCCTCCGCCAACCCGCCGAAAGGAGTGGTGGCATGAGCGCCCGCGATCTTATCCAGGAAGCCCTTCACTCGCTCGAGGCCAACAAGGCGCGCAGCCTGCTCACCATCCTGGGCATTGTCATCGGCATCGCCTCGGTTATCGCCATGACGTCGCTCATCGGCGGCATCCAAAACAGCCTGGTCAACAGTCTGGGCCTCAATGCGGCACGCATGGTGCAAATCTATTCGTCGCAAGAACTCACCGAGTCGGACATCGAGAAGCTTCAAATACTGGTGCCGCAGATAGAGCAGATTGGCATTGTCGACAGCGCGTACACCGAGTACAAGACCGGCGATAAAAGCTATACCGTCATGGCGCAGGGCGTCGATAGCGACATGCTCGACGCCATGGAGGCCAGCAAGCTCGTTGCGGGGCGCACCTATTCCCAGGCCGAGTCTCAATCAGGCTCGCGCGTGGCGCTCATCAGCCGCAACGGCGCCGATCAGCTTTACGGCAACGAACAGGATGCGCTGGGGAAAACCATCAAGGTGTCCAACGGCGAGGTGCAGATTGTAGGCGTGATTGATGGCGGCAGCGACTCCATGGGCTCGCTCACGCTGTATATGCCACGCGAAACCATCTCCGGGCTGTTTGGCGACGAGAATCCTTCATTCCCCAGCGTGACGGCACTTGCCGCCGAGGGCACGGACATGGATGAGCTTTGTAAGACCATCGAGTCCAAGGTGCGCGCGATGAAGGGCATCGCGGAGGAGGATGAGTACGACAGTGTATCGGCGACATCCATGAAAAGCGCCATCGATGCACTCAACTCCTTTATGGGCGCATTCTCGCTCATCATGGGTGCTGTCGCCAGCATCTCGCTGCTTGTCGGCGGTATCGGCATTATGAATATGATGCTCACCAACGTGACTGAGCGCATCCGCGAGATCGGCATCCGCCGCGCTCTGGGCGCAAGTCGTCGCGATATCACCGCCCAGTTTTTGGCCGAGTCCTCGGCGCTGTGCGTCACCGGCGGACTGCTAGGTGTCCTGATTGGCTATCTGCTGGCATGGGGCCTCGCGATGTTTGCCTCCGGATCCGGGATTCTTGGCGAGCTCGGTGCCAGCGGGCAAATCACACCGAGTTTTTCAATCGCCACCGTGCTGCTGGCCTTCGCCGTCTCCGTCGGAATCGGCGTAATCTTTGGCTACTACCCCGCTCGCCGCGCGGCAAAGCTCGACCCGGTGGAGTGCCTACGCTACCAGTAAGCCACCACCAACAAGTTGCGGTGAATTGGGGACTGAATATGCTATCTAGCAGCAAAAAAAGACACTATTTCACCGCAACTCATTGAAGGGCTGTTTGCGCCAGTTCCGGGCGTCGTCCTCAAGCTATTGGTGGATGACGGGCTTGTACGGGTCGAGCTTGCTCGGGGCGCTCCTCCTCGCGGGCGGAAGGGCGCGCAGGCGCGGCGAGCGCCTAGCGCGCGAACTCCCGTAAGAGCGCGTCTTCCACTTCCCGAAGCGAAAGAGCCCCGCCTCCCTCGGCGGGACGGGCGACCACGATACAGCGCGCTCCCACGCCGCGCGCGGAGGCGAGCTTCTCAGCCGTGCCGCCTACGGTTCCCGAGTCCTTGGTCACAAGCCACTGGGCGCCCACCTGCCGAAGCATCGCCTCGTTGAGCTCGCGGGTAAAGGGCCCCTGCATGCCGATGACGTGCGACGGCGAAAACCCCGCGTCGATGCACTTCGTTATAGCACCGGGCAGCGGAAGCACACGCACGAAGAAGCGCTCCGCGAAATCGGCGACGCGCGTGTAGGGAGCAAGCTCCTTGCTCCCCGTCGTGAGAAGCGCGCGACCCGGGTTCTCGGAGAGAAAGCGCGCTGCGCAGGCGATCGACGCGACCGACACGACGCCTTTGGGTAGCGCCTCGACCGGGCGCGCAAGGCGCAGGCATCGTGCACCCACGGCGAGCGAAGCGGCCCGGATGTTGCCGCTTGCGAGCGTAGCGAAGGGATGCGTGGCGTCGACGACGATGCGCGCGCCGGAAAGCTCGCGCTCCATGTCGGCCTCGTCGAGCCTGCCCGCATGCACCTCGATGCCCGGAAGCTCGCCCAAAAGCTCGCCTCCGTACTCGGTTGCCGCGTAGGCACGGGCGGGGATGCCCGCCCCGCTCGCCCATTCGCACAGAAGGCGGCCCTCGGTGGTGCCGCCGAAAATCAAAAGATTCATTTTTTTGCCTCGTACCCCCTTGGGGTAACCATCCGCCCGGACAAATTTTGGGTGG
>CAJMRD010000112.1 GCA_905215725.1 uncultured bacterium | reverse complement strand
GTGCAATCGCAAGAAGATGACGGGGCGGAATGTCAATCCTGGTCTAACAGAGCCTAATTTAAAGTCTGGGCTGTCATCTGCGGGAAGCGCTCTTAATATCAAGACGACAGCCGATGCTACGGACGTGGCAGCAAGCACTCAGACGGAGAATGCATTTTGCACGCAATGCGGCGCTCCGCTATTGCCGGGTGCGACGTTTTGTGGGAAATGCGGCGCTTCACAGGCAGGGACCTCCAAAGCAACTACGACATCAAAGGTGCTGCCCGACTACGTCTTCCCGGACTTTTCGTGGAATGAGGCCGCAGATCGAATTCTTGTAAACCGTTGCTTTCCTGACGAGCTTTGGGATGTTGCGGGAAGCATAAGTAAGCCGCATGAGATTCAGATTTCCGATGCGATTGGCTTTTGCAACGTTTCTAACTGCGATGCTTTTATTGTTAGGGGTGGGGGCTCCATCTCGCTGGATGATTTGGCGCTTGAGCTAATCGATGTCGTCGAAGACTACAACAGGGTGACTTTGAAAATAAAGATTGACCGCGACATTACGCGCGGGGGCGGAATTGTCATCTCTGCGAATGTCGCCGATCTCGAGAATCCAATTGAGGCAAACCCCTTCAGCCTGATAGTGCAAGAGGTCTATGGGAACGATGCCATTTTTTACTATTACCGCATTCGCAAAACTGATCATCGCGTGTTTGTTGGGCCCGATGTTTTCAGCTGGACCAACCGAGTTGTCGCGATGACGTTTGCTAGGCTCAATTCTAGAGGGGACGAGCCGCTGCGCCCTGTTCCTTGGGTTGCCGATACGGAGCTGCCGTACAATCCAGTTGAGGCTTCGATGACAGAGGCGATAGACGAGAATTCGAACGACCTTCTTGCGCTGGCTGCGGGCTTCAAAAAGGTGAGGTTCCCGTCTCCTATCGACGGAACGGTCGAAGATACCGAGTCTTACACGATTCTTGACTCATCCGTTAATCCGCATCAAGCGGTCGTCGAACTTGGACATCGTATGGGTCAGGCGGGCTGGCAAATTGCCCACGGGCCGGATAATTGGTATTACACAGGTGACTTAATTTTGTTGGTCCCTTCAGGCGTTGATATGGGCAAACAGTGGTGGGACTCCTTCGCTGTGGTGGTTAAATCGACAATAAGGGGCCATGTCTTGTACCTGATTCCGCTGTATGGCCTGTTTAGTCAGGCGTGCGGTCTTCGCAAAGAGGGCAAGATGCTGCGCCCAGATATGGAAGCGGCTTTCCAAGCTGTGGCTCCGTTTGCTGATCAAATGTTCGATTTTCTTGAGGCTACAAAGCATGCCTTTATTTATGCGGTCGCGCAAATCAATCAGGAGGCGGCCAACCGGTGGGGCGTATCGTTGGATTCGAAGCGATCTTTGCCACGTGGTTCCTTCGATGAATTTCTTCAAGCCTGTCGGGCGGGTGAATATGAAAAAGCGGGCAAGTTGAGTGACGATCTTACTGCGCTTCAATTCCGCCTCTATGATGATCCGCTTGCTGACAAGCGATTCTGTGCCACATTTGTAGTCCCCTCCGCGGCGCTTGGTCTAGAGTTCCTTGCGGGGGTAATACAGAAGGGATCTTCTATTGGACCCCTGGTTGCTCGTGTGGTCAGTCGTCCTGATGGACGCGAGGGCGATCAATTGATTGAGGTTTTCTTTGCCGAAGGAGAGAAAGACAAGCTGTGGCAGAAGGGTTGCCACTGGTTTGTTGCTCGCGGGGAGACGGCGGATGGATTGCCGGTGCTCAACGTATTTCTGTCCTCTTGCGAAATGGATAAGGCGATCGCCAAGAACAATAGCGGTGCTGTTCTGCCCCCGGATGTCAAAGCGCTTCTATACGATTGCGCAGCGAATTCCGATCGTATCGTAGAGATGAACGAGTCCGTTGTGCCCCCTGCGGGATTGCAGCACGTTATTCGTTTGCTCAATAGCGAATGGCTGAAGGAGAGGTCCCAATCGCAGGATTAGATGCCTTCGTATTTGAAATCGTTTTCTAAGGAGGCCCCGCCGACGTGTCGCTGCGCCAGCGGGGCCTCCTCGTGGTTACATTCCAAAGCAAAACGCCCTCCCAGAAGATTGCTCTTCTGGGAGGGCGTTAGGGATTCTATTCGCTATTTGTTAAGCAAGCTTGTTGCCGCAGCTGGGGCAGAACGCGGCGCCGGCTTCCACGGGGGCACCGCAGTTGGGGCAGAAGCCGCCTGCATTGCCAGCGGCCTGGGCAAAGCTGGACAGGTCCTTACCTGCCGCCGCGTCCTCGAAGTGCTCAAGTACGGTATGGACGGAATTGCAGAAATCGGCCTCTGCTGCGATGTCGGTGTCGTCGACGAGTTTCTCGGCCTTTTTGGCAAAGCCTTTTCCAATTCCGCGGTTCAGCATGTTGTTGAGGGCGGGACCGTCTTCGTCCATCATGTTTGCCTGCTCCTCGGCGGCCCTTACAGCTTGCTCTGCCGCTTCGGCGCGTGTGCTCGGGCAGCGGTAGGTCTTGAGGTCGGAACCCTGGAGGACGCAAACGTACGTTGCCCAAACCTGGGACTGCATTCCGTATGCGAAAATCTGAAGCGCGGGAATCTGCGTCTTTTTGAAGAGACCGCCGTCGACTACTTTGATCTTGCCAACACTGATCTTATAGCTGTAGGGAGAACTGCTCACGAGGTTGTTGAGTGCATCGTTGACAATGGTGATGCAGTCCTCGATCGAGCGCTTTCCGACCGAGGTGACAATCGGATCTCCGAGGTCATTGCTGTACTCGAGGTTAGAGAGCTTAAGTGCCATTGTAGTTCCTTTCCAATTAATGGTTCCGTCTGTCTTTCGACAATTCGTATTCTGGAGCCGCGAAATTTGATTCTGTTGCGCAACATCAAAGATTTTTGGAATGTGGTGTTGTTGACGAGTTGGCCGCTTGCTTGAAGCAGCGCTCTTTGTTGCGCAACGGATTTCTGGAACAACGCCGTATGCTCAACTCGTCCTAAAGATATAAGAGAAAGGACAGGACAATGGCTGAAGTTGAAGTAAGGGCTTTAGGTCCCGACGACGTAGATGCGATGGTCGATCTGGACGAGCAGTCGGGCTACGAGATCTATGACGAGTACGCTGACTTTGTTGAGGACGAGGACGAGGACGGCGATGGAGGCGAAGAGAACAATTACCTCTGGGGCGTCTTTGTCGATGATGAGCTGGTCGGTTTTTGCGTAACGGGCGGTGCAGATGACCCCGACCTGCCGGATGCCGTTACGGAGCACCCGCTCAACGAGTGCACGTCGACGTTTTTGAGCCATGTGTATGTTGACCCCGACTACCGCGGTAACGGCTATGGCGCACGCCTGGTGCACGATGCCCTGCTGGGATACTGGGAGAGCGAGGGCGAGCAGCAGCCTGCATTCCTGGATCTGAGCGGATATCTCTTTGATGATCCTGATGCGGATCCGATGAAGCTCGCGCATCTGCTCATCGACTTCTTTGGTAAGAACGGGTTTGAGCCCATTCCCGACGATGAGCACGACATTACCTACACCTGCATGGTCTTGGATCCCAAGAACTTTAAGGACCCGGACGCAGAGTAGAGGCTGCGATCTGTTGGTTCAGCTTCCCTAGTTAGTGTTTGGCGGGGCCGGACGTTCCAGTTGTGATGGCTGGACGTCCGGTCCTTTTTGTGGCCTGTCGGGTTTGGTGATCGGCGCGTTTTTCTCGATCTGTAACACCTGGCGGGGGATACGGGGTCTAGATGTTACAGATCGAGATGTTAGCCAAGGGGCTGACTGAATGTCTCGATCTGTAACGTGTAGACCCGGTTTTGCCCCGTAACTGTTACAGATTGAGACGATCGGTCCAGACCCGCTCCTCCTGCTCCGTCATCTGTGGTTTACGTGGGGGCATACGGAGTACGGGTATACTAACCGGCGGCGAATCTGCTCCATCGCTTAGAGCTGCTGCGTCTGGACGGCGCGTGATAGGGCTGCCAAAGCGATCGCCAGCGTGCTGAGCAACGTCCTCTCTGTGCGCACCCGTTTTTGTATGTATTAGCGCACTACCAAGCACGCCCGCGCGGCCGCATGCCGTGCCCATTGCGCGTGCAGATAAGGAACAACAACATATGCGTAATTCTGTATCCGACGTCACGGACGCCGAGATTCTGGACGAGGCCCGCGAGGCCATGACCCAGGCTGCCTTCGATGCCGCCGACGAGGCAAATGCTGCCCAGGCCGTCGAGTCCGCTACCGAGAGCCTGCCCGCCTTTGACGAGCTGGGCCTCTCCGACGAGATGCTCCGTGCTATCGAGAACCTGGGCTACACGGCGCCGACGCCCGTGCAGGCCGGTTCGATTCCTGTGGTGCTCGAAGGCCGCGACTTGCTTGCCGCCGCTCAGACCGGCACCGGCAAGACGGCCGCCTTCTTGCTGCCGACCATGAATAATCTGGAGCACATCGCTCCTCCCAAGCCCGTGCGCGAGCGCGGTGGCCGCAACCGCCGTCGCGGTGCTAAAAAGCCCGAGGGCAACGGCCGCGGCCCCGTGATGCTCGTTATCACCCCCACGCGTGAGCTTGCCCAGCAAATCGACGAGGTCGCAAGCAAAATTGCCGACGTCACCGGCCATGTCGCCGTGACCGTCGTGGGCGGCGTGAGCTACAAGCCGCAGACCGCTGCCCTCAAGTACGGCTGCGACATCCTGGTCGCAACGCCGGGCCGTCTGGTCGATCTGATCGAGCAGGGTGCCTGCCACCTGGACGAGGTTAAGGTCCTGGTGCTCGACGAGGCCGATCGCATGCTCGACATGGGCTTTTTGCCCGCCGTCCGCCGCATTGTGCGCGAGACGCCGGCCGAGCGCCAGACGCTGCTGTTCTCGGCGACCC
>CAJMRD010000111.1 GCA_905215725.1 uncultured bacterium | reverse complement strand
CCATGCTCACGGCGCAGAGGCCGAGCTTCGCCAGAAGCCGCAGCACTTTGGACGAGATCGCGTCAAGATTCGGCTTCACGAGGGGATAATAGCCGAGAAAGCAAAAAACGAGAGCCGCTTCCTTGTCCGCGCAGAGAAGAAGTCCTAAGACTGCCGCGGCGGCAAAGCAGCTCCATGCGTAGCTTTTGCGGCATTCCTCGCGCGCGAGCAGGGCGATACCGATAGCGCCCATCAGCCCCGGGTGGGGCGCACGCGTGACGGGTTTGCCCAGATACTGCTCGAATGCGCGCAGCACCGCGTCGTTTCGGAACGTGCCGCCCTGGACGACGACTTTGTCGCCCAGACGGTTGAGATTTGAAACGCGAATGACCTTGGTGAACACGTTCTCGATAATCGAACGGCAGAGACCGGCCATGATGTCGCCCGGACCCTTACCGCGCCGCTGCTCGGAAACGACGCTGCTGTTCATGAACACCGTGCAGCGCCTGCCGAGAACGGCGGGGGCTTTGGACGAAAATGCCTCGGTCGCGATATCCTCAACGGCTATTCCGAGGTTTTTGGCAAAACCCTCGAGGAACGAGCCGCAGCCCGCAGAGCACGCCTCGTTGACGACGATATCGGTCAGCACGCCGTGGTTGAGCCAGATGGCCTTCATATCCTGTCCGCCGATGTCGAGCACGAAGGTCGCATCGGGAACGCATGCGCACGCGGCGCGGGCGTGCGCGACCGTCTCGACCGTATGGTAGTCGGCGTGGAACGCGCGCGCGAAAAGCTCCTCGCCGTATCCCGTGGTGCCCACGGCATCGATCGCAAGCGTGACTCCCGCTGTCTCCCAGCGGTTCTTCAAGCTGACAAGACCCTGTTGGGCGACGTCGAGCGGTCTGCCGTTATTAGACGCGTAGAACGAATCGACAAGCTCACCCGCCTCATCGACCAGGGCGAACTTGGTCGTCGTGCTCCCCGAATCGATACCGAGCGCCACACGCACCGTCTCTCCGGGCGCATACGCATCCGGACCCTTTGCCGGCGTCTCTTTGCCATGGCGTGCCGTAAAATCCGCCTGCTCGGCAGGTGTGGCAAAAAAGGGCTGGGCAAGACGTCCCTCCCCGCTTGCGGGCGCGACCGTCTCGAGCTTATCCAGCCGGACAAAAGCGTCGGGAAGGTCGATCGGTTGGGACGATGCGAACATGTCGGTCAGCGACAGGGCGGCACCGCGCGCGACCATGATCTGCGGATCGCGCGGGACGATAACCTGATCGTCCGATAGATTCAGTTGCTCCCGGAACACGCGGACCAGTGTGGGGTTGTAGGCGAGCGTACCGCCCTCGAAGATTACCGGCGGCTCGATGTCGATACCCTGGGCCAGACCGCCGATCGTTTGGCGGGCGACCGCGTGAAGCGCCGAAAGCGCCAGGTCGGTGGTAGGAATGCCCTCGTTGAGCAGCGGCTGGATATCGGTCTTTGCGTACACGCCGCAGCGGCCCGAGACCTCGTGGACGGTCGTTCCCCGGCTTGCGAGCTGCTCGAACTCGCCCGATTCGGTGCCGACCCCCATGAGCTTTGCCATCTCGTCGATAAATGCACCGGTACCGCCTGCGCACGAGCCGTTCATGCGCATGTCGGCAACCTCGATGTCTCCCTTATCGTTGGTGCGGAAGAAGATCATCTTGGCGTCTTGGCCGCCCAGCTCGATGGCGCAGCGCGTCTGCGGATAGAACCTGCTGATCGCGAGCGCGTTGGCGACCACCTCCTGAACGTACGAGGCGCCCAGCGCGGTCGCGATATCGCGCGCACCCGAGCCGGTCACCGCAACGCGCAGTGACTCATGGGGAAAGCGCTCGGCGAGCTCGCCGAGCATGGCGCGCACGCTCGCTGTCTGACACGCCCCGTGGCGGCGATATCCCCACCACGCCTCGGTCATATCCTCGTGCATCGCGTAAACTTTGGTCGTCGTCGACCCTACGTCCAGTCCTACTAGCAACGCCATAATGCTCCGTCTCTCGCATTTTTCCCGCTAGAGATATACCACTCTACGTAATACAACAGACTGTTGTATTTAAACTCCGTATAAAAAGCGGCTGCCGAAACGCTTCAGCAGCCGCCGAATGCACCAACAGATTGTTCTGCGCGCTAGCACGTCGGGCAACGGAGCAGCACGGGCCCTCCGGTCATGCGCACCGCTCACGCCCGCGATGTCGCCGAGAGAGCTGTCCACGCTTAGGGCTCCAACCAAGCAAGTCGCCCGCGCTCAGCAGATCCCTAAGCGAGCTACTCGCACTCAAGAGCCATAGCCTGCTCCAAGAGCTCGGCATGCTCCTCCTCGAAAACCGTCCCCACAGGGAAGGCGCGACGGAAGACGAAGTGGGAAATCGGACCGGCTACCAAAAGGTTCCACGGCAGCGCCATCACAAAATTATGCGGGATGTTTATCATCCAGATCGCGGGCACGGAATACAGGTTCGCAAGGATGCCGCCGGGCATGTGCGTCAGACCCTCGCAGGCACCGTACAGCGACATGATGATGACCATGGGAACGACCATGCAGGAGCTGACGGCGAGCGTCATGGCAAGTGGCGAGCTCTTGCCCGGCGTGACCAAGTACTTAAAGGCGAAACCCTTGGCGAGCGGGCTGGCGACGAACCAGTCGCAGCACATGGCAAAAATGTAGGCAACGGGGAAGCCGAGCCACGCAGCGGCAACGACCTCGCCGTTGATGGCCCCGTGCTGCAGGGCAACGTTGTAGATGCTCATCCAGAGCACCATGCAAAAGCACATGATAAAGGTGAACAGCAGGCTCTCCCGTTTGTTGATAGGCATAAAGGGCAGATTCCTCTCTGTGTTGTACCGCGGCGCCACGCAACAAAAACGGGCGGGCAAGATGGAGCTGTTGGAACTTCATCTCGCCCGCCCGTGGTACGCGCGTCTGCGACTACTTATGTGGTGGAACCAGCCTAGCACGAAACGCATGCGCTTCGTAAGCGTTGAGTTTATGAAGATGCAGGGCACCGATAATCCCCCGACCCCATAAGTTGCGGTGGAATACGGACTGTTTTGACCCTTTAAGCAACAATTCAGTCCCTATTTCACCGCAACTCATTTGGTGCAAAGTAACCTGTCCCCCTTGCACCAATTAGCTGGTATGGCGCCAGCGAGGGTCGGTGAGGGTTCTCGCCACGCCCAAGCCAACGGGCAGAAACGCCACGATGAGCACTGCGCGCACAAACCAGCCGAGCATGTTGACCGTGTCGAAGGTGCACATGTAATACATAGAGCGATAGAGATACAGACCGGGCACCATAATGACAATCGAAGGCACCGTGAGGGCGATGCGCGGGTAGGTGAGCTTGACTTCGGCCAAGCTTGCCAGCAGACCCGATACCAGCGCGCCGATAAACGCTGCTGCCTCGGGAGGCATTCCCGTGCTGAGGCCCAGGAAGGGAATCATCGTCGGCGCATCGACAAGGGTCAGACGCAGGGTATTGGACACGGCGCCGATCAACCCAGCTGCCGCGGCCATCTTTACCGGGCTGTTGAACATCACCGAGAAGCCGAATACGCCAACGAAGCTCATCACCACGCGCAGGAGCGTAAGGGCAAGCGGCGAAAGGCCCAGTGGGGCAAAGTCGTCCGGCGCCAGGCCAACACACTCGGCAACCATCCAACCTACGAGCGTCGCCATCACAATAATCGATACGGCATATGAAAGGCGCTCGATACCGCTTCGCATGTCGAGCTTGGCGATGTCGAGGCCCGCCGTAATGAGCGGAAAGCCGGGAATCACAAAGAGCATGGCGCCGATATAGCCTTCTTGGTGCGACATTGCCCCCGGTATGACCTGGCCAAGGCCGAGCAATGCCAGCAGATACGAAACGCAAGCGAGCGCAACGCCGGTCGTCAGCGCGCTGAACTGACCAAGGCCTTGCTTGAGAATATGGGAGCGGGCAAAGTTGCCGACACCCGCGCCCACAAACGCGCAGGCCATCTCGATAGGGCCGCCGCCGAGCAAAAAGACGAAGGCGCCGCAAGCACAAGCTGCCGCAAGGCCCTGTTGCCAGGGAGAGTAATCGGGTTTTGAACTCTCAACGGTCTTGAGCATCTCGTGGTATTCGTGCACGGTAAACCGGCGCCCATACGTCTCGATTTCCTTTAAGAAGCTCTCCATCATCCAAATGCGATGGGTATTGACTCCCGTTGTGGGCAGGCTGACAACCTCGTTAAAGCAGTGGCCATCTTCGATGCAGGTGCACTCAAACGACAGAAGACTTAAGTCAACGTGGATGGTGACACCGAGTACGGCGGCAACACGATTCATGGTATCGCGCACGCGCCAGGCACCCGTTCCGCTTGCCAGCATAAGCATGCCGGTGCGGCAGATGATGGATGATTTATCGGTGAGCGGCGCATCGACGGCAAGCTCATCGCCTGCCGTCACGATCTGATGCCAGTCAGTTTTCATATGGAGCGCGCCGGCACGAACGCCGTGGTGCATGGGGGCTCTCGAAAGCAGCGAGTCAAGGCGCGAAGGCTGTGGGGGCTCCGTTGATTCGTCCTCAACCTCATCAGTCTCTTCATCGACCAGATCAAAGGAATCAAGCGGCGCTGGCTCGCGACGGTCGATCAGCTCCTCGTCCTCATCATCAAAGTAATTGAACTGATCGAGCATGTCCTCTTCGATTGAACGCTCGCTCGCGTCGTCCATATAGACGCTCCCTTCCTACCGACTAACCCCCATCCTAGGCAGCAACGGCTAAAGGAAACATAAAAGAGACGGCTGTCATGCATGGAAGGCGCAAACCCCCAATGCGTCGGTAGATCCCCAACGACTAGGACTGTCCCCAAGTGCCGGCAGAAAAGGAACGTCCCTAAGTGCCAACCAGGGCAACACCGCAGATAGAGGACGGACAGACACTATGACCCAATCCGAGGGCACTAAAAAGATAGGAGCCCCCGCTCGTGA
>CAJMRD010000110.1 GCA_905215725.1 uncultured bacterium | reverse complement strand
CGCCGCCCGCCTCGACAAGCTGCGCATGCGTGCCGTCCTCGACAATCTCGCCGCCCGCCAGTACCACGATGCGGTCGAGCGCCGCCACGGTGGACAGGCGATGCGCCACCACAATGGAGGTGCGGCCGCGCATCAGGTTCTCGAGCGCCTCCTGCACCAGCGCCTCGGACTCGCTGTCGAGGGCAGAGGTCGCCTCGTCGAGCACCAGAATCGGCGCGTCGGTTAGGATGGCGCGGGCGATAGCCACGCGCTGACGCTGGCCGCCCGAAAGCTTAACGCCGCGCTCGCCCACCATGGTGTCAAAGCCATGGGGCAGGCGATCGATAAACTCCAGGGCATTGGCCAGGCGCGCTGCCTCGCGAATCTATTCGTCGGTGGCGTCGGGACGCCCGTAGGCGATATTCTCACGAATGGAGCGGTGGAACAGCAGCGCCTCCTGAGGCACGTAGGCAACCTGGCGGCGCAGGCTCTGCTGCGTGCAGCGCGAGACGTCTTGGCCGTCCACGAGCACGCGGCCACCCTGTACGTCGTCCAAGCGCAGCAACAGCTTGGTGAGCGTCGTCTTGCCCGAGCCCGATTTGCCCACCAGGCCCACGCGCTGGCCCGCCGCCACATGGAGCGTCAGGTCGTCGAACACGTTCTCGCCCGCCGCGGCGTCACGGTATGCAAAGCTCAGGTGCTCAAAATCAATCGCGCCCTCACTAACCTTGAGCTCGGGAGCATTCTCGTCGTCCGCCACCAGACGCGGCTCGTCCAGCACGCGTGTCATCTCGGCCGCATCGCCCAGCGCGCGGTTGATGCGTTGCATCATGGAGCTCACGTAGTTCAAACGCATAGTGAGGTTGTACGTATAGGTAAAAATCATGACGAGCGCGCCGGCAGAGATGCCAAACCACGCGTTACCGCCCGCCACGAACACGCTCACCACGGCCATGGTGATGACGATAAGGCCCGAGGTCGTAAAGTTGCGCTGCATCATGGCGTGCATCGAAACCGTTTCGGCATCGCGCGCGGCGCGGTCGGCGGTATCGAACAGGTCGCGCTCAAAGTCCTCGCGCCCACAGGTTTTGACGGCCAGAATGTTCGTGACCGCGTCGGACAGCACGCCCGACAGCTTGTTCTGCGCGGCAGACGTCGCGGCCGAAAGCGGCATGATGCGCTTGTACATAAGCCAGACAAACGCGATGTAGACGACCATGATGCCCACCAGAATCACGGTAAATGTGGGCACCACCGGGGCGAGCGCCGCCACCGTGCAGATGACCGAGGTGATGGTGGGGATGAGCGAATACACCGTCACATCGACCAAGCCCGTGTAGCCGCTCATGAAACGGCTCGTCTGGCTCACGAGCGATCCGCCAAAACGGCTGGTATGGAACGTCATGGACTGGCTGGAGAGTGTGTCGAAGCACAGGCGCGCCAGGTGGTAGTTGCCCGCAATCTCGAGCTTGTAGACGGTATAGTCTTGCAGTTTGGAGAGGATCTGGCCCGCCAGGTTCGCAAACACGAGCGCCAGGATGTAAGGGCCAAAGACCTCGAATACTTGATCGCCCGCCACGGGGCCCGCTTGGACGCGGTCGACGATGAGGGCCATCACATAGGTGTTGGCAAACGTGAGCAAAAAGATATAGCCCGCCGACGAAAACACCGAGAGAAAGACGATCAGCGGCTGCGTGCGCGTGACATCCCAAAAACGCTGCAGCGTGCGGCGCACGGTGGAGCGCTTGAGCGGGCTGGTGCTTCTCTGAGACATGGGCTTCCTTTCGCATCTGATAGGGCGAAACGCCATTGTTGCACATTGAAGCGCGCTTCAGGCAAGTGCGATACGAAAAGCGGTGGGGCGCCCGCGTTTGTGCCGGTGCCCCACCGTCTTGTTGCAATTAGTCCTCGTCTTCTTGGTCCGCGAGAAGGCTCGCGGACGTGAGTCCCAAGATCTCATCGGCTTGGTCGGCGTCTTCCAGCGCGTCGATATCCTTGAGCTTGCGCTCCATAACGTTGGTGCGCGTGGTGATGATGCCCTCGACCGTTTTGCCCGCGGTCTCGATCTGCTGCTGGGCGCGGCGCAGCGCCTTTTGATAGCGCGGCAGCTCGGCCTTGACGGCGGAGAGCACGCGCAGTACATCGTCGGTGCGTTTTTGCAGCTTAAACGTTTGGTAACTCATCTGCAGGCTGTTGAGAATGGCCGCCATGGTGCTGGGGCCGGCAACGTTGACGTGATAGTCGCGGCCCAGGGTCTCGATAAGCCCGGGGCGGCTGACGACCTCGGCGTACAGCCCTTCAAATGGCACGAACATGATGCCAAAGTTGGTCGTTGCCGGCACACTCAGGTACTTTTCGCAGATATCCTTGGCCTCGCGCTTGACCATGGTGTCGAGCGTCTTGCGCGCAGCCGCCACGGTCTCCGCATCGCCCGACTCCTGCGCGTCGAGCAAATGCTCGTACGCGTCGCCCGGAAACTTGGAGTCAATCGGCAGCAGCACGGGATCGCCCTCGTCCACCGGCAGCTTGACGGCAAACTCAACACGCTCCGAGGCTCCGGGCCTGGTGGCAACGTTTTCCAGATACTGGTCGGGTGTGAGGATGTCCGTCAGGATCGCACCCAGCTGCACCTCGCCCAAAATACCGCGCGCCTTCACATTGCCCAGCACGCGCTTAAGATCGCCCACGCCGGTGGCGATGGATTGCATGTCGCCCAGGCCCTTGTACACGGCCTCGAGCTGGTCGCTCACCTGCTTAAACGATGCCGACAGGCGATCGTTGAGCGTGCGGGAGAGCTTCTCGTCCACCGTTGCGCGCATCTGATCGAGTTGCACGTTGTTGTCTTTGCGGATAGCACCCAGCTGAGCATCGACCGTCTCGCGCACCTTGTCCAGGCGGTGCTCGATGCCCTCGCGGTTGGCACCGAGCTGTTGGGCCGTCTCGCGGCGCAGGTCATCCATCCGGTCACCAGCTTGCGAAAACTCACGTGCGATGGTCAGGTAACGTTGCTGCTCCACGGCCGCATCTGTCGTCTGCTGCTGCGCGATGGCATTGGCCGTGCGGCGAGTTTCGGCCAGCGCGACGTTCAGGGCATCGAGCGCGTTGTTAGCCTGCTCGAGTGCTGCCAGCGTTTCCGCGCTACTGTCGCCACGCTCCCGCAACTCGGCACGAAGGCTCTTGAGTTGGAGGGCGCAAGCCACAGCAACCCCCACCGCCACCAAGGCGATCACAACAAGCACGATATCAATAGCAGACATAGACTCCGCCCAACAGACTCAATCGGTCATCAATCAAAACCGCGATCAATCTTACCCCGCCACACGCACCGGGCGCCCGGCCCCTTCTTGGGCGCCCCTCTCCTCCGCATATTCCATAATGCGGCGCGCCGTCTCCCTGCTCACCTTTGAGTCATCGCCGGCTAAGTATGCGTACACGTTTCCCTTATTCAGATTCAAATCGCGGCAGAGACCGTAGCGCGTTACGCCCGATTCCCCTAGCGCTCCCAACGTTCTTTTTCGCATCAGGGCGTTGATCCTCCTGTCCGCCACCGGATTTTCCTTCACCGCTCTATACGCACGCCAAACGTTGGCATAACGGTTAGGGAGTTTGTCCTCGGCGCATAGAGATGCCAGGCTACCCGTTTGGGCGTACAAGGACAAAACGCCTCGGTAATCTTCTTCCATCCACGAGCCCTCGGACAAGCCCAGAACGTATTCGGCTTTACCCTGCGCCAAAGCGAGCAAAAACAGGGGCTCCGCCACGCGCGGCGCAACCGTCGTCGCCTGCTTAACCAGCTTTCTAAAACTGAGCGACTGCTGTCCGGATAGCTCTCGGCAATAGCCTTTTAAGAATCCCTCAAAGGTCAGATTCAACCGAGCACCTCCTTTTTGTATTGCCTGTATGCACAGACCATCTCTTGATAACTCCGCTCCGAAGGCGACGACGCCAGTGCTTCTCCCTCGTCGAATATAAGCCGTTCGAGCAGCCCCCAATCAAGTCGGTCGACGAATGCCTGACTATGAAGATCGATGATGTCGTTCGGACGGAAGGCATAGAGCTTCATTACCGCCAGATCCTCCAAGAGGGGGTCTGCTCTAAATCCTGCTTATACATAACAAATCCTATTATTATTTATCTTCAATAATACTATTCAGTCGCACGACAGGGCCCACAGGATGCAAGAATTTTACTCGTGGCGATAATCCCAACACCTTAGAAGTCCTAATGTGACAAACGTTAGCTCTCCCAGCCGGTGCGAATGGTTGTCATGACGTCGCCTAGGCGCTGGCCCAGGGCTGACAGATGTTGGAGCACTTCGCCGGGCGAAGCACCGTTGAGGATGCAGGTGAGCGCATACGAGACCAAGAAAATCGCCGCGAGTCCTAACGGAATGAGCACGATCATCGCCAATGTACGCAGGCGCTGGCCCACGCGGCGGCGACGCGTGCGGCGTTTGTCGAACGCAAGCTCCTGCGCATATGAATCTTGTTGTATAGAATAGTTCTCTGGCGCCGATCCGCCCGCAGGCGAAACCGCGGGCGTAACGTTTTGCGCGGGGGGCTGGGCGGCTACCCCTTGCATTTTCATCTCCATAAGCCGTTGCTGTTGGCGCAACATGCGCTCGACTTGTTGCTGCGGAGTCTCAAGAAACAGATCCATGCTGGCCTCCAAAATCGGAGCATTCGACGCTTACGACCAGCATCCCGCACCGCCAATGCCACGGCAACGCAATCCGTAGCAATAGCTGCAAAGTTTCTTGTTGACAAAAGCTGTCGAAAAGCTCAACAACTCCCCTACCAGCACTTTCTCTGAGCTTTTTTCGCCAGCAATCTTTTGGCCTTCCACCCTTACGCCAACTGACCAAAATCCAACCAAAAGCTTGACGAAAATTGTGAAGACAGGGACCCCACATAAAAAGTGCCGCCCCAAAGGGGCGGCACGCAAACTTATTATCAGCTTTTCTATAACGAGCATGCGACGACCCAACGCCGGGGCGCGGGGCGGGAGGCCGGATTGCCTTCCCTCAAC
>CAJMRD010000109.1 GCA_905215725.1 uncultured bacterium | reverse complement strand
CGATGGCCGTCTTGCCGACGCCCGGCTCACCGATGAGCACGGGGTTGTTCTTGGTACGACGGGACAGGACCTGGATGGTGCGGCGAATCTCATCGGTACGGCCGATGACCGGGTCGAGCTTGCCGGCGCGGGCGAGGTCGCAAATGTTGCGACCGTACTGCTCCAGCGCCTCAAACTGCGTCTTGTCCTCGGCGGACGTCACGCGGTCATCGCCGCGCAGCTCCTCGTAGACTTGCTCGATGCGCTCCTTGGTGACGCCTGCGTCGCGCAGAACGCGGCCGGCCTCGCCCTTGTCCTCGGCAAGTGCCATCAGCAGATGCTCGGTCACCACAAAGCTGTCGCCCATCTTGGTGGCCTTCTTCTCGGCCTTCTCGATGACGCGGACGAGCTCGTTGGACAGGCCCATCTGCTGGCCCTCGCCCGAAACCTTGGGCGCGTGGTCGATGGCATCTTGCGTGGAGCGTGCGAGCTGAGCCGGGTCGGCACCAATGCGCTCGATGATCACGGAGATATTGCGCTCGCCGGCACCGAGCAGGGCGGACAGCAGGTGAATCGGCTCCACCGCGCCGGCCTGCGCGTCGGCAGCCGTGCTCATGGCGGTCTGCAACGCCTCGCGCGACGTCATTGCTAGCTTATCGATTCTCATGGAATCACCTCTCTTGGGGTGGCCACCCTACGGGGTGGCTTCACGTTGTTCGAGAAGTATTGTTGCCAGCTTTGCGCGATCTTATACACAAATCTAAGTCTCTATATATAAGATTTTCTGAGTGTTCCCACGACATACAAACCACCACAAAGGGGACAGGCACCTTTGTGGTGGTTGCAGCCTCTATTTACTTGCCGAGCCTGTGCTTCCCGATTCGACGGTCCAGGGCATCTCATCCTCGAACAGCCATGTACGGGCAGACCCACTATCGCGTGCAGTCTGCGGGTCAGGCAAGCAGGTCTGTTTATAGGCATCTTGGATACACTGACCCATAAAATCGTTGAGCTCGGTCTGGTCGCCCTCCATGACATAGGCGACATCGCCGTCCATGATGTAGATGCCCGGACCCTCATTGCCCTCGTAGCCCGGATCGTACGAGACATCACATAACTTGGCGCCGTTTGCAGTGTCCAGCTCGATGGAAGAGTGGCATCCGCCAACCATGTCGTTCGCTTTTGCCCGATAGGACGCATATCCGTACCAACGCTTAAATGTTTTGCCCTTGAGTAGCTCGGACGCCCTATCGATCAGGCTTGTATCCTTGGTATAGCGCATAGCCCCAAGCTGAATATGTGGATAATTACTAATGCCCAGCGCAGCCGGTTGCTCATCAAAATCAACGGTAATGGTCTCGGGCTTGGCGGCGCCGGTCAGAAGTTCGACAGATTGAGTCACAGGCTTGACCACCGGCTCCGTCACCGCAGCAGGTAGAAATGCCATACCGACAGCGCCCGCGCCAACCACAGCGATCGCAAGCGCCAAGACAATCAATCCAATACGGGCAGAACGGCTCACGGCAAAACACCCCACAATGCAAACCTTCGCCACCTGCACTAATGATACCGCCAGCTAACACTATTACCAAAAGAAGCCGCGCGCTCCTCACCACCACAAAGGGGACAGGCACCTTTGTGGTGGTTTTCGACGCTAACGGTCGACTATCTCGCGCCATGAGATTAAACTTGAATTGTTCTCTGAACATATCCATTTCTGCCTATCCTCAACAGATCTTTGTCTCGAGGAGCGCATATGAAGCCGCCTCATTCCACCGGTCGCAACGTCATCGCCATTCTCGCCATACCCATCGTGATGCTCTTCCTTATCGTCATCACGCCCTTTTCTTTTGGTATCGCCTCGCCCTTCGATCTTTGCGGGATGATCGACGCCGGCTCGCGTGCCACCTCGCTCTCCTTTGTCTGCCGTGGCGTGTTCTACGAATATGCAATTCCCACCGGACTTTGGCAGTCCAAGTTACCGTTGCTCGGTCAGATCGACGGATGCTCCCCCTATTTCTGCCTTGGACCTCAGGCGCTAAACTATCTAATCGACGACCAGCCACTCGACTCCATCGGCCTTGCCTACGACTACGCACCAAACACCGATGAGCGCCACATGAACCAAGTCCTCGACAAGATGCTTGGACAGTGCGGGCTCACCGAGGAGGCCGGTCGAACCATCTATAGCAACCAGAAATTAAAGCGAACAGAACTCCGCCGTGTCGGAAAAATCAAAGGGCGAAACAGGGCCGCCTACTGGGATGCCTGGGCAACACGCGACAAGGGCGAATTCGGACACAGCACCTATATGGTCACCGTCTACACCAAAGACGGAATTAAGGACAATGTTGACGATTTCGCGTCATCCAAACTCGGCATCCCCAAAACAACCAAACCCGCCAACCCGGATGAAATTCTGTAGAGCCGCTCATTAACATACCGCTCAACGATCACAACAACATCGAGCTCGTTCCCCACCGCCGCAAAGGTGCCTGTCCCCTTTGTGGCGGTTTTCGACAAAAAAGAAGCCGCCCCATTAACAGGGGCGGCTTCAAGCAAGTCTATTTTTAGCGTCCCTCAAGACCCAACGAGAACGTCGCGATAGCCCCGGCCACACCTTTCCCTCGGGCGACCCTCGCGAAGCGCGTGAGCACGAGGGAAAGGTGTGGCCGGGGCGTACAGCAGAGTTACTCGGCAGCTGCCTTGAACTTGTTGTAGTTGATCAGGCAGCCAGCCTTGACGATGGCACGCTCCTCTGCCGTCATATCGGCAATGTAGAGCTCAATCTGCTCGACCGCACCATCGGCGCGCACCACGTAGGCAGCGATGCCCTTCAGGTCGCCATCGAGCGCGGCGCGGATACCCGGCACAAAGACGTAGTCGCCCACCTCAAAGCTGGGCTCGGCCTCCATCTGGAAGGGCACCATGCCCCAGTTCATCACGTTGGAGCGATAGCGCTTGGTGGCGTACTCGTGAACGATGTTGGCCAGACCGCCAATCACGCGCTGGCAGCTCGCGGCCTGCTCACGGGCAGAACCGTCACCGGGCTTCTTGGCATAGAGCATAGAGCCGTACTCGGTCGCCTTGGCGTCAGCAGCGACACCCGCGCCGTCCAGTGCCTCAAACACACCAGCAAGCTCGGTATCGAGCGCGGCCAAGTCGCCCGCGGCCTCGCCGGCAACGCGGCGCTTCTCCACAGCGTCGACCTCCTTGGAACGACCCACGTAGGCCGGGTCACGGCGGCTGAGCGTAAACTCTGCCAGACCCAGCGGGTTGGAGCGGAAGGAGCTCGTCTCGCCCGAAGGAATGAGCTCGTCGGTCGTGGTGACCGGGTCCATGATCTTGGAGCATACCTTGAGCAGGATGTCATCGCCGAGGGGCTCCATCGCGGGCCACGGCTTGATGTTGGGGCCTTCGACCAGCTCGTCGGCAGGCTCCGCCTTGCCAAAGCCCCAGTACACACGCTTTTTGTACGGCGCGTCGTCAAAGGTGTACTCACAGGCCTCGTCCCAAGTCTCCTCGGGCAGGTCGGTCGCCGGCGTCAGGACGCCGCCGTTAGCAGCCGTCGCCGCAATGGAGCGGGCGTCCATCAGGGCCACGGCGCTCAGCTGGCCATTGCCCGGCTTGGAACCCTCGCGGTTGGGGAAATTGCGCGTAGTGTGGCGGATCGAAAGTCCATTGTTCGCGGGCGTGTCGCCGGCGCCGAAGCACGGGCCGCAGAACGCCGTGCGCACAATCGCGCCGGCCTCCATGAGGTCGTAGATATAGCCGCGGCGTGTAAGCTCGAGTGCCACGGGCTGGCTCGTGGGATAGACCGACAGCGAGAACTCGCCGCAGCCGGTGTTGGCGCCTTTGAGCACGCGGGCAGCCTGGACCACGGAGTCGTAGTTGCCGCCCGAGCAGCCGGCGATAACGCCCTGCTGCACGTGCAGCTTGCCGTCGACGATCTTGTCGAGCAGGCTAAAGTGCGTCTTGCCCTCGCCGATCTTGGCGGCCTCGAGCTCCACCTCATGCAGGATGTCCTCGAGGTTCTCGTTGAGCTCGTCGATCTCAAAGCCGTTAGAAGGATGGAACGGTAGCGCGATCATGGGCTTGATGCTCGACAGGTCGACCTCGACGCAGCCGTCGTAGTAGGCGACATCGGCGGGCTTGAGCTCGCGGTAGTCGTCGCCGCGAC
Source organism: uncultured bacterium (assembly GCA_905215725.1). GTDB lineage: Bacteria > Actinomycetota > Coriobacteriia > Coriobacteriales > Coriobacteriaceae > Collinsella. The sequence continues at coordinate 929 of CAJMRD010000109.1, read as the reverse complement.
CGTGCATGGTCAAAAACGCGTGCGTGTCCTCGTCGGTGGCCCAGATGCTCGACAGGCAGGTGGTCTCGGTGGTCATGACGTCGACGCCGTTGCGGTAATCGGTCGTCATGCTTGCGATGCCCGGGCCCACAAACTCCATGACCCTGTTCTTGACGTAGCCCTTGGCAAAGACCGCCTTGATGATGGCGAGCGCCACATCGTGCGGGCCGACGCCGGGACGCGGGGCACCCGTGAGGTAGATGGCCACGACGCCGGGATAGGCGACATCGTAGGTGTCGCACAGCAGCTGCTTTGCCAGCTCGCCGCCGCCCTCGCCGATGGCCATGGTGCCCAGCGCGCCGTAGCGGGTGTGGGAATCGGAACCAAGGATCATTTTGCCGCAGCCCGCAAAGCGCTCGCGCATGTACTGGTGGATGACCGCCATGTGGGGCGGCACAAAGATGCCGCCGTACTTTTTGGCAGCGGACAGGCCGAAGCGGTGGTCATCCTCGTTGATGGTGCCGCCCACGGCGCACAGGCTGTTGTGGCAGTTGGTCAGCACATAGGGGATAGGAAACTTTTCCAGCCCCGAGGCGCGGGCCGTCTGGATGATGCCCACAAAGGTGATGTCGTGGCTTGCCATGGCATCAAACTTGATCCGGAGATCCCGGTCGCTGCCGCTGGTGTTGTGGGCAGTGAGGATGCCGTAGGCCATGGTGCCCTTGTAGGCCTGGCCGGCCTGCTCCGCAGTCACGCCTGCGGCTGCCAGTGCCGCAGGAGCCTGCGCGTCGGCGGGCACCCACTGCCCCCCCAGGTAGTATGCACCCGAGGTGCTGCATTTGATCGATTCCAACATAATACTTTCCCCTCGCTTTTGCAAAAAAGGGGCGGGCCCTCTCAGTCTCGCTTTGCTCGACAGCTCTCCCAAAGGGAGAGCCAACGCATCTGAC
>CAJMRD010000108.1 GCA_905215725.1 uncultured bacterium | reverse complement strand
GACGGAAAGCACATTAAGTGCTTTCCTTTGCGTGCGGAACTCGCGACAAACTTAATATATTTCGCCGCCCCTCTGCCAAGCTCGGGAGACGACACGTTGATGTCTGCCTAACTCTGCTCGCCCAGGCTAATGACTTTGTTGGGGGTCCACTATTTGCTGGAGAGTGAACTTGCATTGGGGCCTGTCACTCTCTCCTTGCAAATCTTCTTCGTCAAAATCGAAGATCATGATTGCGCAGTTGGGGAGTTTTGTTGGGAGCTCGAAGCCCTCTGGGGCTGCAGCCTTGATGAATTGGCGGCTGGCGCTGCCGTGGCTTACTGCTAGGAGGGTTTCGATGCCCTCGGAGCCCATGAGATTGGTGAGGGTGTCTACCATGCGCTCTTGCAGCGCGCGGCTTCCTTCTCCTCCGAAAGGAACCAGGTCCTCGCCCGGATCCCAGACGTCGGTGGGCAGGGCGTCGTGGGGGCCCTCTTCGAAGGTGCCGTAGCAGCGCTCGATGATGCCTTCGCAGGGCTCGACTGCCGCGTCCGGGCCAAGGAGCTCGGTTGCGACGAGCTGAGCTGTGTCCATGGCTCGGCCTAAGGGCGAAGAGACCACTTTGTCGGGAACAACGTCGTGGCCCTTGAGCCATGCGGCTGCTATTCCCGCTTGTTTGCGGCCCAGGTCGGTCAGCGGTGAATCGCAGCGGCCCTGGACCAGCTTTTTGACGTTGAACTCCGTCTGACCGTGGCGGAGTAGATACAGTTTCTTCATGCTCTCCCCTTCTGCATAACCTGCTTTGCCGGCACAGCCTTACTCGTGGGTATGTCCTACGTAGTCTTCGTCGATAGTGATTTTGGCGACCGACTTGGGATATTCCGATTCGACCCGTTTCGCCAACGCGCGCTTTAGGTCCTCGGCGCTCATCGCCAAATCCGAGGGTCGCACGCAGTCAAAAATCACATTGGTGTGCGTAGGGCCCGGCACACAGCGTAGGTCATGAATCGAGAGGCGGCTATCGATCTCCTGAGCCATTGCGTTGATGCGCAGGCGCATGCTCGCCACCTTTGGATCGTCGGTCACGATGGGATCGTAATGGAGCGTGACGATCATACCGTCTTCGTTCCTAAATGCTTGCTCAATATTGTCGAGCGTGTCGTGACTTTCCAGCGGGCTGGCCTCGGCCGCCATCTCGGCATGCGCACTTGCAAACTTCCTGCCCGGGCCGTAGTCGTGAACCATCAAATCGTGAACGCCCAAAACGCCGGGATAGCTCATGATCTTGTCTCGAATGTGCTTGACCAGCTTAGGATCGGGCGACTGGCCCAAAAGCGGGCTCACCGTATCCTGGATGAGTTCAAAACCGCTCCAGCCAATATAGGCGCCAACGGCAAGGCCGACCCATGCGTCAAGATTGATGTGCGTCACCTGCGAAACAATTGCGCACGCTAACACGGCGCCCGTGGCAAGGACATCGTTCTTGGAATCCTGCGCGGTCGCATGCAGCGTCTCGGACTCAATGCGATCGCCGAGCTTTTGGTTGAGCGCCGCCATCCACAGCTTAACAACCATCGAAAGCACTAGAACTGCCACCAGGGCAAGCGAGAACTCGACAGGTTCGGGGTGGATGATGCGCTCAACCGAGGACTTCACCAGCTCAACGCCGATCAGCAGCACGAGCGCCGCCACGACCAGACCCGAGAGATACTCGTAGCGGCCATGTCCGTAAGGATGCTCGGGGTCCGCCGGCTTGCTCGCCAGCTTAAAGCCCAGCACGCTCACGATATTCGAGCTGGCATCGGACAGGTTGTTCATGGCATCCGCCACGATCGAAACCGATCCCGAAACCACACCAATTGCGCCCTTCGCAGCACAAAGCGCAACATTGGCGACAATACACACCATGCCAGCTAACGTGCCCACACGCGCACGATCGCCCTGTGCGCGCTTAACAATCCACTCGACCATCTACATCCGCCCCCACGGTTCTACTTATATATCTATTGCTCAAACGGATTGTAGTGTAGCCACTTTGTCCTCCAGATACAAAAAGGCCGCGACCCACACGGGCCACGGCCTTGGAGCATGGCAAAGGAATCCCCCTTTAGTCGCACAGGTTTATGCGCTTGCTTCAGCAGCGCTCGCCACTGTTTCGGACAAATCGGCTTCGTCTTCTGCCGCCTGCCCCTTCGTCGGCACCACGCCAAAGCAGTAGCTCAGCGCCGCAGACACCGCAAATGCCGTGCCGCCGGCAGCACAGCACCACAGCAGGTTCGAGATGCCGCCCGTGGCAAAGCCAATGACCATGAGGACATTCGTCATGCCGATGGTATAGGCCGTAACGTGGCCCACGGCCGCAACAAGGCCTCCGACGGCGCCGCCAATGGCCATGCACGTCAGGCACCTGCCATATTTAAAGCCGCAACCGTACAGCGCCGGCTCGCTTACGCCACCAAGCACACCCGAGATCGAATAGCCCAGCATGAGCGCCTTCTCGTCCTTATCCGCAACGCGAAGCGACGCGCCAAAGGGCATGCCCCAAACGGCGAACGTTGCCATCGTCGCGGCGATCAGGATGCACGAATCCGTTCCCACACTCATAAACTGCGCGTAGGCGAGTGATAGGACGACGTTGCTGACGCCCGCGATCTTTAGGAACTCCCAGCCCGCGGCAAGCCCCATAAGCGTGAGCAGCGACACGATGCCACCGGAATTGCCAAGCATAAACATAAGCTGGCCCAACAGCATGCCCAGATAGCTGCCCGCCGGCGCCGTGATACACAGCGAAACCGGAACCATGACGAGCATGGTCGCAAACGGAACGAACGAAAACGCCACGGCCTTAGGGATAACGCGCTTAAAGAAACACTCCACTCGCCATAGCACGGGCACCGAGATGAGAACCGGAATAACAGTCGTCGTGTAATCGTTGACCGGCGCGGGAAGCAGACCATACACGGAAGTCATCGATGCCCCCGTCGTCGAGGCGGCATCAACGAGCTTAAGCAGATCGGGCGCAATCAATACGCCGCCCAGCATCATGCCCAGCTGCTCCGAGCAACCGAGCTGGCGGGCGGCCGCCCAACCAAGATAAATGGGCAAAAAGTAGTAGCCGGCGTTATAGAGCCAACTGTAGAACAGGCGATAGATTTCGGAATCGGCAGACCACAGGCCCAGCATGCCCTCGCCCATAATGACGGCGACGGTGCGAAACAACGCCGCGCAGACAATAAAGGGCAGCGCCGACATCATGCTTTTGGAGAGATAGTCCACCACGGCCATGGCGTTTGATGAAACCGTCGTTGTAAACGAGGTGTTAGAAACTTGTAGCATGGAACGCCTTTCCCAATATGACATGCGGGCTGTCCCTTTGTCACATCGTGCGGTACTGACCGATTGCGCGGTACTTTTCGTAGCGGAGGTTTGTGAGGGTCGCGTCGTCGAGCTGCCCAAGCGTATCGAAGGCATCAAATGCCGAGGACATGACGGCACCGGCGATCTCCTCATGCGACAGGCCCCTATCGTCAACAATGCCGTCGATGATGCCGAGCGCCAACAGATCGGGGGCCGTGAGCTTAAGCGCCTCGGCGGCCTCATTCGCGCGCTCGGTATCCTTCCACAGGATCGACGCACAGGCCTCGGGGCTCACGACCGAATAGGCCGAGCTCGAGAGCATCAGGATGCGGTCGGCCACGGACAGCGCCAGCGCGCCACCAGAGCCGCCCTCGCCTGTCACCACCGAGACAATCGGCGTCTTGAGGCCGCTCATCTCCATGAGATTCTGGGCAATCGCCTCGCCCTGGCCGCGCTCCTCGGCACCGATGCCGCAAAACGCGCCCGAAGTATCGACCAGACACAGAACCGGTCGACCAAACTTTTCGGCCTGGCGTATAAGGCGACGCGCTTTGCGGTAGCCCTCGGGATGTGCCATACCAAAGTTGCGACGCATGCGCTCTTTGGTCGTGGTACCGCGCTCGACGGCGATAACCGTCACGGGTCGCCCGTCTTTCCAGCCAATGCCAGCCACCACGGCGGCGTCGTCGCCAAAGTAACGGTCGCCATGCAGCTCCACAAATCCATCCAGGCCCAGCGAGATCATCTCGCCCGCCGTGGCGCGATCTGCCGAGCGGGTCTGCTTGACAATCTCGAGCGCGGTTTTTGGTGCGGTCGAGCGCTTGAACAAGTGTCCCAGCTTTTTGCCGCGACGACCCGTATGCACGATCTCATGCGGTGCCCCCAGGCCGGGCGCGTGCCCTTCGTGCAGTGCCAGCAGCTCGCCTACCGTGAGCGCAATCTCGCCACGCGGAACAACGGCATCGCAAAAGCCGTGCTCCAGCAAAAACTCGGAGCGCTGGAATCCCTTGGGCAGGCGCTTGTGCATGTTCTGCTCGATCACGCGCGGGCCGGCAAATGCCGTCAGGGCATCGGGCTCGGCCAGGATAATATCGCCCTCCATGGCAAAGCTCGCGGTTACGCCTCCGGTCGTGGGGTCGGTGAGCACCGTGATATACAGACCGCCCGCCTCGCTGTGGCGCCTAACCGCCGCAGAAATCTTGGCCATCTGCATAAGCGACGTCACGCCCTCTTGCATGCGCGCGCCGCCCGAAACGGTAAAGCCGACAACTGGCAATCCAAGCTCGGTCGCTCGCTCAAATGTGCGACAGATCTTCTCGCCCACCACGGAACCCATCGAGCCCATCATAAAGTTGGCGTCCATAAAGAAGAGCGCGGTATCGCAACCGCAGATTTTGCCCCTGCCGCACACAACGGCGTCGCGCTCGCCCGAACGCTCGCACACGCTCTTAAGCTTGTCGGCATAGCCGGGAAACGAGAGGAAGTCCTCCGACGCCAGATTGGCATCCCATTCCTCAAACGTGCCCTCGTCGACCGTCATGCGCATGCGCGCGCGACCGCTCACGCGAAAGTGTTTGCCGCAACGAGGGCAGACCTCGAGGTTGTCGTGCAGGCGAGCTTCATCGATCACGCGGCGACACTCCGGGCACTTGATAAACACGTGGCGCGCGGGAAACTCGGCGCACGACTCGGTCATCGGCCCCTCGAGGACGTTGACCGTCTTTGCTTTTCTATTCATCAGCATAGAGATGCCCCATCAGATCGGTGTGGTACATGCCCGACAAGAACTCGTCGTTTGCCAGCACGTCGAGCTGAAGCTCGCTGTTTTCGCTCACGCCCTCAATCACGAGCTCGCCCAGGGCCGAGCGCATCTTGCGAATGGCGCCGTCACGCGTGGGCGCACACACGATGAGCTTGCCGAGCATGGAGTCGTAGTACGGCGGAACTTTCGCACCGGTAAACATGGCGGAATCCCAGCGCACGCGCGGACCACCCGGCACACGCAACGCGGTGACCGTTCCGCATGACGGCAGAAAGTCCGGCGTTTCGGCATTGATGCGGCACTCCATGGCGTGGTTGCGGACCGGCATGCCCTCCTGCTCAAAGGCCCGGCACCGGTAGACGGTGCGCACCGTCGATTTTTTCATCCGTTTCAACGAACAGAATGCTTTAAAATCGTGCT
>CAJMRD010000107.1 GCA_905215725.1 uncultured bacterium | reverse complement strand
GTACCGCCACCGATGTCGATGACCATGGAGCCGGTGGGCTCCTCGACGGGCAGGTCGGCGCCGATAGCGGCAGCCATGGGCTCCTCGATCAGGTAGGCCTGGCGAGCGCCGGCCTGGATCGTGGCCTCAAATACGGCACGCTTCTCGACCGACGTGACACCGGAGGGAACGCAGACGACAACACGCGGACGCGGAGTCCACGGGTAGCGCTTCTCGGACGCCTTGTCGATAAAGTAGCGAAGCATGGCCTCGGTAACATCGAAGTCGGCGATGACGCCGTCCTTCAGGGGACGAACGGCCACGATGTTGCCAGGCGTACGGCCGAGCATGCGCTTTGCCTCGATACCGACCGCCAGGATGCGCTCGTCGTTCTTGTCGATGGCGACAACGGAGGGCTCGCGAATGACGATGCCCTTGCCGCGCACGGAGACAAGCGTATTTGCGGTGCCGAGGTCGATGGCAAGATCGCCCGCATAGCTACCGAAGAACATATCCATCAAAGAAAACAACGCAACTCCTGATGTGTTGGATGATTGCTGGAAAACTACTAGCTCATCATACTAGCGCAAGCCCGGCACCTCACTTGCGGTGAAGCGCCGGGCAAAGCTAAATCCCATAAGGTCACTACTGGTTGTCAGCAGCCGAGAAATCCATATCGAGCGAGGAAACAGCCCAGCCGATATGGTTGTCGGAGCGCACGAATTTGACGGTGTACTCCTGCTCACCGCCCTTGGACAGCGATGCCTTCACCTTGGCGGTCGTCTCGGTCATGGACTGATCCATGCCCTCGACGGACACGGTGGCACCCTGCGGAATCGAGGAGATGATCATCGACTTAGCGTCCTCGGACAGGCTCGAGGCCAGGCAAGTCTCGGCCTTTGCGGCGTCACCGTCGCCGGCGGCCTGGAACAGATCGGAAACCACAGATTCCTGAGACGGGAAGCCAAAGCCGCGCGTGTAGGCAAAGCCCAGACCGCCCGCGGCGATCAAAATGAGCAGAAGCAGCACGATGAAGACTTTGAGACCCGTGTGGCGATGGCGACGACGGACCTTGGCCTGCTTACGATCCTGACGGTCCTGCTGGACCATCTCGGACTCGGACAGCGTAAAGAAGCCGGTGTCCGAGGGATCGGGCATAAACTGACCGGTCGCGCCCGTAGGATCGAGCGGATCGACGGCAGGAGCGTCCATCGCGGGCGCCGGAGCCGTGGCCATAGCCGTCTGGGCAGACAGCGCGGCAAGCGAATCGTGCACGCGGGCAAGCTCATCGGCCTGCTCGGAGGTGAGCTGGTAGATGCCATCGGCAGTAGCGGCGTTAAAGGCGTCGAGTGCGTCGGAGGGACGGCCGGCGGCAGAAAGCGCCTGACCCATGCCGGCGTTGAGCGCACGCGTGTCGTCGCGGGGGCCGGCAAAGTCGATAGCCGTGCGGTAGGTCTCCACGGCATCCGCCGGACGGCCGAGCTTAATGAAGCAACGACCGAGCTCGCCGAGCGCGGCGGCAGGAGCCGGATTGGCGCCGTCGATGGCAGCCTGACGGAAGGCGGTTCCTGCGTTGGCATAGTCGCCCGACTGGAACAGCGCATTGCCCAGGCCCAGATAGGCCTTGAACGGCGTGGCATAGGAAGCATCCTGCGTAGCGGCAGAGAACGCCTGAGCGGCCGTCGTGTAGTCGCCCACGGCGGCAAGCGCCTTGCCGCGGTTGGTGAGCAGCGCGCCGCGCTTGCCGTAGGTGCCGTCGTTGAGGGCGGCGGCATAGGCCTCGGCGGCCTCGGCATACATGCCCAGGTGCATCAAGGCGTTGCCACGAAGGTGATCGGCCTCGCCCATAATCTCATCGGGAGTCTTTGCCGCCCCAAGCATCTGGGCTGCAGCGGAAAAATCACCCGCGCGGTAAGCGGCGCGGCCCTGTTGGATCAGCTGGCTATTCAAGGAAGTCCCCTTTACTCGTGAACAATCTCGACATGGACGATCTCGTCGCCGGCACGCAGCTGCGAAATCACATCGAGACCCTCGACCGTGGTACCAAAGACGGTGTAGCCAGAATCGAGGTTATGCTGGGCACCCAGGCAGAAGTAGAACTGCGAACCCGCGGAATCGGGGTCCATAGAGCGTGCCATGGCAAGGGCGCCATCGACATGGCTGTTGCGCGGATTGGTGGCAAACTCGCCCTTGATGCAGTAGCCGGGGCCACCGGTACCGGGCATGCCGTCGGGGCCCTCAAGACCGGCAGCGACGTCGGCGCCGGACATGTCGCGGGTATTGGGGTCGCCGCCCTGAATGACAAAGCCGGGCACATAGCGATGGAACTTAAGGCCATCATAGAAACCCATCGTGGAAAGCTCGCAGAAGTTCGCGACATGAATGGGAGCGCCCTCACCGTCAAACTTGACCTTGATGGTACCCTTCGACGTCTCGATAACGGCGCACTCGTCGCCGGCAAGCTGATACTCGGGCGTGTAGAGCTCTTTCTTAAAACCAAACATGTGGTTCCTTCCTCGTGCGTTTAAAGCATATTTGTACGAATTGTAGCAATAAGCACGGGCTTACATCAATTGCGCACGTAGGTTATGCCGACTATGGCGAACTAATTTTAGGAACGCTGCTGCGGCTTCCAGGAGCCCACGTTGGCGTCATACTGATTCAGCGCGCTGTTGCCGCCCTGTGCGATGGGCGCCAGAATATCGCTTTGGTGGGAACTCATCGACTCACCATCAGGAATGGCCAGCGAGATGTCCCAGCTCTGGCAGATCACGTCGACGCGCTCGTACATCCACTCGGCAAGCTGCTTTAAGTGGGCGATGTCGTCCGCATAGACCGTATCGTCCTGTACTTTCAGGTTGTTAAGCTCATCTTGCGTCTTTTTTATCTGGTCACGCAGGGCGTAGGCACTCTGCGACAGCTCCTGACGGGTGGACAGCGGCGTTCGGAGATAGCCGTTGTTAAAGGAATCGATGACCTCGCCGATCTGATCCTCGTCAGCATAGGACACGATGGTCTGATACAGACCGTCGAGCCTGGTATAGAGCTGATCATCGGTGAGCACGGTTTCTTCCTGGACCACCTCGGCAGAATCGCCCTGCTTGGTATCGTCCTCAGTGGCCTCGCCCTTTTGGCGCGTGGGGAAGGTGGTCTGTGCAGCTTGGCCAAACTGGTCGTAGAAGCCGGGCATAACACCCATGGGATCGGTCGTCACGAACCAATAGGCACCGCCGCAAACGACGGCAAGGACCGCGATGATAATGAGCGGCTTAGGAATATGACGCTTATGCTTGTGATAGGCGTCCTCGTCGGGGTGCACCTTGCGCTTGGGTTTTTGAGCATCGTCATGCAGGGAAACGGGCGTGGGAATATCGACCTTGGGGATACCGAAATCCTTATCGAAAGCCGGCAGCACGCAGGTCTCATTGGGGTCGGCGGCGTCCGAAAGCACCGCAGCAGCAGAGGCCGGCGCATGCGGCACCTCGGTATCGATCTGCTCTTGCGTTAGGCGCGGAAAGCCCGCCGTGCGGCCCGCTGCCAGGTCGGATGCGGCCGCGTCCTCGGAGAGGATACCCGGAGCGGGGCGTCCGCATTTGGGGCACGTACGATCATGCGGAGAAAGACGGGCACCGCAGCCCTCACAGAACACGAACTCGGTGTGCTCCGGACCATCGCCCGGACCCACATAGGCGTTGCAGTAGGGGCAGAACGAGGCGCCGTCCTCGATGGTCTTAAGGCAATGCGGACAGATCACGGCATCCTCTTTTCGAAGCAATTCAAACAATCGAGGTTAGAGCATAACATCGCCACGGCCCCACAGGAGCAAGGCACCAATTCAACATCGCTAGGACGCGCAGTTACTTCTTCTTTTTGCTTGGCATCGAAACTTTGATGCCTTGGGCGGACTTGGTTACGCGGGAGCGCTTGGCGCCCGTGGGCTTCTTTTTCTTGGGCTGGACCTGGGCCACGCCCTCGAGTGCGCGGGCCTCGGCCTCGCGAGCGGTGCGATCTTCGCGGCGCTGCGCCATGTCGGCGGCGACGCGCTTGGCAAAACGCTCCGCCGTCGAACCCGTCGAGCTCACCTTGCCGCCACCGCGACCCAGGTGAACGCGCACACCGCGGCCAAAACCAGTTGCGGCATGACGACGACGCGGCTTGAGCAAATCCATCATCGTGGCGAGCTTAAAGAACACCGAGCAGGTAAAGACCACGATGACAGCCAAGATAACCATCTGGCCCATCGACAGGTTGGCAATAGACAGCAGCTCCGGGAATCCGATAACGCCCACCAAGATGCCGGCGACTACAAACACAAAGAGCACCACGCGCAAGGGCGTGAGAGGCTGCGAGATGCGCCAGATCAGGCTGACGCTCGCCGCGCACGACGTAAGCAGGCACATCGTAGACAGCGTGAGCTGGCTAAAGCCAAACACGCGCGCCACAAAGATATCGAGCGCCGCGGCCAAAATGACCGCAATCGACGCCGGCAGTGCCCGCTTGAGCACGTTCGTCAGGAACGACCCCTTCACGCAAGCATTGTTGGGCTCCAGGCCCAAGACAAAGCCCGGCGCGCCAATGCAGAAGAAGTTGATGAGCGTCATCTGAATCGGCTCGAAAGGGTACGGCGGCAGCGCGATGCACAGCGCCGCCAGGCCCATCGAGAACAGTGTCTTGGTCAAGAACAGCGAAGCCGAACGCTGCAGGTTGTTGATGGAGCGACGGCCCTCGGCCACCACGGCGGGCATCGAGGCAAAGTCGTTGTCGACGAGCACGATCTCGGCCACGTTGCGCGCGGCATCGGAGCCGGCCGCCATGGCGACGGAGCAGTCGGCCTCCTTGAGCGCCAGCACGTCGTTGACGCCGTCGCCCGTCATGGCCACGGTGTGCTCGCGGCGCTTGAGCGCCTGCACGAGCTCGCGCTTCTGCTGCGGGGTCACACGACCAAAGACATGGTAGCGGTCCACTGCGGCATCGAGCTTGGTCGGCGTGTCGAGCGTCGTGGCGTCCACATAAGCGTCCGCCCCCGGCACGCCCACCACGCGCGCGATCGACGACACCGTACGCGGGTCGTCGCCACTGATCACGTTGAGGGTCACGCCCTGCTCGTTAAAGTAACCGATGGTCTCGGCCGCTGAGGTACGAATCTCGTCACGGATGGTCACAAAGCCCACGGGCTCGGCCTCGCCCACCATATCGCCATCGGGCGTAAAGCCGTCCACGCGCGCCACCACGAGCACGCGGCAGGTATCGGCAAGCTCGGCGACACGGTTCTCGACCTGAGAAAACACACGATCAGAGAGCACAAATTGCGCCGCACCCATCACATAGGAGCCTTGGGCAAACGAAGCACCGCTCCACTTTTTGGACGACGAGAACGGAATGACCGACAGCGGCTCGGACACCTCGACCGGACGGTCTGCATAGTAGTTGAGCAGCGCCTGGCAGGTCTCATTGGCATCCGCCGAAGTCGCACGTGCGACGTTAGCGAGCGCAAAGTCGAGCACCGTGGTATCGACGGGAACGGCGGCCTCGCTCTCCCCCACGCTCACGCCTTCAACCGGCAGCGGATAGGTGCCCTCGACCTCCATGCGGCCCGAGGTAATGGTGCCCGTCTTGTCCAGACACAGCACGTCGACGCGCGCGAGCGATTCGGTG
>CAJMRD010000106.1 GCA_905215725.1 uncultured bacterium | reverse complement strand
CAGGTTGAGTCTTGCTGCCGCAGCCGGTCAGCGTCAGCGCCGCAGCGGGGATCAGTTTCAGAAATTGGTTGCGAGTGATTTTCATTCAAATATCCGGACGTTTGTCGTTCCGACCCCTCTTGTGAAAAGGCGTTTGGAGCGGCCCGCAGGCCGCGACAAACGCGAAATAAAAAATTGATTTTTCGCTGAGTATGCCCAGAGCGTGAGCGGAGGGCATTCTCAATCGTTAGCCTTCAGACTTGCAGAATCAAAGGTCAGCGTATACTCGATCTCGTGGGGGGTGCTCATGGCAACGGTGTCGGCGGTGACATCCAGTGCGGTATCCAGCGCCGATACCGGAATTTCAAAGGTGGAATTGCCCTCGGTGTTGGTGGGCAAATACTTCTCGCCGTCCACGATCATATAATCATAGTTCGGGCTGCTCCACACGATGGTGGCGGTCATTTTGCCGTCTGCCACGGTCAGAGCGGCGGGGCTCTCCACGGTGGCACGGCCGGAGCCGCCCTCCAGCGTCACATCACAGGTGTAGGTGCCGTCTGCCGGGGTCTCGGCTTTCGCAGCCTTTTCCACGGCATCACGCACGCTGACGACATGGTCGTACCACTTGCCCTTGGTGCCCAGAATAGCCAGGTCAAAGTCGGCATCCACAGCAGAGACCGGGATGTCAAAGCCGTACACCTCCTCCGAGGTGCCGTCGGAATAGGTGACGGTATCTGTGGTGGGCTGCAGCCAGTCGGCCTCGTGGTCGGCGGCATCGGAAGCCTTGCCCAGATACAGGTTGACGATATGGGTGGAAGCAAGGCTGACATGGAAGGTCATCTGGCCGTTCTCCACAGTCAGGGTGCCCTTGCCGTCGCAGGCTTCGTTGGCGTGGAACATGCTGCTGTCGGTGTTGAACTTAGCGGTGTATACGCCGTCCGGCAGCGCGGCAGCGGGGGCCTGGGTCTCCACCGGGGCCGCGGTGGCGGCAGGGGCGGTTTCTTCCGTGGAGACCGCCTCGGACGTGCTCTCGGCGGTGGACGCTGCGGACGCACCGCAGCCCGCCAGCAGCAGGGCAGCGAGAGTCAGGGATGCGAGTTGGAGCTTTTTCATGCTTTCCTTACCTCATTCTATACATATTTATCAGGCAATAGCGGGATGCAGCGCGGGCGGATAGGGAATCCGCCCCTACGGCGTGGCAGGGCATCACATCGGACGCAGGCCGGGCATGCCCGGCCCCTGCCGTGCTTTCCCAAAAACCAAAAAACTGCCCGGAGCTTACCCTCCGGGCAGAATGGGTCTTTCTCAGCCGTTCAGGGAATCGATGGCGGCCCCGGCGTGGTCAACGTAGAGCTGCTGGATGTCGCCGATCTCGCCCAGACCTGCGATCTGGGTTTCGACGCTCTCAAAGCAGTCGGCGGCGTTGAACTGGCTCAGCCAGGAATCGTCCTCGGCACCGGCCATGTCGTTGTTGGCGTGGTCACCGGCGACGACCATCAGCGGGCGCAGGATGACCTTGGTGTAACCGGCCTCCTTGACCTTCTCGATAACGGCATCGCAGGCGGTGTCCTCGGGCTCACCCTCGACGGTGCCGACAAAGACGTTGTCATAGCCCAGCGTCTGCATTGTGGTCTGCATCTGGCTGTAGCTGACCTTGGCGGTGTGGGACGTGCCGTGGCCCATAAAGACAAAGGCGGTGCCGTCCGCAGCGGCGGCAGCGGCGTCGTCATACCCGGCGGTCTTGACGGCCTCCGCGGTGATGGCGGCGGCTACGGCCTCCTTGTCGGCGTTGATGACGGTGGCATCTTCGCCGACCTCGCCCAGCAGGGGTTCGGCAATGGCAACGCTGTCGAACTTGTCCCTGTACTGCTCAACCGCCTCGCACATCTCGTCGTACTCGGCGCCGTGCATCAGGTGCGTAGGCTGGACAACCAAATTCTTGACGCCGTTGGCAACGGCACGGTCAAGCGCCTGGTCCATGTTGTCGATCTTCTCGCCGTCGCGGGCCTGAACGTGGTTGATGATGATCTGCGCGGTGAAGGCGCGGCGGATGTCGTAGTCCTGCCAGTACTTCTCGCGGATAGCGTCTTCGATGGCGCCGATGGTGATGTGGCGCGAGTCGTTGTAGCTCGTGCCGAAGCTCGTGACGAGGATGACCGGCTTCACGGCCTTCTCATTTTCGCTCGATTTCTCGGAACTCGCGGAGGTGCTGGAGCAGCCCGCGAGCGCGACTCCGGCGAGCGCGAAGGCTCCGGTTGCTGCGGCGCCCATGAAGCCGCGGCGTGACATCTGGTCGGACATGGTTTTTCCTTTCCTCGGTTTGCCGGTCCCCCGGCGACAGTTGCTTGTCGGCACAAGCGAAAGAAAAGCGCACCCCTCGGGGTTCACAAGGAGCTAACGCCACGGCGATGCCGTGAGGAAAAGGCGAAGCAGTCTGGCTTGGGGCGCGAGGCGGTTCGCCCGCGCGTCCTATACAGTAATGTCCCTTGCCCAGGATTCCCACCTGGTTCCCTCCGCAAGCCAGCGCGGGCTGTGCGGGCGCCGCGCCGGTCATTTCCTTTTATCCGATTGTCATATGCTCGTTGCCGAATCTTTTACTATGATAGTGGGCACTTGTGAACGTGTCAAAGCCAGGGCGGGCGGCATTGCGCCTCCTGCCTGCGTATTTGCGCCGATTGCCGCCGCAGGCGCCGTGTTTTGCCCGCTGCGCGAATGTCGGCGTAAACGGTTGCGATGAGAAACGGGAAGGGAAGGCTCGGATGATTCATATCGTTGGCGCAGGCTCGGGCGCCGCCGACCTTATCACGCTGCGCGGGGCGCGCCTTCTGCGCGCGGCCGACGTGGTTGTTTGGGCGGGAAGCCTTGTGAACCCCGAGCTGCTCGTTGAGTGCAAGGAATCCTGCATCGTCTACGATAGCGCGCACATGACCTTGGAGGAAGTGCTCGACGTGATGCGCGCGGCGGATGCGCGGGGCGAGGAAGTGGTGCGCCTGCACACGGGCGACCCGTGCCTGTACGGCGCCATCCAGGAGCAGATGGACGCACTCGACGCGTGCGGCGTGGACTACGAGGTGGTGCCCGGCGTGTCGAGCTTTTGCGGTGCCGCGGCGGCGCTTCGCCAGGAATACACGCTGCCGGGAATCAGCCAGTCGGTCGTGATCACGCGGCTTTCCGGGCGCACCCCCATGCCCGCGGGCGAGGGCATGCGCACCATGGCGGAAAGCGGCTCGACTATGGTCATCTTTCTGAGCTCGGGTATGCTCGCCGAGCTTTCCGCCGAGCTTTTGGCCGCGGGCCGCAGTTCCGACGAGCCGGCGGCGCTCGTGTACAAGGCGACCTGGCCTGAGGAGCGCGTGGTGCGATGCACAGTGGGCACGCTCGCCGATGCGGGCGCGCGAGAGGGCATCGACCGCACGGCGCTCGTGGTGGTGGGCCGCGTGCTCGGAGCTCGCGGCGGGCTTGCGCACAACGGCGCGCAAGCGGAGTCGTACGAGCGCAGCAAGCTTTACGACCCTTCGTTTGCCACGGGGTATCGGAAGGCGAGCAGCTAGCGTGGCCTTCGAGCATTACATATATACCGGGACGACCCGCCTGCGCTGCGGCTACACCACGGGGAGCTGCGCCGCGCTCGCGGCGAAGGCAGCCTGCGAGATGCTCTTGTCACGAAAGCCCGTCGGCCTCGTGTCGATCGTCACCCCCGGTGGGCTGCCCGTCGAGGCGAACGTGGTCGACGCATACATCGGCGAGGGGTGCGCCCAGTGCGCCGTGCGAAAGGACGCAGGCGACGATGCCGATGTGACTGACGGCGTGCTCGTGTACGCGCGCGTGGAACATGCGGGGTCGGGCACGGGTGCTGCGGGCAGCAAGGGCGTGCCCGCGCGCGAATCGGAAGTTTCCGTCGATGGCGGCGTGGGCGTGGGGCGCGTGACAAAGCCGGGGCTTGACCAGCCCGTGGGCGCGGCGGCCATCAACACGGTGCCGCGCCGGATGATCACTTCGGCGGTGCGCGAGGTGTGCGCCGCGCACGGCTTTTCTGGAAATATTGCTGTGACAATTTCGGTACCCGAGGGTGTTGCCCTTGCCGAAAAGACCTTCAACCCGCACCTGGGGATAAAGGACGGCATCTCCATCCTGGGCACGACGGGCATCGTCGAGCCGCGCAGCCTCGCTGCCTTGCGCGACAGCATCGAGCTCGAGATCCGGCAGCATGCGGCTATGGGGCGGCGCGGAGTCGTGCTCACGCCCGGCAACTACGGCGCGCAGTTCATCTCGGGGCATTTCCACCTAAACGGTGCGCCGGTGGTCTTCATCTCCAACTTTGTGGGCGATGCGATTGATTGCTGCGTTCGTGAGGGATTTACCAATGTCCTTCTTGTGGGACACATCGGCAAGTTGGTGAAGGTCGCGGGCGGCATCATGGACACCCATTCGCGTACCGCCGACTGCCGCGCGGAGATTCTGGCCGCCCACGCAGCCATGGCCGGCGCGGGCGCGAAGACCGTGCGCGAGATCATGACGTCCGTCACGACCACGGCGGCGCTCGAGGTAATCGAGGCCGCCGGCGCGGGGGACGCTGCGCGCGCCACGCTCGCTGCGGCAATCGAGGACAGGTTGCGCCGCCGCGCGGCGGGCGCATGCGACATCGCCGCGGTCGTGTTCGACGCCGAGCGCCGCGAGCTTTTCCGTACGTCGGGCGCCGATGCAGTTATCGGGGAATTGGGGGCGACGTATGAATAAAGGCGTTCTGTACGGGGTGCGCCGCGCAATCGGCTGGCCGGGGACGAAGGTGGTCATGAAGGCGCGGCGCTCGCTTGCGGACACGAAGCGCTTCCTTTGCGAGGAGGGCGCCTTCGACGGTGCCGAGCTCGTAGAGGACTGTGGGCTTCCGGGCGAGCGCGTGTACCGCTCGCTCGACGATGTGCCCGATCGGGGCAGCTACTTCTCGACGATGGTGGTGCGCTAGATGAGGGTTTCCTGCATAGCGTTCACCGAGAGGGGGTATGCGTTTGCGGAGCGCACCGCACGCGCGCTTTCCGATTGCGCGCAGACAGGTGAAGATGACCCTGGCTGGGACGTTTCCGTTTCGCGCGGGTTCGGCGAGGGGAAGGCCGATCTGCGCGCATGGACGGCGCACGCGTGGGAAGCGTCGGACGCGCTTCTGTTTGTGGGCGCGGCGGGCATCGCAGTGCGGGCGATCGCGCCGCATGTCGCCTCGAAGATAAACGATCCCGCGGTTGTGACGATCGACGAGGCGGGGCGCTTTGCCGTCCCGCTTTTGTCGGGGCATTTGGGCGGTGCGAACGAGCTTTCGCAAACTGTGGCACGCGCGGTAGGCGCCATCCCCGTCATCACCACGGCGACCGACGTCCGCGGCGTGTGGGCGGTGGATACGTGGGCGCGCTGTGCGGGGCTCGCCGTTTCGAATCCCGAGGCCATCAAGCGAGTGTCGGCGCGGCTGCTTTCTGGCGGGCGCGTGGCGCTCTATTCCGACATGCCGATTTCGGGACAGCCGCCTGAGGGGGTTGACATTGCGTCCGACCGCGCTCGGTCCGATATCGTCGTGTCGCCGTTTGCTGGCGCGAATGCAGGTGCGTCCGTTCGCGCGGCGGAGACAACGGGCGAGGTCGTGCCCGCCGGTGAGACGTGGAAGCCGGCGGGCGTGCGGGC
>CAJMRD010000105.1 GCA_905215725.1 uncultured bacterium | reverse complement strand
CCCCCCCGCCGACCTCAAGGCCGTAAACGCAGGGAATCCGGGGGCGTGACGGGGGCTTCTCTCCGGAATATTCCGCAGGACGCAAAGAGGCTCCGCAGCGCGATGCGGAGCCTCTTTGCATGTCCGAGGACGTTCCGGAGAGAAGCCCCCGTCACGCCCCCGGATTCCCGGTGGGAGTTCTAGACCTTGTCGGCCTTAGTACATACCGCCGCCCTGCTGACCAGCGGTAGCAGCAGCGATAGCGTCCTCAAGCTGAGTGTTCTTGGGCACATCGGAGACGGTGGCCTCGGTGATGAGGATCAGGCTGGCGACAGAAGCAGCGTTCTGCAGGGTGACGCGGCTGACCTTGACGGGGTCGAGGACGCCCATCTCGATCATGTCGCCCCACTCGCCGTTGGCAGAGTTGAGACCCTGGCCGGCGGGCAGCTCGGCAACCTTGTCGACCACGACAGCGCCCTCAAAGCCAGCGTTCTTGGCGATGGTGGCGACCGGAGCGGTCAGAGCCTTCTTGACGATGTCGACGCCGATCTTCTCCTCGGGGTCGTCGATCTCGACAGCGTCGAGCGCAGGAGCAGCGTCCATGAAGGCGACGCCGCCGCCAGCGACAATGCCCTCCTCGACAGCAGCGCGGGTAGCCTGCAGGGCGTCCTCGACGCGGTGCTTGATCTCCTTGAGCTCGGACTCGGTAGCAGCGCCGACCTTGATGACGGCAACGCCACCGGAGAGCTTGGCCAGGCGCTCCTGGAGCTTCTCACGGTCGAAGTCAGAGGTGGTGTTCTCCATCTCGCCCTTGATCTGAGCGATACGGGCGTCGATGGCCTCCTTGGAGCCAGCGCCGCCGACGATGACGGTGTTGTCCTTGGAGATGGTGACGGACTTAGCGGTACCGAGCATATCAGCGGTGATGTCAGCAACCTTCACGCCCAGCTCGTCCAGGGCAGCCTGGCCACCGGTGAGGACGGCGATGTCCTCGAGGATGCGCTTGCGGCGATCGCCGTAGCCCGGGGCCTTGACGGCGCAGACGTTGAGGGCGCCACGGATCTTGTTGAGGACCAGGGTCGGCAGAGCCTCGCCGTCGATGTCCTCAGCGATGATGAGCAGGCCACGGCCAGCGCGCTGGACAGCCTCGAGAACGGGCATGATGTCCTGAACGCTGGAGATCTTCTGGTCGGTGATGAGGATGTACGGATCCTTCATCACGGCCTCCATGCGGTCGTTGTCCGTGACGAAGTAAGCGGAGACATAGCCCTTGTCGAACTGCATGCCCTCGACGGTGTCGATGGTGATGTCGAACGTCTGGGAATCCTCGACGGTGATGACGCCGTCCTTGCCCACGACCTCCATGGCCTCGGCGATCTTCTCGCCGACCTCGGGGTCACCGGCGGAGATGGTACCGACGGAAGCGATCTGCTCCTTGGTCTCGACCGGCTTGGCCTGCTTCTTCATCTCGGCGACGGCGGCGTTGACGGCCTTATCGATGCCGCGACGGATGGCCAGCGGGTTGGCGCCAGCGGCGACGTTGCGCAGACCGTCGTTGACGATGGCCTGAGCGAGCAGGGTTGCGGTAGTGGTGCCGTCACCCACGGTGTCGTTGGTCTTGGTGGCGACCTCCTTCACCAGCTGAGCGCCCATGTTCTCGATGTTGTCCTCGAGCTCGATCTCCTTGGCGACGGAAACGCCGTCGTTGGTGATGGTCGGGGCACCGAACGTGCGCTGCAGCGCAACGTAGCGACCCTTGGGGCCCATGGTGACGGTAACGGCGTCGGCCAGAGTGTTGACGCCCTTGGCAAGCTTAGCGCGGGCATCGGTGTTGAACGTAATGTTCTTTGCCATGGTAGGTAATCCTCCAAAAGAAATGTGACTCGCGCCGCCGCTTCCGAGTCCTATGCGGCGGGCGCGTTCAAAGACGAATCAGAGATTCTGACGAGACTAGGCCTCGACGACAGCATAGATGTCGTCGGCGCGCATCAGCAGATACTTCTCGCCGTCGACCTTGACCTCGTTGCCACCGAACTTACCGTAGATGACAACGTCGCCAACCTTGACGTCCATGGGGATGCGCTCACCCTTGTCGTTGACCTTGCCGGCGCCCACGGCAACGATGGTGCCGCGCTGCGGCTTCTCCTGAGCGTTGCTGGCGATGTACAGACCAGAAGCGGTCTTCTGCTCGGCCTCGTCGGGCTTGACCAGAACACGATCTGCAAGCGGCTTCAAAGACGACATGCTTGTCTCCTCCTTTTTGGGCCGCGCGGTTATACCACGCGAATTAACCCTTTTTGTTTGCGTACGCGTTGAATGGTACCCACGAATGGCGGGTTATACAACACGGAGTCAAAAAATCTTATTTTTTGGCACTTAGATTTTCTGAATGCTGGGGGATAACTTAGCGATGCCTCCCGTGTGGCTCCGGAGGGGCGGGGCGTAAGGTTTCCTGCTCGGGCAGTCCTGCTCGCACGAAGGCCACATTAAGTGGCCTTCGGCTCGTGCGGAACTCGCGATAAACCTTATGCCCCGCCCCTCCGGAGCCACACGGGAGGCAGGTTAACTAATTCGAGCCCGGCATTCAGAAAAGTCAGTGCAGCAAAATGGCGATGCGGATAACGACATGGGCATGGTTTTCGCTGCGCGCACGGGTCCCCTGGGGAGCGCCGTGCATTTTTGGGAGTATTCAGCAAGCCAGGACGGCTGCATACACGCCGGACACACCATATTGGTCCCAAGGACGCCTTCGACCGGCGATTTGAGTCGGCAGGCAAACCCCGCCAGGACAAAAAGGCATGCTTCGCGCCGCGCCGGACCCCAAAATGACGTCAATCTCCGCAACGTTACTCAGCCGCAGCGGCACCGGCAGAGCTCGCGGTGCTGAATACTCCGTTTTTTGCACGGCACGGGCGGGGGTACATCAGGATCAGAAAGGACATCCCAGCCTTTTTATGCGATCTGTAATGGGAAGTATGCAAAACACCAAGAGATAGCATTGCTGGTGTCCAAATTGAGCGCGGGGCAGCAGCACCTCCGCCCCGCACCCAAATCCAACAGAGCAGGGACGCTCATGGCGGATCCCCACCAAAACGCAAACGCGGCTCGAGTGCTATCCCAAAATAGGCTGCCCGAGCCGCGCTTAACGGTACGGCATGAATACTTAGCGCTCGTAAATCAAGTTACCTACCAGGTAGGTGGCCTGAACCTTGGTGGCTTGGAGTTCTTGGGGGTCGATGGTGAGCGGGTTTTGGTCCAGGACTACCAGGTCGGCATACTTGCCGGGCTCCAAGCTGCCGAGGTTTTGCTCGTCGCCCGCTGCATAGGCGCTGCCCAGGGTGTAGTTGCGCAGGGCTGTTGCTGCATCGATGCGCTCGCTCGGTAACCAGCCGCCCTCGGGCCAGTGGCTTTTGGGATCCTGGCGCGTGATAGCCGTGTAGAGCACGTTCATGCTTGTAACAGCTGTGATGGGGCTATCGGTGCCGAAGGCTTGGCGGATGCCGCGCTGCTTATAGGTCGCAAACGGCCACATGATGCGGCTGCGTTCCAGGCCCAGATCGCGCTCGGGGCCGCCCGGGTCGAGTGTAATGTGACAGGGCTGGCTCGAGGCAACGACGTTAAGCTTGCGTAGACGATCGATGTCCTCGGGCAAGAGGTTCTCCAGGTGCTCGAGCGTGTTATGGCCGTGCTGGGGCAGGCCGTACAGGTCGGCGGCCTCCTCGAAGATATCCAGCGCGGCATGAATCGCACCGTCACCAATGACGTGGATGCGCACGGTGTGACCGCGCTCCGCGGCCGCCAGAACCAGTTTGCGCATGCGCTCAGCCGGAACCGTCAGACGGCCCTGATCGCCCGGGAAGCGCGGGTTGGTATAGGGCTCGGTGAGATAGGCCGTGTGTTCGCTCGACACACCGTCGAAGAACTGCTTAAAGCCTGGCGCCGAGAGCAGCGCGTTGTTCGCGTAACGTGCCTGCAGCTCTTCCAGGCGCGACTGGTCATCCAGCAGCGTGGGGAACAGATGGGCTCGGATGCCCAACTTGCCGGCTGCCTGCAGCTTGTCATAGACGTCGTCGCAGATAAAATCGCAGCCCGGCATGGGCATGAGCGACATATCGCATATCGAGGTGATGCCCTGCTCGGCCATCCGCCTCATTTGATCGGCGTAAGCGCTTGCGATGCGATCCTCGCCCAGCCACTCAAGGCAGCGCGGTAGCAGCTGCATGGCAGCCGCCTCGTGAGCAATACCCGTGAGCTCGCCGTTTGCGTCCTTGTCGTAGCTACCGCCCGCTGGTGGCTCGCTGTCGCGCGTGACGCCGAGTGCATCGAGTGCGCGGGTGTTGAGCCACAGCGTGTGCCCGTCGCCCGAATACATAACACAGGGACGATCGGGGAATGCCACATCGAGCGACGCCTTGGTAGGATGCTCGGGCGGGTCCCAACGGTAGTCGCGCCAGCCCTGCGTCACAACCCAAGCGTCGTCGGGCAGGTCCTGGGAAAACTCGAGCGCATGTTGCACCAGCGCCGCCTCGGACGTGCCCATATCCATGAGCATGTACGGCGAGGAACCGACCGAGGTATGGAAGAAGTGCAGATGAGCGTCATGGAAACCGGGGCAGACAAACTGCTCGCCGTAGTCGATAACCGACGTAGCGGCAGGAGCGGCGGCGATCACGTCATCGGGCGCACCGACTGCGACGATACGGTCGCCTGCGATGGCAATCGCCAGCTCGCGGGCGGTATCGATGCCGTCTTGCGCGGTAAAGACGTTCTTGGAGCGGATAATCCGATCGATATGTTGCATGGGCATCCCCATCTCTGGCAGGAAATTCAACACCCCCGAGTGTACTCCCCCGCCCTTGTAACAAAACCCCAAGCGGCAAACGGCAACTTTACCAGCCCTAGCGGCAGGTGGCATACTGGAGAGAGCCTGTACGATTTTGCGATCAACCCAGCAAGGAGCAAATCGACCATGACGAAGACCAAGGCACAGCAGATTATGGCGGCGACCGAGGCTCGCGCGGCTGACGACGTCACCGCAGCCATCAAAGATATCGCTACCGAGTTTGAGCCCTATATCATCAAGCAGCGCCGCCACTTCCATAAGCACCCGGAGCTGAGCCTTGCCGAGGAGCGCACGACCTCCGACATCGCCAACCAGCTTGACGCCATGAATATCCCCTACGAGCGTCCCCTTAAGACGGGCCTTGTGGCGACCCTTCGCGGCACCGCGCCGGATGCCTACCGCGAGGACGGCACGCCACGCCGCCGCATCCTGCTGCGCGCCGACATCGATGCCCTGCCCGTCACCGAGCAGACCGGCGAGGAGTTCGCCAGCGTCAACGAGGGCTGCATGCACGCCTGCGGCCACGACTGCCATATCGCCATGATGCTCGGAACGCTGCAAATCCTGCGCCATATGACCGACGACATCCACGGCGAAGTCCGCATCGTATTCCAGCCCAGCGAGGAAAACGGCCAGGGCGCTAAGCTCATGATCGGCACGGGTGTGCTCGACGGCGTCGATGGCGCCTACGCCGCGCACATCTGGAGTGAGGTCGACGCCGGCACCGTGAGCTGCGAGCCCGGACCGCGCATGGCCAATACCGACTGGTTCCGCATCGACGTCCGCGGCACCTCGTGCCACGGCGCCATGCCCCAGCGCGGTCACGACGCCGTTTTCAACGGTGGCGACTTCCTCGTTTTCGCTCGTCCAGACGATTTCCTGATTCGCATTTTCGGGATTGACCGTCGCGGTCA
>CAJMRD010000104.1 GCA_905215725.1 uncultured bacterium | reverse complement strand
CCCGCGACCCCAACCTTGGCAAGGTTGTGCTCTACCAACTGAGCCATGTCCGCTTACGAGGATTAATCTTACGTGATGCCCGCATCCTATGCAAGAACTTTTTTTGAAAAGTTTTGCGACGCTCTCGCGAGGGCATCAGTCGTCACGAAAGGCGTGGACAAACGCAGGCTCGCAGCGAGATGCCCCTACATCTCACCGAGCATGATCCAGGCAGAGCTGTCCCGTGCGAGCCTGCCGTCTGCAAGCGGTGATGAGGTGAGCAGGACCCTGCCCGCCGGCAGCTCCACGGGTGCTGCACCGAAGTTCGTCACACACGCCCAGCCGTTATCGCGGCGATAGGCGATGACGCCGCCCTCAGCGCCCTCGGCACCATCCGCAAGACCGGTGCGCCCGTCAAGATCGAGCCACGCAAGATCGTTGGAGCACCCGCGCAGCTTGCGCCGCAGCCAGAGGGCGTCACGATAGAGCGCAAGCATCGATGTCGGGTCCACTTCTTCCCTATCGGCAGCATAATCGGAAAACCATGCAGGCTGCGGCAGATGGGGCGCCGCATCGGCGTCTGCCGGCGAAAACCCAAACGATCCGCCATGCGCGGGATCGTCCGCCGCCGCCCACGGCAGGGGCACACGACAGCCGTCGCGCCCCTTCTCACGCTTCGGTCCGTGCGTATTGGTCGCAGTAGGGTCTTCGAGTGCAGCCCACGGGATATCAGCCACCTCAAAAAGGCCGAGCTCCTCACCCTGATACACGTATGCCGAGCCCGGAAGCGACAGTTCAAGCAAAAGGGCCGCCCGCGCGCGGCGCTCGCCGAGTTCACGGTCCTCGTCATAAGACGACCCGTCGCGTAAGAGCCAGTCGAGCGCAATCTGGTGGTAGCGCGTCGCCTTGATTTGCGGCAGGGCATAGCGTGTCGCCACGCGCGGCACGTCGTGGTTGGAGAGTACCCAGGTCGAGGCGGAATCGGATTCGACGGCTGCCTTCAAGCCCTTCTCGATTGCAGTGTGCATGTCATCATAGGTCCAAGTGGCCTTGGCAAACTCAAAGTTGAATGTCTGGCCAAGCTCGCTGGGACGCGCGTAGAGATACTGGCGCTCGGGCAGCACCCATGCCTCGGCAACGGCACTGCGCGGCGGATTATAGCGGTCGAACACGCGGCGCCACTCGCGATAGATCTCGTGGACCTCATTGCGGTCCCACAGCGGGTGGGTGCCGTCGTCAACCATGTCATCGCCCTCGGCGAGATGCCACCGGTCGAGGTCATCGCGGTCGAGATCCTTGGCGAGACCCTGCGCCACATCAATGCGAAAGCCGTCGACGCCTCGATCGCTCCAAAACGCCAGGACGTCGCAAAAGAGCGCGTGAACCTCAGGGCATGACCAGTCAAAGTCCGGCTGCTCGGGCGTAAACATGTGCAGATACCACTGACCATCCGCAACACGCGTCCATGCGGGGCCGCCAAAGTTGGCATTCCAATTGGTGGGAGGCAGCTCGCCATGCTCGCCGCGACCATCGCGGAAGATATAACGGGCGCGCTCGGGCGATCCGGGGCCGGCGGCAAGAGCGGCTTTGAACCAGGGGTGCTGGCTGGATGAATGGTTGGGCACGATGTCGACGATGACCTTGATGCCGCGCGCGTGAGCCGCAGCGATCATGTCATCGAAGTCGTCAAGCGAGCCGAGACGTGGGTCGACATCGCAGTAGTCCGCCACATCATAGCCACCATCGACAAGAGGCGATGGGTAAAACGGGCTCAGCCAGATGGCCTCGATACCCAGCTGCTCAAGATAGTCCATCTGCTGGGTAATGCCCGCGATATCGCCCAGACCCGAACCAGTCGAATCCTTAAACGAGCGCGGGTAGATCTGATAGATCGCGGCATCGGACATCCATGAACGCGAAGAAGACTTTTCTGTAGCCATGGGGCGTATCTCCCTTGCAACGAGGTTATGCGAGATGCCCACGATGATACGCCCAAAGCGGATATTCGCGGCAAACAACGCCACAGCCACGACCCAAAACGCTCGCTCCCTCTCGGGTTCGAGCCCAGGCGATGGGTACGAAAAAGCCCGGCTACCGTAGTAGTCGGGCTGCTGAGTTTGGAGCGGACAACGGGGCTCGAACCCGCGACCCCAACCTTGGCAAGGTTGTGCTCTACCAACTGAGCCATGTCCGCTTGCGGGTTATTAATTTACGCGAGTTGTCCAAAAGACGCAAGTACTTTTTTCAAAAAACTTGTCTGCCGCATGTTCTTAGTAGCCAAACGCGCTAAAGCGATTGGCTAGGCACACGATTCCAGCGCCCCGCTAAACAGCTTCACCATCTGCACGCGCGTGCCGGCGCCGTCCGTACGACGAGCAACCTCCACGTTATCGACGAGCATACGCATAAGCTTGATACCACGGCCGCGTTCTTCAGATGCGACCGGCTCGCTCGTTTCATCGATAGAATAGCCGGCACCTCGATCAAGCACCTCAACCACAACGCGATCGCCATAGGCCTGAACCGTCAGGACGCACCCGATACCGCCCGCATGGTCATAGGCATTACCCAGCGCCTCCCCCGACGCCAATGCGACATCGTAGCGCTCGTCACGGCGCAACGGAAGCGATTCAAGGAGTTCGGCGATGCGATGTCGGTAGTATGGAAGATTCTCGATACCCTGACGGACCTCGACGCTCTTACTCCAGCGAGGCAGCTCCCCCACCGGAATAGCGGGAATAGACTCCCGTGCCGGCCCCGCGACATGAAGGATATCGACAAGACGAGCAATCTCCAAAAAGCGAACAACTTCACCTGATGCATTGACGAGCGAAAGCAGGCCTTCTCGCCTCATGAGCTCACGAGCGCGCGTAAGCAGGAATGCCAAGCCCGTCGAATCGATAAAGCTAACAGCCTGACAGTTGATGACGACACGACGCACGCCGCGGCCAATCAAAGCATCCAACCGCCGACGCAGCGCAGGCACCGTGGCGATGTCGATATCGCCTGGTGGCGTCAAAACCGCTATGTCATTCCACTCATTCATACGACCATGGTTCCCCAAAAAAGCCCACTCGATGCATTCGTTTCCCCAACCGTACGGATTCAGCCCGCCCAGCGTCGTCTATGAACGACCCCGTAAAAACTCAAGGGACACCAATGCAATGTCATCGTCCAGCGCCGATTCGGTAAATCGGTCAAGCTCGCCCAAGACCTTACCGCAGATTCCCGATACGCCCTCACCCGAGACAGAGAGCAGAAGGTCACGAAGGCGCTGCTCGCCAAAGAACGCTCCGGTGCGGTCGCGGGCCTCAATCGTTCCATCCGTATACATGAAGAGCATGTCACCAGGAGCGAACGTAAACACGCCTGTCTCGTACACCATGCTCTCAAAAGCACCGATTACGCCCGATTGGCATCCAAGCAGCTCGACCTCTCCCCCACGGGCCTCGCCGCCACCCAGCGGCATCGACTCTGGCCTGATGACCATGGTCGGAGGATGGCCCGCCGAACAATACGTTGCGCGTCCGGCTTTAAGGTCAATCTTGGCGATAAAGGCCGTCACGAACGTCTCGACCCTCGAGAAGCCCATGAGCATGCTGTTAAGGGAGCGTGCCATGCGGGCCGGTCCAGCGCCCTCCCAGGCATATGCCGTCAGGGCCGTCTTGACGAGCGCGGACATCGATGCAGCCTCAATGCCTTTGCCAGACACATCGCCCAGAATCATGACGGCGCAGTCGTCGGGAAGACGGATGAGCGTATAGAAATCGCCGCCGACCAACGCCGAGTTCGTGGCAGACAGGTACACCGAATCGGTTGCGATACCCGGAACATCCCCCAGGGAATTTCTCATGCCGATCTGGAGGGTCTGAGCGATATGGCGCTCCTCGCGCTTTTGAGATTCGCCTTCGTAGATCAGTTCAAAGTCATGCGCCAAGTGCACCAAGTAGTCATATTCAAGGTCATCAATCGGCTCTTGGCTACCATCACGAAGCAGCAGCGCGCGCGTAGTCGGGCTCTTCGCAACAGAAGCAGGAACAATCGCGTCGTTACTGTGTTTGCCATCACCCTCAGAGCGCAGGCGCCCCGCCTCGATGCCGGAGTCGACGTAGAGACCTTGACAAGGCAGACCATGCGCCCTAAGCCAGCCTCCCATAGGCATCGATTCGTCAACGCGAGTTATACGGACGTGTTTAAGGTCCTCGGCACTCGTGCCGCCCAAAACAGATGCCTCAAAGCCATCAGGGCCAGCCCCCAGACGTGCCGCCGGCGCCGTCGTGGAAAAGAAAAGCTTCTCGGGATCGTCCGGCAAGGCAACGCGACTGCCGCCTTCAAAATCTATGACGTAGGAGTCCAGACTGGCGTCATACTCAACAGGACAAAAATGGCAGTTGAGCATATTGCAGATCTCGGACGATACCGCCTGGGTAGCCGCGGCGGAATCGTCTAGAAAGGTAAACAACTCATCACGTAAGACATTGAGCGAGCGGCCAAGCTCGGCCGTACGACGAGAACGAAGGCTCGATGCCATGCCGACCAGCTGGATAGACAGGTAATCGCAAATGACCTCGAGTACATTAACGTCATAGGCGAGCGGTGCCTGGGGGCGTTTCCAACCAACTTCCAGCACGCCAAGGATCTGCGTACCGTAAAAAACGGGAAGACAGATCTCGCTGCGGTACGGAGGCATATCCTGCACGCGCAACAGGTGCTTAGAACGATTGTCCAAGTCCATGAACATACCGGAGGCGGCCCTATCGCCCTCAAGGTCCTGTTGAATCGACAAGCGACAGGCACGCGACTCGCGAAGAACATACGTCGGAATGCCAGCGCCATACGGCAAAAACTCGGGCAGATAGCTGTCGTACAGCTCCTTGGAAACACCGCGTAGCTTAAAACCGCCGCTCTCAGAAAAATAGATAGCGGCACCCGAAGCATCGAGCGTTCCTACAAGCTGGTTCAAAACGGTATCAAGCAGGCTGGGCAACTCATCGGAGCCCACAGTGCTCATAATGACCGAGAGCGTGCCAGACAGACGTTTGTTCGCCACTCTAAGCTCCGATAACGCACGCTTGAGTTGACGGTCGTGAGAATACTGTTCCTCGATACTGTGAAGCGCCACCAGGACACGTGGTGCACGGCGCCCAAAGATGCGTGGAGGCGTTACGGAGCCCGCACGAACCAAGACGGGGATAAAAGAGCCGTCACTCAGCTTGAGCATCAATTCGCTCTCAGAGCCATCGGTCTCAAACGGCAGACGATGTTCGGTCGCGCGCTCAAAGGCAGACGAGTACAGGACGTCTTTAACGTCTCCACCGATGACATCGGCGCGCTCCTCGCACATCAAGCCAAGTAAGCGATTATTCACATGCAGAATGGTTCCGTCGAGTTCGCAGATGATGACAGCATCGCTCGTGATCTCGACTAGTTGGGCAACGTCTGCCCACTCGTTGCGTTCAAGCGTTTCCATCGTGGACCCCACCGTCTATCGGTAACAAAAAAGCCTCCGAAGAGGCTTCTCAAATGCGATGGTGTCGGAGGCGGGACTTGAACCCGCATGACCAAAAAGCGGTCACTAGCACCTCAAGCTAGCGCGTCTGCCAATTCCGCCACTCCGACATGCTATGTTGTTGATTTGCGGTTCGTTTTGTTGGACCCGCGCGTTCAACGAGGAAGATAATAACCTATGATTCGAGAACTGTGCAAGCACTTTTTTCAAAAAAGTTTACGAATTTGTAAATGCGCTGGTAGATCTATATGTTCGGCCCCGAATCGGTGTTGCCTCCCGGCGCGTCCTCGGGCATGAGCGATATTTTGTTGCGCACTTCGTGCTGCAAAATATCGCTCCCCCTGCGGAATGCGCCGGGAGGCAACACCGATTCGGGGCCTGCAAATACATACTTCAGGCACAGTTCTCAAACATGTTCTGGGGGCTGATACAAATTTGGTGGCTC
>CAJMRD010000103.1 GCA_905215725.1 uncultured bacterium | reverse complement strand
CGACCGGCTCGTCCTCGCCGCCGGGAACAAGCGTATGTACCAGCCGATTTACAAATAGCATAGCGGTCGTCCTCACAATCATGTTTAAGGGGATAGTGTAGCTCGCGCGGGGGCGCCGTGCACCGATGCTCAGAAAATGCAGCAATAGTCTGCCGGTGCTAACGAGCGAGCCTTCTCGTCTGCCTGGGTGGTCCATTTTGGGCCACATGGGTATGGGCATGTGCCTGTTTGCTCGACATACTTAATGTCGACAGCCCCTGTGCAAAGGAGGACGTTTCCATGGACGAGATGTTTGCCATTAAATGTCAAAACTGCGGCGGCCCTATGTACTCGCACCAAGCTAAGCGCAGCTTTGAGTGCGCCTATTGCGGCACGGTCGTTCCGTGGCAGGCGGACGCCGGAGAGCCCAAGAGCGCTTTGGGTATTCGCCATACGCCGTTGACGGTGGTGGATGGACTGCTCAAACTCACGCATGTGTCGCAACTCGAGCGCCCGGAGGACCCGGACTGGTATTTCTTCAACGCGCACTGGCGCAATCAGTCGGTCCTGGAACATCTGCTGTGGGAGGATCGCGGCACGGCGCAAGAGTTCCAAGAGGTCACGCATGTGAGCATTCCTTGCCCCTTCTGCGGAGCGTCCTTTGAGGGCGAGTCAACGCAGCGCGTGTTTGAGTGCCCGTCCTGCGGCAACAAGATCGGCATTGCCGACCTGCTCAAGCCCGGTACCTTCAGCAAGCGTCTGACCATGGGCGTGGGTGCGGAGTATGTGCCGGAGCAGGGCATTCCCTGCGAAATCTCGCCGCAGCAGGCACGTGCCAACGCACTGCAGCTGGTGCGCCAGTACCCCGACGCCTTTGCCGGGCACGACGTGGAAGATGCGATCCAAAACGACATGATGCTCTTCTATTTCCCCATGGCGCTGGCGGACCTGCGCATGATGGCGAGCTTCCCGGGCAAGGGTCTGAGCAAGGAAGCCCTGGTGTACTACGAGGTGCTCGACTGGGCGTATCCGAGGGCAAACTATCTGGATGTTCGACTTATGGGCATTTTGGAGCCGTGGGACTATGCCAAGGTTGGGCCGTTTGACCCGGCCATGCAGGAAGGCGACTTTCGCGTTGTCTCCGTCGATGCGTCTACCAAGGACCAGGTGGTTATTGATAAGTTGGCGCTCGACGTTGCGGGCAACGACGCCGAGGCGGTGCTGGGGTTCAATAAAAAGAGCATCCGCACGTGGGCGCGCAAGGCCCGCAAGCACAAGGACGGCTTGGTTATGGTGCCGGTGTACTTTGTCGATCGTCCTGCCTCGGATAGTCGCGATGGCGAACAGGTGCGCATCGCCGTGAACGGCCAGACGGGCCGCGCGGCTGCGGTGGTGTTTAGTGACAAGCGCGAGACGCATGTGGTGGCACCGCTCAATCCCAACGTGATGCTGTCGAGCGAAAGCACCGTGCACGCCACGCCCATCGAGGTCAAATACGTTAAATCGCCGTTCCTATACCAGATCGTGCGCCGTGGAGACGGCGAGCAGACGCACCAGGTGGCAGCGGCGGCCGAGGGTTCCTACCGAGAGGAGAAGCCCAAACGTCGCGGCCTGCTGGGTGCGCTATTTGGGAAGTAGGGGAGCGGTGCCGGTTGGCGCTGCGATGCGATAGTTAGAGGAACGGGGCAGTCCGCAGAAGTGCGGACTGCCCCGTTTTTGTGTTGCGGGGAAGTACTGGGCACTTCATTAAAGGTCTTCGCACGGACTCGAATTTCAATGTCGCCTAGCGCCTTCGTGCAGGATTCCCGAAGTGACCAAAATGTGGCCATAGAGGCAGTTTTAGCGAACCCCACGGGAGTGACGTGTATGGACAACAACACGCTGCTATTCCAGGACAAAGGTTCGGGTAGCTTTAAAGACGTTAAGATCTACCCCAATCGTATCGAGGTGCTCAAGAAGGGCACTTTTGGCGGCAAGCACACCGAGATTGTTTATCTTAAGGACATTACGGGCGTCAATAGAATCAAAGGCCGCGATGTTTTTCTGCGCAATCGTCTGTTGACCGCTTGCGTCTTTAGCCTGAACAGCCGTGCGAAGGCCCAGGAGTTTGTTAACGCGCTGAACATGGTGATGTAGCCGATAGCGGCGTTCGGGCCAAGGTAAAAATCGGGGGCACAGAACGGTGTTCTGCGCCCCCGATTGAGTCGATGTGTCTAAAAGGCCGGCTTGCCTATTCGACAACGTCCTCGTTGTTTTCACCGTCACTGGCAAGCATCGCCGCGCCGGCGACCGTTGTCGCCACGGCGGCGGCAGCGAGCCCGGCGGCAACGCCAGAGCTGTCGCCCGTGTCGGCGAGCTTTCCGCCCGAGCCCTTGCCCTTGTTGCCCTTACCGTTCTTATCAGCGCTGCCTGCGTTGGAACCCGTGCCGCTGCCGGTGCCGGCGCCGGCAGCACTGTCCGAGGCCGCTACGGTAAAGCTTGCGGCTCCGTCGCTGGCGAGCGTGTAGTTCTGCGCCGCGTTGCCCAAGAGACCGTTCACGCGCACCCAGTACGTTCCTGCGGCAAATGTTTCGCCCTCGGCCATTGCTGTGCCCGGAGCGCCGTTCGCGTCGTGCACAAACTCGAGCTGGGCCGTGCAGGCATCGGCTTCGAGCTTGCCCTCGAGTGATGCCGCAATCTTGGCGCGCACGTCTTCGCCGGCCTTAAGGCCTTCGAGTCCCTCAAAATGGGGCGTCAGCGCGCGTGGATCGATATCGATGGGTACGGAGCCCTGCAGCCCCGTAACGGTCTCGTTGCCCAGGGCGTCGACATCCACGTATTCAATGGCAAACGCATGGCCCGAAGCTGTCGCGTTGAGCGCGTTGCTGCTGTTAACGAGGCGGAAACGGCCCTCGCCAACGGTCTTGCCATCCTGGAATGAGGCATCGCTCAGCGAGTCGCCGTACGTCATGCGCATGCGGGTCGGGAGATAGTACGGGAGATAGTACGAAGCCGTCTGCTTGTGCTCCGTATCGTAATTGCGCTGATAGATGCTCCGGGCCAGCGCCGCATCAACAAAGTCGGATGCGATGATGCCAATGTGCTTGAGGTAATCTGACTTTGTATCCTCAATGCCGCTGGGATTGATGTACGGGCTCTTATACAGATGCTCGTTGACTACTCGTGCCGAGGTAAAAGGATTGCCTCCGTGCGACAAGCCCGTGCAGCTGGTGTAGTTGATAGACCAGCAACGCTCCAGGACTTTCTCCTTGGCCCCGTTATCGTCCTCGACATCTACCTCGTTGCGCGTGCGCCCGGACGTTTCCTTCAGCGCATTATCGACCCAGCTGAGCTTGTCGGTTCCCGTGAGTTTGTACTTGTCCTGGGCGTATACCTTGGTGCAATAGGGCTCTTTGTCGCCTGTTTCCCCCGCGGCTTCAAAGCCCCGCGCGTCTTGGACGAGACACATGGAACTGCTGTCGGTGTGCGCTGCGATTTTGTTATCCCATTCGGTGAGGTCGAGTCCCCACGTGTGGCCGCTTACGCTGTCGCCGTCGAGTCCAAATCGACGTAGCAGGACGATCTTTCCGCGCACCTCGCCCAGTGTGGGAACGCGGCTCGACGTATAGAACAGTTTGGGGTTGTCGTCCAAAACCTTGGCGAAAGCCGTCGTAACACTTTCGTCGGTAGCCTCGTCGTTGCCTCGTGATACAAGCATGATGAGCGCTTCTGTCGGGTTTTCGTTCAAAAACGTTTTGAAGTAGCCTATGACATCGGAAAGATGCAAAAAGTACGCGTCTTTTTTGAGCAGGTAGTACATCCCATGGTCGATGCCAGGGTTGTCGCCCTTTCCGAGCCGGATATCAAAATAGCGAATGCCTTCGAGCAACTGCGTGGGAATGTAATCCTGCTGGCATTTTACTTGCGAGGATTGGGGCTCAGTGTCGTTGTCCACGCTGCAGGTGCCCGAATCGTGCGTGCCCGGGATGCTCAGCTCGTCGAGGAACTTGTTGTCCTCGACGTATTTCATCCAACATGGTCCGTCGACGTAGCTGCTGTACGTAATCCAGTCGAGGCTGCTAACCGTGGCATCGTTCTTTTTCATGTCGTAACCGATAAGTTCGAGCTCCCACGGAATGCTCTTACTCTTACTCTTATGACAGATCTTATTGTTGTCCTGGTCTTCGCCGTTCGATTCTATTGCCAGGTACTTAATGTCTTTTTTCTCGGTTTCTTTCTCGACCGTGCGGTCTCGGATGATATAGGTTCCGTTTGATTGACGCTCGAACGCAAAAGAGCGGCTGGGCTTGCCGTCATGCTCGCCACTCCATACGTGGATGACCTTTCCGTCTTTGTCCGAGTCGCCATCGACCGACCAAATGCTGTAGCCCGTCTTTTTATGCTCTTCGAAATTGAGCAAGGTGCGGATAGCATACCAGTTTGTATCGTCATTCTTGGTCGTTACGTTCTCAAGGATGAGCTTGCTGGATGTGCCGTCATTAAACAGATGGCAGACGTTGCCGATGACGTTGCCGTCTTCGTTAACGCTTGCGGTACGAAAATAGCCCGCGGGGCGAAGGCGAATGACGAAATTGTTGAGGCTGACCGACGCTGTGGCAGCGTCGTCTGCAAATGCCGCTCGTGGGCCAATGCCCAATGCCGCGGTTTCGGGCAGGCTTGCAAGTGGCGACAACGCCGCGAGTCCAAGGCCCAACGTAAATGCTCGGCGGCTGATGGCGTGGTGTTCGGTCATAACTTCTCCATTCGTAGAGTGCGGTTATGCGATAGTTTTGGTCACTATACTGCTCAGATGTTTAAAGATGCTGGTTTAATTGTCTGCGCGGCGCAATAAATCGGCGGGCGGACGTGTTGGGGTGCTTGTCGTTTTCGTACTGTTGCTACATTTGGAGCGGTTCCGGCGTCCGGCATCCTCGCGTTCGTTGGCTACCGGCATAAGAAAGGGAGGGTCGGTTTACCGGCCCTCCCTGGGTACGAAGCGCTGGGGTACCGTCGCTTGTTTGCACTGCGCCCGTGTTTCCCGCTGCGCTCGCCAGTCGCTTAACGCTTGATCTCGATATCGTCGAGCTTGACGTCCATGGCCTCGGTCTTGGCCTCGGCGATGCCATCGGCAAATTCCAGGGACTTCATCATGGTCTCGACGGCGTCCTTGTGCTCCTCGACGTTGTCGATGCGCACATACACGCTGCCACCGTCAACGTCGGTGAAGTACTCGGTCGTCACGCCGCCCGAGTGCGTAAAGTAGGCGCTGCGCCAGGTCTTGCCGTTGTACTTAACGGGATCGCTCTCGGTCCATCCGGAGTTGGCCTTCCACTTTGCCTCGTAGTCGAACAGTTCATCGGCGTTCTTGTCAGAGTCGAAGACGGGGATGAAGCGATCGCTGGCGTGCTCGCTCTCGGTGAACTTAAACTGGGCCCTGTCGGCGGTGTCGCCTGCGACGTCGGTGATCTCGACGCCCTCGGGGACCTCGACCTTAAACCAAATGAAGTCGGTCCTCATATCCACGGCTGGCTTTTCTGCTCCACCGCCACCGCCACTTCCGGTAGCGCCGCCGCTGCCACCGCAGCCCACCAGGGCAACTGCGGCAAAGAGGCTTATGCAGAGGGTGAGAATCGCAAAGGCCTTCTTTTTCATGGTCGTGTCCTCCTCGATCTGTAATCGCCCATGGATTACCTGCCTTTACTGTACGCGCGAGCGGCTCCTTCGGGTGGGCCATGTGTCCCATTCTGGGGGCCGGATTTGCGCCGTTAAGTGGCAATATGTCCGGGCGCAAAAGAGGGGAGGGCCGGTGCTGCCGGCTCTCCCCGGGGTGAGGTGCCCGTTGTTTTAAAGGAGCGCGTGTACGCGGGCGTTGCCCCAACAGGTTCCTTGTTTATAGATATGCCCCAGTTTGTGACGTCCGGAAGTCCCGAAAGGTGAGCCATGTGTCCCATGTTTGCGTTGGCATGGTCTATCGTGTGCCATAGAAATCCGCGATGGCCAGGTGCGCTGACGCTCGAGTACTTATGGGCTAGACTTAGCACCATTATGTGATCGATGCGGTCGGTCGGTGGTTGCCACCCGACCGATGTATATGACTTGAAGGTGCGTGCGTATGAGCCAAGAGATGATGGACAAGACCTGCCGCGGGTTTGCCGAGGCGCTTGCCGCGCGCCGCCCCGGCAAAGGAAATGCCAAACCAGACAAACGCCAGCGGCAGAACAAAGCGCAGATCGCCGCCCAGGCCGCGCAGCGCTCCGGAAAGACCGGAAAGCTGCGGCACGCTCCCGGCAAAGATGAACACCAGCAAACACAACAGCGC
>CAJMRD010000102.1 GCA_905215725.1 uncultured bacterium | reverse complement strand
AGCAGCAGCGTCTGTGCATCGCCCGCGCGCTGGCCGTGCAGCCCGACATTCTGCTGATGGACGAGCCGACCTCGGCACTCGACCCTGTGTCGACGCTGGTGGTGGAGCAGCTGGCCTGTGAGCTCAAAGAGACCTGCACGCTCGTGGTCGTTACGCACAATATGCAGCAGGCGGCGCGTATCTCCGATTCGGTCGCATTCTTTTTGCTGGGTGAGCTGGTGGAGCACGCGCCCACCGCGCAACTCTTCAAGAATCCGACCGATCCGCGCACGGCGGATTATTTGACGGGGCGTTTTGGCTGATACCATCTAGTAAAGGTACCTTTAGGGTTAAGATGCGGTCATGCCGGCCGCAAAGGGGTTCAACATGATCTATTACGTCGAGGACGATGACAACATCAGGGATTTGACGGTCTATGCGCTGCGCAAGCAGGGGATTGAGGCCGAAGGCTTTTCGTGCGACGGTGAGTTTAAGGCTGCCGTGGCGCGACGGGTACCCGATGCCGTCCTGCTCGACATCATGCTGCCCGATACCGATGGCTTGGCGATTATGCGTCGACTGCGTGCCGATCGCCTGACGGCGACGGTGCCCATCATGATGCTTACCGCCAAGGATACCGAGCTCGACAAGGTGATGGCGCTCGATGGCGGTGCCGACGATTACCTGACTAAGCCGTTTTCGCTCATGGAGCTTGCGAGCCGCTGCCGCGCACTGCTGCGTCGCGGCGGCATGGTCAAGCAGGCGAGCGATGTGCTCAGCGTGGGCGACATCGTGCTCTCGCCCAGCCATCGCGAGGTGACCGTTGCCGGCGAGCCGCTTAAGCTCACCCTGCGCGAGTTCGACCTGCTCGAGTACCTCATGCGCAAGCCCGGCGTGGTTTTTACCCGCGAGTCGTTGCTGCAGAGCGTGTGGGGCTGGGACTTCGACGGCGGTTCGCGCACCGTTGACGTGCACGTGCAGACGCTTCGCCAAAAACTGGGCGAGCATGCCAGCGCCATCGAGACCGTGCGCGGCGTGGGCTACCGCTTGGCCGAGCCTTCTGCCGGCGATGGTGCCAAAGGCGACGACACCGCGGCCACCGCATCGGAGGAGTAACCCGTGGTCTTCGCCCCCCAGGGAAAACATACGCTGTCGCACCGCGTTTTTGTGACGATCTTTGTCTGCGCCATGGCGGTTATCGTGGCGTTTACGGTGCTGGGTGCGTTCTTTGTGCAAAACACCTTGGCGGATGCCACGAGTGCCAATCTGGCGCAGGAAACCGAGCTCATTGCTGCCGCTCTCGACGAACAGCAGGAGCCCATCCCGTTCTTGCGTAGTCTCGATCGCGAGGACTTGCGCATCACGCTGATTAACAAGGATGGATCGGTTGCCTACGACAACGAGGCGTCGCCTTCCACACTGCCCAACCATGGCGATCGCCCCGAGGTCATCGAGGCCTTTGAGAGTGGTTTGGGTTCCGCGGAGCGCGCAAGCTCTACGCTCGACGAGATTATGCTGTATCGCGCCGTCGCCCTTGATAACGGCCAGGTTGTCCGCTTGGCGCAGGCCCAGCCTGGCGTTGCGGCGATTTTGCTGTCGATGGTGGCGCCGATGCTGCTTATCGCAGCAGCGGGTGCGGTACTCTCGTTTTTTATGGCGCGCCGCGAGTCCCGTGCCATCATCGCGCCGTTGCAAGAGGTGGATTTGGACCACCCACGCCGTAGCTATGAGCACGCCTATGCCGAGATGGTCCCCATGCTTGAGCGTATCGAGTCGCAGCGCCAGGAACTCAAGCGCCAAATGGCGGTGCTAGCGGACAACGACCGTATGCGCCGCGAGTTCACGGCGAATATCACCCATGAGCTCAAGACGCCGCTTACGGCGATTTCGGGCTATGCCGAGCTCATCGCAAACGGCATGGTCGAGGGCGAGGGCGACCTGCGCAACTTTGGCGGTCGCATCTATCGTGAGGCGGGCCGCTTGGCAGCGCTTGTCAACGATATCCTTACGCTGTCTAACTTGGACGAGGCCGAGCGTGCAGCTGAGGGCGAGGCGGTGCCCATTGGGTCCACGGAGCCTATTGAGCTCTCGCGTGCCATCTACGCGGTCGAGCAGCGTCTTGAACAGGTCGCCCGTCAGGCGAATGTGACGATAAGTCATGAGACCAAGCCTGTGGTCATCGAGGGCGTGTCGCGCTTGATTGACGAGCTCATCTATAATCTGGCAAGCAACGCCATCCGCTACAATCGACCCGGCGGTACGGTTACGCTGCAGTGCGGCACCAACGACGAAGGCCATCCGTTCCTTGCGGTCGCCGACACGGGAATCGGTATCGCGCCTGAAGAACAGGGCAAGGTATTTGAGCGGTTCTATCGCGTGGACAAGAGTAGGTCCAAGGCACGCGGCGGAACCGGTCTGGGGCTTGCCATTGTCAAGCATGCGGCCCTGTATCATCACGCCACGCTCGATCTGTCGAGCGAGTTGGGCGTGGGAACCACCATTACGGTGACGTTTCCCATACAGCAGGACGAGCCATTCGCATAGCGATACAACATAGATATTGATGTAGACGCCGCATTTGACTTTCGGGTGCGGCGTTGTTGTGCAATTTTACGATTGCTTCCGACATTTTTACAGGAGAGCCTGTTTCTTATGTATAGAGTTTGGTCTCGGTAAAAAGATGCGATAACATACGGACAGTTTTGTCAATCCGAACTGGGGAAATGAAAGGCAAGCTGCATGACCCTTCTCGAACTGTTCCAGCTGCTGAAGAAGCACCTTCAGCTGGTCATCACCCTTCCGGTGGTCTGCGCGATCGCCATGGGCATCGTGTCCTTCGTTGCGATGGACAACACCTATACCGCGACGACGAGCATGTACATTCTCGCCAAGACCGACGATAGCGGTCAGATGAGCTACAACGATCTCTCGGCGAGTCAGATGCTTTCCAACGATATCGCCACGCTGCTGGATAGCGATAGCGTTAAGAGCGGCGCAGCCAATGAACTGGGCCTCACCGATCTAGATGACTACAAGGTGTCTGTTTCCTCCGAGACCACCACGCGTGTCATTACGCTTTCGGTTACCGGCACCGATGCCAAGGAGACGGCTAAGGTCGCAAAGGCCATAGCTAGCTCGGTGAGTACGGTCGCTCAGAACGTCGGCGCTGCCCAGAGCATCAACGTTATCGACGAGGCTAAGACCCCCGAAGCCCCCAGCGGCCCCAAGCGTATGCTGTACGTTGCTGTCGCGTTCCTCGCGGGCATCTTTATCGCAGTTGCCTATGTCGTTTTGGCAGACATGCTCAACACCCGCATCCGCGGTGCCGAAGAGGCAGAAGAGCTCCTGGGCATTCCCGTTGTTGGCCGAATTCCGGCTATGAAAGGTGGTAAATAGGCATGGCTAAGGCAAAGAACACCGATAAGCTCGTTGTACAGAATGCCGCCAAGACCCTTCTGGCCAACATCCGCTTTGCGAGCGTGGACGACCCCATTCGCACCATCACCGTTACCTCCTCGATTCCCAACGAGGGCAAGTCTACGGTTTCCATTAACCTTGCTCAGGCAATCGCCACGAGCGGCAAGTCCGTGCTCCTGGTCGAGGCCGATATGCGCCGCAGGTCCCTTTCCGATATGCTCGGCGTTCGTTCGCGCGGCGGACTCTATGCGGTCCTTTCCGAGCAGATCTCCATTGACCAGGCAATTGTCGAGACGGGTCAGAAGAACTTCTACTTCCTCGATGCCGAGCCGCACATTCCCAATCCTGCCGACATCATCGTCTCCCATCGCTTTGCCAAGCTGGTAAAGGCACTGTCCGCCAAGTTCCAGTACGTCATCTTCGATGCTCCTCCGGTCGGCACCTTCATCGATGCTGCCGAGATTGCCAGCTTGACCGACGGCACGCTTTTTGTCGTGCGTGAGGATTTCACCAAGCGCGAGGAGGCGCTCAACGCTATCGGTCAGCTTAAGAAGTCCGAGAAGGTCAAGCTCATCGGTACCGTTATGAACTACTGCGAGACCGAGACCAGCGAGTACTACTACTCCTACTACACCAAGGACGGTAAGAAGGTGAAGAAGGGCTCCGACGATCAGGGGGCTTCCAAAAAGGGCATCTTCACCAACCGAGCAAACGTTTAGTTGATTAAGGCTGACCTATGCGTGACATTCATTGCCATATCTTGCCGGGTGTAGACGACGGCGCCGCCGATCTCGATGAGAGCTTGGCGATGCTCGAGGCTGCCAAGCGGGCCGGTGTAACCAGAATCGTTTGCACTCCTCACTGCCGTGATCCCTATTTTGATTACGACAAGATGTGGGATGCCTTTGAGCTGCTGCGTGATAACGCTGACGGCTTTCCGCTCCAGATGGGCTTCGAGGTCAACCATCGAAAGCTCGTTGAGCTTGGTATCGATGCTGCGGAGCACTTGCATTTCGATGGGACCAACGAGTTTCTGCTCGAGCTTTCGACGCATGCCGATGCGTATGCGTTTAGAGAGTACGAGAACACGATTTACGATTTGCAGTGCCGTGGTTACCAGGTGATTATCGCTCATCCTGAGCGCTATCGTGCGGTTCAAAAGGATGTAAGCGTGGCGGAGCGCCTGGTCGATATGGGCTGCAAGCTGCAGGCTTCGGCGGACTTTATTGCCGGCGGTCGCTTTGGTCGCGAGAAAAAGCCGGCACAGCGCCTGTTCGATCAGAACCTGTACAGTTTCATCGCGAGCGATGCCCATAACGTGGGTCATTACGATTGCCTGGCGAAGGCTCGCGCGAAGTTTAGCGTGCGCGGAGCTCATTTTCGCTAAAATCTGTCCCTAACGTTCGCATTGAATGAAAGGGCAGCCATGGATATCCAACTTAAGACGGGATGCTTTGATGACGCGGCGTTGGTGCGCCGCGTCGTTTTTATGGACGAGCAGGGCTACGAGAATGAGTTCGACGCTATCGACGAGGATCCAAACTGCATTCATGTGACGCTCTATGTAGACGGCGAGCTTGCCGGTTGCTCGCGCGTGTTTCCCGAAGAGCTTGAGCGCGTGGCTGACGCAGAGGCCCCGGTGTTGCCGGCATGCGACATGGACGAAGGCGTTGCGGCGGGGGAGACCTACATTATGGGGCGCGTCGCCGTGCTGCCGGCTATGCGTCGTCGCGGACTGGCGAGTGCGATCGTGGAGACCAGTGCTTCGTGTGCACGCGATGCCGGCGCCAAGCTTATTAAGCTGCATGCGCAGGAATACGTGCTGCCGCTCTATGTAAAGGCGGGCTACACGCAAATTGCCCCGGTAGATTACGAAGACGAGGGCCAGCCCCATGTCTGGATGGCCAAGCGCGTAGATGGCAGATAGGGACGTTCCTTTTCTGCCGGCAGCTGGGGACACTCCTTGGCAATTGACGCATTGGAGCGCTCGGACATACAGTTTTTCGATTCCGTATGTATATATGCGCGCTATTGGGTTATAAAATCTAAGTCTGAACATAGCAGGTCTGCGATGCGGCTCGGGCAACCGGGCCGTTTTTGCGGACGGGGGTAGCGCGAAAGGACTGCACATGCGTCAATTTAAGACCGAGAGCAAAAAACTGCTCGACCTCATGATCAACTCCATCTACACCAATAAGGAAATCTTCCTGCGCGAGCTTATCTCTAACGCGAGCGATGCCGTCGACAAGCTCAACTTTAAGAGCCTGCAGGATCCGAGCGTCAAGATCGACCAGGGCGACCTGGCCATTCGCGTCTCCTTTGATAAAGACGCCCGCACCATTACCATCTCGGATAACGGCATTGGCATGACCGCCGAGGAGCTCGAGCGCAATCTGGGCACCATCGCCCATTCCGGCTCCGAGGAGTTTAAGACCGAGAACGCCGAGCAACAGGGACAACCAGACCGTATTGATCTGCCACGAAGCATGGGCGACCCCAAGGCTCCACTCATGCTTGCGGAAGCGGTTGCGCGTCACATAGCCGAGAATCAGCGCGACGAGACCCAGAGAGAACAGCGCCTGAACGTGCAGCGAAAACATGAAGAGAAGCAGCAGGGCATAACCGGCCCACAGCAGGGCGGAATTTTGGGCGGATTGGGTTTTCATGGAGGTTTTCTCTTGCGGGAAAGGGTGAGGAAAGGTGTCCCGATGGCCCATTGCTATCGGCATTTGTCCATCTGTATTCCATTAATGAGTGGGGAGAGCTGTCACCCGTCGGGGTGTTTTACGAAAAAAAGCCGTCCCCTTTTCGGATGGGCGTTGCGGAGCTTTCAACAAAGATCGCTTGCCGGCACGCCGATGAGTTGACGGCGGCATAAAAAAGGGATGTATTGATTTTCGTGAAAAGGAGCGAAGATGACTTTTTCTTGTCGATTTCGGCGAACGGAATGGATTCTCGGCCTGATACTGCTTATCGCGTGCATTGAGATGGTTGTCTACACCGTCTTCG
>CAJMRD010000101.1 GCA_905215725.1 uncultured bacterium | reverse complement strand
CCTGCCGCGGCGAGTGCTGCAGCGGCTGCCGTGAGGGGAGCGTTGGCATCGCCCGTGCCCGCAAGCGCGCCCGCTTTTCCGGAGCGCTTGTTATTACCGCGGTCCTTGCCGCTGCCAGAGCTGCTGCCGCCACCGGAGCTGCCTCCCGTGCCGGAACCGCCGCCACTTGAGCCACCATCGCCGTCCGCCGTCATCGGGGCGTCGTGAAGTCCTGTCGTATCCGCGCTGTCGCATACGCCGACCTGAACTTCTGAGCGTTCGCATGCCGCGTCGGGCACATGAAGCTCGTGCAGCACGGCACCCAGCGCCGAGTTTGCCCCCGGTCGAATTTCCTCGAGCGTTACGGGATCGAGCGCCACCAGATTACGCGCCTTCGCATACAGCGTTACGCGTTTGCCCACTTCGTCGCTCCAGCTCTCGGGGATGGCGAAGCTCATGCGGAACTGTGCCGTGCAACCCGGTGCCAGCATGGCGTTGCCGTTGTCGGCTACCAGCGGGTGCGTCGCAAAACGTGTGCCCAGCGTCTCGAGCGCGTACTTCACGCGTGCCATGTCGTTGGCCGAAGCGTCCTCGGCAAGCTCTGGATCGTAGATCGAAGCCATGCGTGCGTTCGCTCCGAATCCGATGGATGCGCTGGAGAACGGCTGGCTGGAGCCCTCTCGGTACAGATCGATCGTGCCGGCGGTCAGCAAGGTGTTGCCGTCGTTTCGCACCGTGACCATGAAGGATTCGCCTGCTGCTCCGGGCACCACTGCGCCCGAGGTAGCGACCGCGCCCGTCGGAGTGGCACACGCCACCAAGGGCACTTCGATGCCGTGCAGCTCTGCCTCGCTCTTCTCCGCGCTCACAATGTGCGTGGCGAGCGCGGAGAGCATGCCTCCTGACGTCAAAAATGTCGTTATCTGATCGACGGGATGGTCCAGCTCGCACATCACGAACGGCTCCGTGAACAGATCGCCTGCCAAGGTGCTGGCGAAGATGCGGAAGTGCTTGCC
Organism: uncultured bacterium; assembly: GCA_905215725.1. Lineage (GTDB taxonomy): Bacteria > Actinomycetota > Coriobacteriia > Coriobacteriales > Coriobacteriaceae > Collinsella. The sequence goes on along the minus strand of CAJMRD010000101.1, from coordinate 5,462 downwards.
CATCACTGCTACCGGGTTGCCTTCTTCGTCGTAGGTTTGCCCCACCTTGCCATCGGTGTTCTCTACATAGAGCACGCACCTGCCGTTGTTGCTTACGCTAAACGATGCCGGGCCACAGCCTGCGGCGCCCACGGGCTGCGTTGCAAATGCCGATGCTCCTCGCGTCCAAGTAATATGCTGCAGTTGCTCGTTGACGGTTGCCAAAAAGCCCGAATGTTGTGGCCACGGCACCGCGTGGGGTACTGTGGCATCTGGTGGCATAACGCCCCAACCCGCGATGGACTGGCCGATCACGGCATACGATGCGCAGCCACAACCGTTTGCAGTTTCGTATGCAACGGGCACCACCATTTTGCCGTTGATATTCTCGGGCTCGCCCAGCTCGATGCTCGACGGTGCTTGCGGAAAGCGGAGGACCTGACGGAACGTGAGACTGTCGCCCAAATCATCTGACCACAGGGTAAAGCACTCGAGCGCGACCTCTGCCTCGCTGCCGAGCGCCTTTTCTGCGGTGGTCCCGCGGCGGTGGAGGTAAGCGCCCGACAGACGTCCGTCGACCAGCGCCTTGCCCACCGTGATGCGTGGGCACTGCAGACAGTGGTGGCCATCCTCCTGAAGGCGGCCGCGCGAGATGCTGCGCCACGACGTGTGCGACATCACGCGAATTCCGTCGTTGCTTATGCGCAGACGCACAACGGACAGTATGCCGGCTGTGCTTGCCGTATCGAAAAGGGTGTTGTCGCCGTCGGGGCGCTCGCCCGAGACCAACAGCACGTAGGCGTCCTGGTTTCCTCTTCCGTCCGTATATTCCACCACGTCGAAGTCGTAATCGTATATGCCGTCGCGCTCCACGTCGCCCTCGCCAAACCCAAGGGGAAAGTCCACGGGCGTGGGAGCGGACCACGTGCCGTTTGCCTTTGTGTGCACCACTAGGCGCGAGCGGCCATTGTCGCCGTAGCGCACCGAGGCGATACGGAACAGGCATTCTACGCCGGCAATCATTGCCAGCTTCATGTGAGCTTCGCTGAGCACGCCAGCAAACAGCACGTTGTCGCTCGAGGGTTTGATGCCGCCACGCTCGTCTTCCGATACACCAGCAGAATTGGCGTTGGGGTCCGCAGCGGCGTCCTTCGCCTGCCCGATATAGGTGTACTTATACATCGTCGCGGCGTTTTCGTCGTTCTCTATCAGTGCATGGACGAAATGCTCAATCTGTCCCGTGTCGTCGCTTTCTGCATCCGCCTCGAGCTCAATGCGCGTGACCGCTTGATCCCAATCGCGCACGACGGGCGCGACGTTTACGACAGCGGCCTTAACCTCGGCGCGTGCGAGCAGCTCGGCGTTGGTGACGATGGTGGCCGATGCGATAAATTGCGGCACGCCGCCCGCCTCGATGTTGCCGGGCGTGCCGAAGCGGGCATCCAGCGTGTAAGGCGTATCTCCACCCAATGCGAGCTCAGAGCGCTGGAGCACATACTGGTTGCCATTGTTCACCGACATATTCCACGAATCGAGGAGCGTGGGCCACGACCCCGACCAAGCCTTGGTGGTCCACTTGAACATTACGAACTGGAGTATCACATCGACATCGACGTCTGCACCTACGCGCAGTCGCGGAAGCTGGTGTCCATCTGCCTTCTCGTACCCAATGAACAGCGTGAGGGATGCGGCGCCGCGCACGGCAGACGAAGCGACGCCTGCAACGCCGGCGCCAAAGGTGACGGCAAGCCCGATCTGGATGGTGAACGAGCCCGAGGTGTTTGAATAGTCGAGCGAAATGTTTTTAAAAAATGTCGCGCCGCTGCCGTGCGTGTGGGCACCCACGGCGAGCGCCAGCTTCGCCAGCACCCAGGGGTTGACGTTTAGGAAAAACGGCACCGGTCCTAGGGTAAACTGCTCGGTCCAATTGAGGTCGGTTCTTACCTGGAAGAGGGCCTTAATATTGCCGTATGCGGGGTCGTTGTTGTTACCCCAGGTTTTGCCCACCCAATCGTAGGCGAGCGAGCCGTACAGCTGTGTGGCGATATCCATCGTAAACAGCAGCGTGCAGTGGTGACGAAGCAGCTTGGTGTTTCTTGGATCGGTGCCCGAACCGGCACTCATACTCTTGTACTGATTCCACTTCCCCTCCATCTCGTCGAGGTAGCGGTTTGCTTGCTTGGCGCCCGACTCGCGCGGTGACTTCTTCCAGTATTCCGGATCAGGGTTGCCCGAATCGTTCATGTAGCTGGCTGGTTTGTATCCTCCGCCAAACAGCACGTACCCGGCAAACGAGAAATCGAACAAAATGGGGAACGAGGGCATCCAACAGGTGAACTTATTGCCGCCGATGCCGGGAAACGCCGCCGGGAAATCAAACGGAGTGATCTCTTGGTCCATGGTGGTGGGGACGATAGTGGTCGAGCCCGATTCTGCCTTTGCGGCCGGCGCAGTGACAACGGCCATGGGGGAGGAGAGTGTATAGGTCTTGCCCTGGTAGTCGAGGACAAAGCGCAACTTGCATCCTTCTTCCAGAAGGCTCGACGCTGCATCGAGGAACTTGTCTTCGAGCGTGAACGTCGCCAGATGATCCGCGCCCGATGCGCTGGCCTTGACTTGGCCAATCTGCGTGACGGTTTCGGGCGAGCTGTCCGTGGCGGGCATTACCTTGTTGATGCGCAGCGTTGCCCGCCCGCCCTGCGGCAGATGGGCCTGCACGGTAAAGGCGTGCGTATCGGGCTGTTCGTTTGCCGTGTCGTCCTTCGGCAATGTCATGAACGTAGCGTCGGCGTACTGGATGTCCCATTCGTCGAACGTGAGCTGTCGAAAGTACGGCTTGCCATCGGAGAGCGGACGCGTGGGCGCGGTTATGGCGGTGCCGCCCTGGATACGCGCAAGGGGAATCTCGACATCACGGTAGCCCGCCATGCTAATGGAGATGCCGCCGTTAAAGTCGTACGCGTCGAGAAGCGTCGTCTCGTCCACGTAGCCTTCCGCAAGAGGGGCGACCTCAAAGATGGCCGTGCCCTCGTCGTCGGTAGTGGCGGAGAGCTGCTTGCCCGCGGCATAACGCGACACGAGCGTGACCTGGGCACCCGTGATGGGCGTATTCTTGTTGGCGACGTCGACCACGACCACACCAAACATGGTGCGCGAGAGAACGAGCACCCTGAAGGGGTCTTCTTCGTCGGCATAGGCCTCGGTGGGGGCGAACGGCAATATGAAGGCGTTTGCGCTTCCCGGCACGCGCGGCAACATAATGCTCGCCAGCGAGGATGCTCCGGCAACAAGTAACGAACGGCGATCAAGCATCTTTGGCTCCCATCCCGCAGACATCGGAGGAAATAATCCTATTTTGCGAGAAGGTGCCCCGTGGCGGTAGTGCCGTTCCATGGCCAAAATGTCCAATTTGAGTGCGCGAAAGCGTCAGGCCCCCGGAGCGCTTTCGATGCGCCGGGCAGTTTGGCCGCTAGCGCAACATGTGGGCAATCAGCTCGGCGCGAGTTCCGATACCAAGCTTGGCATACACTCCTGATAGGCGGTTTTTAACGGTGCCCGGCGATACTCCCATGTGGCGTGCGATTTCGGCGTTGGTCCATCCGCGGCAGGCGAGCATGGCCATGGTGAACTCTGTGGTCGTTAAATCGTCGGCCACGTCCTCGCCCGAATCGGGGTTGTGGATGCGCCGCCAGCCGTAGCTGAATCGATACGTAATCTCGATGATGCGTGCGAAATCGTCAGGGTATTGCGATTTTAGGCATGCCTCGATGAGTCCCTGCAAAAGGCCGTGGTGCTCGCCAATGAGCTCGATAAGGCCGTCGGGGCGCGCAATGTTCCAAGCGGCTCCGAAGTGCGTTTTTGCGGCGTCGATGTCCTTGAGGCTCATGCATGTCATGGAAGCTGCCAGGTGCAGGAACAGTTCCGAGATGGGATAGCTTCCCTGTTTCATAATCAGGGCGTTTTCCGCCATGCCCAGGCTGCGGCCGTATTCGCCGCGCAGATACAAGGCGTGCGCCATCACGTAGCTGGCGAATAGGCGCAGGCCTTCGGGCAGATGCGCCGCAAGTGGATAAAACTCTTCAGCGGAATACGGGGAAGGCAAGTGCAGCAGGACGCTCGCGGCCGAGGCGAACAGGATATGCGTGGCGTGGATGGCGGGCGACTCCTCGTCGGCCGGCGTATCGAGGATGCCAGCAAGGCACCGGCGGGCGTCGGCGATACGGTTGAGCGACAGACTGGCGTATCCGCAGATAAAGCATGCAGAATAGCGCAGCGCGGGATCGGTGGCGTCAAGATGGGGGCGCGCCGTCTTGGCAGCGAGGGCGGCCTGTCCGCGAAAGTACAGCGCTTCTGCCGTGGCAATGGCGCGCGAATTGGGGTCGGAAATGCCTGCAACCGCAGCGTCAATCTGCCCCGGCACAAAGGCGGTGCACATCAACGGCATGGGAACGCATGGGTAGCCATCGCAGTCCATCTTCCATCTCCCAACAGCTGGCAATAATAGCAGCAATTGTACTCCTGTTGCTCGGGACTGGAATTTTTGGGTATTGCCTACGATTATGCCGAACGCATAAAGGAAGAGTCTATTGGCGATGCTCTCAAGGTGGCTACCGAAGCCAAGCTGACCTCGATATTAGGAAAAATTGCCACCCCTGCAAAAAGCTCTGTCGCAGGGATGGGAAACGCATCTTCTGGGCATTCCGGCGTCTCCAGCTAGCGCTGGACTGCTGCTGTCGCCTGCGCGTTGGCGAGCGGAGCGTGGGGACCGTCCGGCGACCAGCGGTGACGGGCGAGCCCTGCCGCGTGCGTGGGCCTCCATCGGCGTAGACCCATGACCCCTATGGCATCGGAGAAGTCCACCATCGCGTCCAGGACCTTACCGTCCGGCACGCCCAGCCTAGCGGCTCCCTTGAACCCAAGGTTGAAGGGGGGTGTTGTACAAGGCATATGGGGCCGAGTGGAAGTGGATCAAAAGAGCGTTACTTGACGTTTCATGCATAATGCCAACCGCCCCGCGATATCACGTTCGCAGCGCGCAGGGGCCGGAGAATCATCGCGATGAGAGTTGACGTCTAATACCTTGCATCGTATAGTGTGTATAGCATAGTATATGACGAGAGGAGGTGTGCGGATGGAGGCACAGATGAAGCGCGGCTTCCTGGAGGCCTGCGTGCTCGCGGCCGTCTCCGGCGAGGAGTCCTACGGCTACCAGATCGTGAAGGACGTACCGGCGAGCATGGGGCTCACGGAGTCGACGCTCTACCCGCTGCTCAAGCGCCTGGAGAAGGCCGGGTGCATCACGGCGCGCTCCGCCGAGCACAACGGGCGGCTGCGCCGGTACTACCGCATCACGGACGACGGGCGAGCGCGCATCGAGGAGTTCCTGGCCGAGTGGCCGTCCGTACGGGAGATTTACGCATACGTTGAGGAGGCGCACCATGACGCGCGATGAGTTTCTGGGCCGGTTGGGCGAGCTGCTCGCC
>CAJMRD010000100.1 GCA_905215725.1 uncultured bacterium | reverse complement strand
GCCACCGACACCGAGGCCATCATGGGCCCCGTGGTGATCGACACGGTGGGCGTCAAGGGCATCGTGTGCGAGCGCGCCTTTGAGCTTGCCCGCGAGCACGGCTTTTACTTTGTGGGCGCGCACCCCATGGCGGGCACGCAGTACTCGGGCTATGCGCACTCCCGCGCCGACCTGTTCCAGGGCGCCCCGCTGGTGCTCGTACCGCCCGCGGTGGACGATGCGCTCAAACTGGAGCTTTTGGGCCAGGTGCGCGAGATGGTGCGTCCCCTGGGCTTTGGCAAGTTCAGCGTGACCAGCGCCGCCGAGCACGACCGCGTCATCGCCTTTACGAGCCAGCTCGCGCATGTCGTCTCAAACGCCTATGTTAAGAGCCCGACCGCTCAGGTTCACCACGGCTTTTCGGCCGGCAGCTACCGCGACCTCACCCGCGTAGCGCACCTCAATCCGCAGATGTGGTCCGAGCTCATGATCGACGACGCCAATGCGCTCGCCTTCGAGATCGACCATCTGATCGAATCGCTCGGCGCCTACAGCCGCGCCCTTAAAGACCGCGACCAGCGCTATCTGGAGAATCTCCTTGCCGATGGCGACCGAATTAAGCGCGCACTCGACGACGAGGCCTCCCACTAGACCACCCATCACGCCAGGTCGAAAGGACCGAAGCTTATGGCGATTACCATCGATATCGACACCGCACGCCCCTACCAGGTGCATGTTGGCACGTTTTTGCTGGAGCAGGCGGGACCGCTCGTGCGCGCCACTGCCGGCGGCACCAAGGCCGTCATCGTTACGGACACCAACGTTGGCCCGCTCTACCAGATGCCCGTCAAGCAGAGCCTCGAATCCGCAGACTACGAGGTGAGCATCTGCACCTTCGAGGCCGGCGAGGCCCATAAGCGTGCCGAGACCTACGTTGCCATTTTGGAGTTTGTGGCCGAACACGAGCTTTCGCGCTCCGACGTGATCGTGGCGCTCGGCGGCGGCGTCGTGGGCGACGTGGCGGGCTTTGTGGCCGCCACCTACATGCGCGGATGCAAGTTTGTGCAAATCCCCACGAGCCTGCTCGCTATGGTTGATTCATCGGTGGGCGGCAAGACGGCCATCGACCTGGCTGCCGGCAAAAACCTGGCCGGCGCCTTTTGGCAGCCGAGTGTGGTTATTGCCGACGTGGGGTGTCTCGCCACCCTCACGCCCGAGCAGTTCGCCGACGGCTGCGGCGAGGTCGTCAAGCACGCCGCGATCGCCGACCCCGAGCTCTTCGCCGAGCTGGAGAAGACCCCACTTACGCTGGAGCTGCTGAACCGCGACGTGGGACGCGTGGCGCTCATCATCGCCCGCAATATCGACATCAAGCGCGCCGTGGTCGTTGCCGATGAGCGCGAGACCAACCAGCGCAAGCTCCTCAACTTTGGACACAGCGCCGGACACGCTGTCGAGGCCTGCGAGCACTTTGAGCTCGGCCACGGCAACTGCGTGTCGATCGGCATGGGCATCATCACGCGCGCCGCAGCCCTGCACGGCATTTGCGACGCCGAGCTGCCCGGCCGCATCGAGGAGCTCTGCGCGCGCCACGGTCTCAAGACCCGCTGCGAGCTTTCCGCCGACGCCGTCTTTGCCGAGGCGCTCCACGACAAGAAGCGCGCGGGCAACACCATCGACCTTGTGATTCCGCACGGCATTGGCCGCTGCAGCATCGACCGCACGCCGCTTTCCACTTTCCACGAACTCATTGCCGAGGGCCTCGGCCAGAAGGGAGACGCATCCGCATGCTAGCCCGCATCACCCCGTCCCCGCTCAAGGGCACCGTTCCCGCTATCGCGTCCAAGTCGATGGCGCATCGCCTCATCGTCTGCGCTGCGCTTGCCAACGGCGAGACACACGTCACCTGCAACACCACCTGCGCCGACATCGAGGCCACGGTGCGCTGCCTTACGGCCCTGGGTGCTCGCATCGAGACCGTCGAGGACGGCTTCCAGGTCCACCCCACCATGAAGAGCATTGAATTTGGCCTGCTCAAGGCCCTTGCCGGCGGCACGCTCGACTGCGGCGAGAGCGGCTCCACGCTGCGCTTTATGCTGCCCGTGGCCTGCGCGCTGGGCGCAGAGGCCACCTTTGTGGGCCAGGGCCGTCTGGGCGCCCGCCCCCTCTCCCCGCTCTCGGACGAGATCATCGCCGCCGGCTGCGACCTGCAGGGTCTGGGCGGCTTTCCGCTCAAGACGAGCGGCCGCATGCGCCCGGGCACCTTTGTGCTTCCGGGCAACGTGAGCTCGCAGTACATCTCGGGCCTGCTGCTGGCAGCCCCACTGCTGGCCCAGCCCTCCTGCGTGCAGGTAACCGGCCTCATCGAGAGCCGCCCCTACATCAACCTGACGATCCAGGCCATGAAGGCCTTCGGCGTCGAGGTCAACGTCGAGCGAATTCCGGCCAAGGACGGCCAGCCCGAGGTCACAAACTTCCGCGTAAACAGCGGATCGTACCGCACGCCCGGCAGCGTAGCCGTCGAGGGCGACTGGTCCAACGCCGCCTTTTGGCTGTGCGCCGGTGCCATCGGCACCGACCCCATCACCGTCGAGGGCGTGTCGCTGAGCTCCGCACAGGGCGACCGCAACGTGCTTGCCGCGCTTTCGCGCTTTGGCGCCCGCATCGTACGCTCCACCAACGCCGCCACCGTGCAGTCCGACAAGCTCGCCGGCTTTGAGATGAGTGCCCACGACATTCCCGACCTGGTGCCCGTTATCTCGGCCGTGGCCTCGCTGGCACAGGGCCGCACCTTTATCCGCGATTGCGCCCGTCTGCGCATCAAGGAATCCGACCGCCTGGTCACCACCACCCGCGAGCTCACCGCGCTGGGCGCGCAGGTGCGCATTGCCGGCGATGACCTCATCATCAAGGGTGTCGATGCCTTCACCGGCGGCGAGGTCGATTCGCACAACGACCACCGCATCGCCATGATGGCCGCTATCGCCGCGAGCCGCGCCACCGGCGAGGTCGTAATCCACGGCGCCGAGGCCGTCAACAAGTCCTATCCCGATTTCTTCGACCACTACCGCCTGCTGGGCGGCAAGGTCACGCTCGAGGAGGAATAGCATGTCCTCGACCTTTGGCAACGTCTTGCACTTAAGCATCTTCGGCCAGTCGCACTCCCCTGCTATCGGCTGCTCGCTCGATGGCATTCCCGCTGGTATCGCCGTTGACCAGGAGCAGCTGCAGGCCTTTTTGGACCGTCGCGCCCCCGGCCGCGACGAGATCGCGACCAAGCGCCGCGAGGCTGACGCCGCGCACATCATCGCCGGCGTTGTAGATGGACACACCACCGGCGCGCCCATCGCCGCGATTATCGAGAACACCAACACGCGCTCCAAGGATTACTCCGAGCTGCGCCGCAAGCCCCGCCCCGGACATGCGGACTTCCCGGCGCGCGTGAAGTATCACAACATGCACGACGTCGCCGGCGGCGGGCACTTCTCCGGCCGCCTAACGGCACCCCTGTGCATCGCCGGCGGCATTGCGCTGCAGGCACTCGAGGCCCGCAGCATTAAAGTGATGGCGCATGTGGCGCAGATCGGCGGCATCTCCGACCTGCCGATGGACGATATGGTCTATCGCGAGGCCGACCGCAAGGCTATCCTTACGAACGATCTGCCGTGCATTGACGCCGCCGCAGCCGGCCGCATGCGTGAGGAGATCCTAGCCGCGCGCGACGAACTCGACAGCATCGGCGGCATCGTGGAGTGCGGCATTTACGGGCTTCCCGCAGGCATCGGCGACCCCATGTTCGACGGCATCGAGAACCGCATCGCGCAAATCGCGTTTGGCATTCCCGCCGTAAAGGGCGTGGAGTTTGGCATGGGCTTTGCCGTGGCCGCCATGCGCGGCAGCGAGAACAACGATCCGTATCGCATCGATGCCGAAACCGGCGAGATCGAGGTCGAATCCAATAACGCCGGCGGCATCCTGGGCGGTATTTCGACCGGCGCTCCCGTCATGTGGCGCATGGCCGTAAAGCCGACGCCCTCCATTGGCCGCGAGCAGCAGACGGTGGACATGGACGCTATGGAAAATGCCGAGCTCTCGGTCCACGGCCGCCACGATCCCTGCATCGTCCCCCGAGCTGTCCCCGTAGCCGAAGCAGCCGCTGCCCTCGCCATCTGGGACGCCCTCCTCGAAGACGCCGCCCAGCGCTAACTACCCACCCCTCAACATCCCCCGACACGTGAAAGGGGTCTCCATGGACCTTGCTGACATCCGCCAGGCCATCGATGGCATCGACACCACGCTCCTCAACAGCTTTGTCGAGCGCATGGACATTGCCACCGAGGTCGCCAAGTCAAAAATCGAGATGGGCAAGGCCGTCTTCGACCCCGCCCGTGAGCGTTCCAAGCTCAACAACCTCGCCAGCCGCGCGCCCGAGCGCTACGAGGCGCAGACCATCACCCTGTTCCGTCTCCTCATGAGCATGAGCAAGGCCGCGCAGCAGCGCTACATCAACGAGCTCAAGGGCATCACGGTGTCGCAAAAGGCCCATGCCACGGCTGCAGCCTCCGACACGCCCTTCCCTCAAACGGCCACCGTCGCCTGCCAGGGCGTCGAGGGCGCTTACAGCCAAATCGCCGCATGCAAGCTCTTCGACGTGCCCGACATCGCGTTTTTCGAGACCTTCGAGGGCGTTATGCGCGCCGTGCGCGACGGCTTCTGCGAGTTTGGCGTGCTGCCCATCGAGAACTCCACCGCCGGCTCGGTCAACGCCGTCTACGACCTGCTCGCCCAGTTCGACTTCCACATCGTGCGCTCGCTCCGCCTCAAAATCGACCACAACCTGCTCGTCAAGCCCGGCACCAAGCTTGCGGACGTGCACGAGGTCTACAGCCACGGCCAGGCCATTGCCCAATGCGCCGGCTTTATCGAGGCGCACGACCTGCACGCCACCAAGTACCCCAACACGGCCATGTCGGCCGAGATGGTCGCCAGCTCCGAGCGCACCGATGTTGCCGCCATCGCATCGCGCAGCTGCGCCGCACTCTACGGCCTGGAGGTACTGGAGCCCAACATCCAGGACTCGGACAACAACTACACGCGCTTTGTCGTCATCAGCCGCGAGCCACGCGTCTACCCCGGCGCCAACCGCACCTCGCTCATGATTACCACGGCCAACGAGCCGGGCGCACTCTATCGCGTACTCGAGCGCTTCTACGCGCTCAATATCAACCTCATCAAGCTCGAGAGCCGCCCCATCCCCGGGCACGACTTTGAGTTTATGTTCTACTTTGACCTGGACTGCCCCTTTGGCAGCAAGGCCCTCGATGACCTGCTCGATTCCATCGACGACGTGTGCGAGAGCTTCACCTACTTTGGCAGTTACACGGAGGTGCTCTAGATGACTGACGTCGCCGCAACCCGCCCCTACGGCGTGCTGGGCCGCGTGCTGGGCCACAGCTACACCCCGACCATCTACAAAGAGCTCGCTGGGCTTGAGTACGTGCGTTTTGAGCGCGAGCCCGAGGACCTCGCGGCCTTTATGACGAGCGACGAATGGGAGGGTACCAACGTGACCATCCCCTACAAGCGTGCCGTCATGGACTACCTGGACGAGTTGAGCCCGCTCGCCGAGCGCATGGGCAACGTCAACACCATCACGCGCCTGCCCGACGGGCGCCTGCGCGGCGACAATACTGACTATTTCGGTTTTCAGTGCCTAGTCGAGGAGCTGGGGGTTGAGGTTACCGGCAAGAAGGTTCTCGTGCTCGGAGCCACCGGCGGCGCCGGCACCACGGCAAGTATGGTGCTGGGAGATCTGGGCGCCATCGTCGTACCCGTGGGCCGCACGAGCGAGGTCAACTACGGCAACATCGCGCAGCAGTCCGACGTCGCCCTGCTCGTCAACTGCACGCCCGCCGGCATGTTCCCCCACTGCCCCGACGCTCCCTGCACGCTCGAGGGCCTCAATGCGCTCGAGGGCGTCATCGACATTGTCTACAACCCCGCCCGCACGGGCCTGATGCTCGAAGCCGAACGCCGCGGCATCCCCTGCATCGGTGGCCTGCTCATGCTCGTGGCACAGGCGGCACAGGCCGTCGAGCGCTATACCGGCCAGGCCACCCCGCGCGAGCGCATCCTGGACGTAACGGAGCGCCTGTCGCGCCGCGAACAGAACATCGCGCTGATCGGCATGCCGGGCTCAGGCAAGACCCGCGTGGGTGAGCAGATTGCCCTGCTCACGGGTCGCGAGCACATCGACTTGGATCACGCGCTCGAGGAGCGTCTGGGCATGCCCTGTGCCGACTTTATCGTCGAGCGCGGCGAGGCGGCCTTCCGCGAGCAGGAGACGGCGGCGCTGTCCGACATCTCCAAGCGCAGCGGCTTGGTGCTCTCCACCGGCGGCGGCGCGGTGCTGCACCAAAACAGCCAGATCGTGATGCTCAATCGCAAGCTCGACGAACTCGCCCACAAGGGACGCCCTATCACCGCCCGCGACGGCATCGACAAGCTGGCCGAGCAGCGCATGCCGCGCTACCGCGCATGGGCCGACTACATCATCGACTCACGCGACTGCGCCGCCAACACCGCCCGTGCCATCCTCGACACCCTCCCACCCGCTCTCTAACCAAAACCACTACAAAGGGGACAGGCACCTTTGTGGTGGTTTTCCAATCGCAAAGGAAGCAACCATGAAAGCACTCGTCATCAACGGCCCCAACCTCAACATGCTCGGCATTCGCGAGCCGGGCATCTATGGCAG
>CAJMRD010000099.1 GCA_905215725.1 uncultured bacterium | reverse complement strand
CAGGGCGGCCATATCCTCCGCGTGCCCGATGCGCAGCCGCGACTGCGGCACGTACCACGCGCAGCTGACGACGATCGTCTTTTTCCCGCCGGGCTCCAGATGGAACGCCAGCGAGAGCGATGCGCCGGGGTCGGGGCGGCCGGTGCGCGCCGTGCGGTGCGCCGTCTCGGACTTCGCCGCCTGAATGTCGTTCCACAGCATGGTCAGCGCGTCGAACCAGCCGCCGCGGAACAGCGCCGTGTTGATGCGGACCGCCGGGTCGTCGATCCGCGCGCAGAAGGCGCCCTCGTCCCAGGGGCGTTCCGCGCTGCCCGCCTGCGCCAGCACAAAGCCGTTTTCAACCGGGTACACGCGCCCGTTCTCCGGGACGTCCGCCATGAAATTCATCGAGCTGAAGTAGTAGACCGCGTCGATCGGCTTTTCCGTCGGGTTCGAGAACGTATACTCGAGATAGGCCAGCGGATAGCTGGAATCGTCGGGGTCCGGCGGGGTAAAGGGGCTCCAGGCCTTTAGCTCGGCCTGCAGCGGCAGCGCGTCGTCCTCAAAGCGGAGCGTGGCGAACGGGAAGGCCGCCGAAAAAGACGATGACTTGAACCGGGGCAGGCCGTAATTCCGGCCGAACACGCCGGTCCCCTTCGCGAAGGTCTCCGCATACAGCGTGGATGCGGAGGGCGCCGTTGCGGCGCCGTAGATCTTGTACTTCGGCACCTGTCCCTCCAGCACGCGGCTGATGTTTTTTTCTCCCTTTACCGTAACGGCGGAAAACAGGCAGGGCTCGAGGTTGACGTTCGGCGCGTTGCGCAGCGAAAAAGCCGAAAACGCGCCGCTGCCCTCCACGTTGAACATACCGGCGCCCAGCCCGCCGAGCGGGAACCCGATATACGTGAGATTTTTGCCTGTATATACACGCGGCATGGTAAATCCTCCCTTTCGTTTCGAATGTTTTTTCTTTTCAATACCACCACGTCACCACCACGTCGGTGAACCTGATTATAGCACCGATTCCACAGATTTTCCAGAGTCAAAACCGATTTTTTGAGGAAATTTTTCAAAGCGGCCGGAGGATTCGGTGCGCATGCCCAGCTTTTTGGCCGTGGTGCGCACGGAGGGGCCGTTGAACATAGCGCTTTCGAACACGATGGTGGTAGTGTCGTCATACACGCCGGAAAACTCGCCGCCCATGACACCCGCCACGGCGATGGGGCCTTTTTCGTCGGCGATGACGAGCATTTCCTCACCCAGCGTGCGGTTTGCACCGTCCAGCGTTTCAATTTCCTCGCCGGGCTTCGCGTTGCGCACGGTAATGTGCCCGCCGTTTACATATTTATAGTCGAAGCAGTGCATGGGCTGGCCGTATTCCAGCATGACATAGTTGGTGATGTCCACCAGGTTGTTGATGGGGCGCACGCCGCACAGGCGCAGGCGCTCGCGCATCCAGCGGGGGCTGGGCTTCACGCGCACGTTTTCCACCACTGCGCCCACATAACGGTAGCACAGTCCGGGGTTTTCAATGTCTACCTTCAAAAAGCGGTTCACATCGCCGTGGCCGGGTTTTACCTGCGGCTCGTGGTCCAGAAAGGGCACGCCGAAGGTAGCGGCGGCCTCCCGCGCCAGACCGCGCACGGCCAGACAGTCGGGCCGGTTGGGCGTGATCTCAAAATCCACGCACACGTCGTCCATACCAAGCGCCTTCACAGCGTCTGTGCCCACGGGCCATTCCTCGTCCAGCACCAGAATGCCGTCCTCGACGGCGTTTGGAAAATCGTGTGTAGTAAGGCCCAGCTCGGACAGGCTGCACAGCATGCCGCCCGATTCCACGCCGCGCAGCTTACCCCTGCGGATCTCCTTGCCGCCGGGCAGCTTTGCCACGTGCAGTGCGGCGGGCACAAGGTCGCCCACCTTCAGGTTGTTTGCGCCTGTGACGATCTGTACCGGCGCATCGCGGCCCACGTCCACCTGGCACACTACCATATGGTCGGAATCCGGATGGGGGACGATCTCCAAAATTTTGCCCACGACGACGTTTTTTATGCCGTCGGCCTCGCACTCGTAGGTTTCCACCTTGCTGCCGCTCATGGTCATGCGGTCGGCAAATTCCTGGGGAGTGCATTCAAATTCGGCGAACTCTTTCGCCCAGTTCATCGGCATTTTCATGGTCTATACACTCCTTTGTTCAGAATTGTTTGAGAAAACGCAGGTCGTTTTCGTACAGCAGGCGCATATCGTCGATGCCGTAGCGCATCATGGCGATGCGCTCCAGCCCCACGCCGAAGGCGAAGCCGGAATACACCTCGGGGTCGATGCCGCAGTTGATCAGGACGTTGGGGTCGACCATGCCGCAGCCCAGGATCTCGATCCAGCCGCTGTGCTTGCAGAAGTTGCAGCCCTTGCCGCCGCACACGTGGCAGCTCACGTCCACCTCGCAGGAAGGCTCGGTGAAGGGGAAGAAATGCGGGCGATAACGCGTCTTGCGGTCCTCGCCAAACATGCACTTAACAAAGTAGTCGAGCGTGCCCTTAAGATCGCCAAAGGTGATGCCCTCGTCGACGACCAGGCCTTCGATCTGGTTGAACTGCGGCAGGTGGCAGGCGTCGGCCGTGTCGGGACGATAGACGGTGCCCGGGCAGATCATGTAGATGGGCGGCTTTTGCGACTCCATGGTGTGGATTTGCACGCCCGAGGTCTGGGTGCGCAGCAGCACGTCGGACTCGCCGTGGGCATGAGCCTCGGGGTGCGCGACGCTGCCGGGGTTGTTGTCGACCACGTAGAAGGTATCGCGGGCCGAACGGCTCGGGTGATCCATGGGGGCGTTGAGCGCGGTGAAGTTGTAGTAGGAGGTGTCGACCATGGGGCCGGACTCGACGGTGTAGCCGATGCCGCAGAAGATGTCCTCGGCCTCCTCGATGATCTGCTTGATCAGGTGCTGGTGGCCGATCTGCGGACGGATGCCCGGCAGCGTGATGTCGACGGCATCGTGCTCGAGTGCGTGTTTGAGGGCGGCGGCCTTCATCTCGGTGGTGCGCTCGTCGAGCATGCCCTCGATCAGCTGGCGCATCTCGTTGGCGCGCTTGCCCATCACGGGACGATCCTCGGGGGCGAGCTTGCCCATCATGCGCATCAGGCCGGTGATGCGGCCCTTGCGACCGAGCAGCTCAACGCGTGCAGCCTCGAGCTTGGCGGCGTCGTCGGCGCCTGCAACGAGCTCCTTGGCCTCTTCCTCGAGTTTGACCAGATCATCAATCAGACTCATGTCTTCCCTTTCGTCTCTCGCGTATCCGCGCTCCGGGGCGGCTGACGCCGACCGATGCTGCGGATGCGCGGCCCGGTTCGGTAACAAAAAAACCGTCCTCGGGCATGTGCATTGCCCAAGGACGGTTGAATTCCGCGGTACCACCTTGTTTGACCCGGCGGATGTCTGGCCCGCCGCGCCCACTCTGTGCCTCTTGTCGCGAGGCTCACGGCTTCCCTACTGAGGCTTTGCTGCCACTGGCCGAGCGGCCGTTGAGGTAGCTGCTCGGGAGTGAACGCTCGGCCCTTGTCACCGCAGGAAGGCTTGCAGCCCATGACCTTCCCTCTCTTGCCGGCGACGCGGCGGGCAAAACCCTCTCCGTCAACGCATTGGGCTATAGGATAACACATTCTACGTGTGCATCGCCGCGTTCCGTTTTGTTCGCGCTGGGTACAAGGCAGGTAGCTGTGCAAACTGGCCGTGCACCCGTCTGCGGCGCTCGGCCTGCGAGATTAAGGATACGGTATGGGAAAGAAACTCGATAAGAAGGCCAAGGCCGCCGTGGCAAAGGCTGCCAAGGGCGTCAAGGCCGCTAAAGTCGACAAGGCCGTCAAAAAGTTCCGCAAACTCGAGGGCAAGCTGTGGACTCGCGAGTACCTGCTCAAGATTGCCGAGTTCGATGGAGCGACGATTGCTCCTGCCAACGGTGCTGCCGCCCGTGCCGACGCCATGGGCACGCTTGCCGGCGAGCATCACAAGCTACTGACCAGCGAGAAGTCCGTTGAGCTCGTACGCTCGTTAGCGCGCGAGACGGTTGCAGGCGGACACGTAGACGACCCGCAGCTGCTCGACGAGATCCGCGTGCTCGGCCGCGACCAGCGCGAGGCAAGCGTTATTCCTACCGAGGAGGCCGAAGCCTGGACCAGGCTCACCTGCGAGGCCGACGCCGTGTGGCACAAGGCCAAGACGGCCAATGACTGGGCGAGCTTTGAGCCCTATGTGGATAGAATCGTCGCCCAACTTAAGCATCAGGCCGAACTCATGGACCCCAAGCGCGACCCATACGACGTTTGGCTCGACCAGTACGAGCGCGGCCTTTCTGCCGAGAGCTTCGATGCGTTTTGCGATGAGGTCAAGGCGACGGTCGTGCCGCTCGTGCACGCTATCGGCGAGCGCGGCCAGCAGCCCGCTGCCGACTTTTTGCACGCCCGCGTGCCCGAGGCCGCCCAGCGCGCCATGAGCTTCGACCTTATGAAGCTCGTCGGCCTGAACCTGAACGCCACCACGCTTGCCTTTACCGAGCACCCGTTTAGCGAGGGCTTTGCCGTGGGTGACGCGCGCATCGCGACACACATCTACGAGGACGATTGCATCTCCAACGTCTACAGCATCATCCACGAAGCGGGACACGCCATGTACGAGCTGGGCGTCAATCCCGCCTATGCGCGCACCTGTCTTGAGGGCGGCACCTCCATGGGCATCCACGAGAGCCAGAGCCGCTTTTTCGAGAACACCGTGGGTCGCAGCCGCGCCTTTATGGGACCGCTGCTCGAGGTGCTGCGCCGCCACGCACCCGAGGTCTACGGCGACGTCGACGAGGACACGCTCTACCACGCCGTGAACATCGCGCAGCCTTCGCTGATCCGCACCGAGGCCGACGAGCTCACCTATCCGCTGCACGTTATGGTGCGCTACGAGATCGAGCGCATGCTGTTTGCCGGCGAGGCCACAGCCAAGGATATCCCCGCGCTTTGGAACCGCTTCATGGATGAGTACCTGGGCATTCCCGTTCCCGACGACACGCACGGCTGCCTACAGGATACGCACTGGAGCGGCGGCTCGTTTGGCTACTTCCCCACCTATGCGCTGGGCAGCGCCTACGACGCCATGTTTGTGCCGGCCATGTGCCGCGACGGTGTCGACCTCAACGGCGCCTGTGCGAGCGGCGACCTGACACCCGTCCGCGCCTGGCTGGGCGAGCACATTTGGCAGTGGGGCCGCGCCAAGGACGCGCCGGAGCTCATCAAGGGCGCGTGCGGCATGGCGTTCGATGCCCGCTACTACTGCAGCTACCTGCAGGACAAGTTCACCACGCTCTACGAGCTGTAAGGCATAACCGACACGTCAACGCAAAGGGGGCGCCGCGGAACCAATCCGCGGCGCCCCCTTTTTTCACCCAATAACTAGGTACCCAATGACTAGTTCGTTGACGCTAATGTCTTGGCAACGTCGGCGAAAACGACCCTAAGCGAGCAAGGTGACGTGAAATGAAAAGGCGCTGACCTTCTGGTCGCACCCTTGAAATTGAACGTCAGATTGCCGCTTGGGGCCGTTTACAGCGTCGAGCAGTTACGCGGTTTGGTAAAACCGCGTAACTATAAAGCCTCGAGCGCGTTGGCGATGCGCTTCATGGCGGCATCGGCGGATGCTTGGTCGGGCGCCTCGGCCAGCACGCGGATAACCGACTCGGTTCCGCTCTTGCGCACGAGCACGCGGCCCTCGCCTGCCAGCGCAGCCTCGGCCTCGGCGATGGCGTTCTGCACGCCCATGTTCTCGAGCGCGGCGTCCTTGTCCGCCACGTGCACGGCCACCTGCGCCTGCGGCAGCAGCTTGCACGGAGCCGTGAGCTGCGAGAGCGTCTCGCGCTCGGCACGAATCACTTCCATCACGCGCAGCGAGGTCATAATGCCGTCGCCCGTGCGCTCGATATCGCCAAAGATCGTATGGCCCGTCTGCTCGCCGCCCAGGCTGTAGCCGCCCTCGCGCATCTTGGCATACACGCGACGGTCGCCCACGCCGCTGGTCACGGCGCTCAGGCCGGCAAGCTCCAGCGACTTGACAAGGCCAAAGTTACTGGCAATCGTCGGCACCACGGTACCGCCCGAGAGGCGCCCGTGCTTGTTCAGATACACGCCGCACACGTACAGGATCTGGTCGCCGTCTACCACGCGACCGCGCTCATCCACGGCCAGGCAGCGGTCGGCATCGCCGTCGTAGGCAAAACCCACGTCCAGGCCCTGCTCCACCACGTGGCGCTGCAGGCGCTCCATATGCGTGGAGCCGCAGCCGTCGTTGATGTTGACGCCGTTGGGCTCATTCGCGAGCATGTGCACCTTCGCGCCGAGCTCAGTGAACAGTGTCTCCGCCGTCATCGCCGAGGAGCCGTTCGCGCAGTCGAGCGCGATCTCGAGGCCGTCGAGCGAGAAGTGCACGGTCGACTTCACGTGGTCGATGTAGTCGCGCAGCGCGTTCGGCGCCGTCTCCACGGTGCCGAGGTCGCTGTCTGCCGGCGCCGCCGGCAGCGGGGCTTCGCCGAGGATCAGCGACTCGATGCGCTCCTCGAGGTCGTCCGGCAGCTTGAAGCCGTCGCCGCTGAAGATCTTGATGCCGTTGTATTCGTAGGAGTTGTGGGAGGCGGAGATCATGATGCCCGCATCCGCCTTGTACTTCTCGACGAGGTAGGCGACCGCCGGGGTGGGCACGACGCCGAGCAGCACGACCGAAGCGCCGACGCTGCACCGGCCGGGC
>CAJMRD010000098.1 GCA_905215725.1 uncultured bacterium | reverse complement strand
CGTTGTCACCGGCGGGGTACACTTCGCCGTTTACTGCGAGCCAGCCGGCAAACTCCTTGCCCTCCGGCGGCGTAAAGGTACATTCGGGGAGCGTGAAGTTCTCGCCCGACTTGACCTTCATGGGCTGCATCGTGCCCGTGCCGCCGTTGGGGTCAAAGGAGATGGTGATTTCTGCTGCTTCCTTGTCCTTCCATGTCGCCTTGAGGCTTTGGTCGTAGGTGGAGTATACGCTGTGACCGGCGGGGTATACTTTGCCGTTTACTGCGAGCCAGCCGGCAAATTCCCTGCCCTCCGGCTGCGTGAAGGTACATTCGGGGAGTGTGTAATTCTCATCTGCTTTGACCCTCATGGGCTTCATTGTGCCGGTGCCGCCGTTGGGGTCGAAGGAGATGGTGATATACTTTGCGGGCACCTCGGTCTTGAGCGTAAACGCCACCTTGCCGATCTTGGCGTTTCCGGTGTCGTACTTGTAGGTGACCTCCTTGACGTCGCGGTTATCGAGCGTCAGCACGTCCCAACCGTCGACCTTGCTGACCGTACCGCCGGTCCAGTCGCTCGCGCGGGCGGCCGTGAAGTATGTGCCCTCCGTCGCGCCGTAGCACGGCAGGTCGGGATAGACCTTATACTGGAGGTTCCGGTCGACCTTGATGTCGTAGACGTTGCCCGAGCAGTCCACCCTCGCCGAATCGAGCGCCGTGTTGCTGCTCAGGTTCAGCCACGAGAGGCGGTTATTCTGGCATTGGAGCGCTTCGAGCTTTTTGTTGCTGCGCAGGTCGAGCGTCTCGATCTGATTATCGTAGCAGTACAGTTCCCGGAGCCCGGGGCAGCGGTCCACATCCAGCTTCTTGAGCTTCATTCCGTTACACGAAAGCTTCTGCAGATTGCTCAGCGGGTGAAGATCGAGCTCGGCGATCGGATTTTCGCTGACGTCAAGATACTCGAGGGCAACGTTGCTGCTCAGGTCGAGCGCGGTGAGCTGGTTTTCATAGCAGTTCAGCTTCTTGAGCAGATAGTTGCTGCGCACATCGAGCGCGGTGAGCTGGTTAAGAAAGACATAGAGCTCAACCAGCATCCGGTTGTTGCTCACATTGAGCGAGGTCAGCTTGCCCTGGGCGACATTCAGAAACTCCAGCTTGGTGCTTTTGCTGACGTCAATGGCTTTGAGGTCAAAATTGGCCTGAAGATCGAGATACGTCAGCTCCGGCAAGTTCCGGGTGTCGAGGGTCGTCAGCGCGTTCGCCTGCGCGACGATTTTCTGGAGCTTTTTGTTGGCGCTCAGGTCGAGCGCGGTGATCTTGTTCCCGCTGCAGTACAGCTCGGTGAGCTCTGGGTTCTTGCTCAGGTTGAGTGCGGTGAACTGGTTTCCGCCGCAGTTCAGATACTTGAGCGAGCTGCCCGTGTGAAACCACAGACCGGTGAGCTGGTTTGCGCGGCAGTCGAGCTTTTCCACTCTCGAGTTCTGCTCCAGATTGAGTGTTTTCTTCAGTTCCTGGCCGCTGCAATTGAGATCCTTCACATATCTCAGGTATCGGATGCCCATGAGACTCGTGATGGGGTCGCGTTTGCCGAGCACCTTTTTGATGTTGCTCCAGCTGACGTCGAGCACTTCGATCTGCCGGGCCTTCTCCTCAGTCAGGACCGAGCTGCCGACGATCTTGAGCACGTATTCCCGGAACACCGGGTCGGGGAAGGTCTCTTCGTTGATCGGTATGGCGCTTGCCGCGCTTGCCGTGAACGGCAGCAGGCTGAACACCATGACCAGACACAGGACAATGCTGAGAATGCGTTTTTTCATCTGTTTCCGCCTCCTTGGTTTGGAATATGTGGGGGGGTGGGCTTTTCTATCAGAACGAGCCGCTGCGTCCGTGGCCGCCGCCGCCGGAAAAGCTGCTCGAATCGCTTGAGCTGCTTGACTCGCTCTTGCGCTCGATCTTGCGGCGCGCCGTGGTCGTGTGGGTAAAGACGTCCTCGCGCCGGGTCAGCTGCAGCCCATCGGCCGTGACGTAGGCCGAGGCCTCGGCCTGACGGTAGACGGAGCGCATCTTCATCTTCAGCAGCTGGCACACGATCAGTGCGAGCAAGAGCCCGATGCCGAACGAGATGCCGAGGCGGCGGAGAAACTGCGGCCACGTGAATTCGCCGGAGTCGACGCTGAGGATCTTGACGCAGCCCTCAAGATAGTCCGAGAAACCGTCGTACCAGTCGTCGTCCGCAAAGTCGTCGAGAAAGGCGTTCTCGAGCTTGATGAGCTTGGCCTCCGGGAAGATGGGCTCTGCCTTGTCGCCGTAGACAAAGGTGGCGTACTTGCGGTTCGACATACTCAGCAGCAGGAGGATGCCGTCGCGCCCGCTGCCATAGCCGAGCGACTGCGCATGGTAGATCGAATAGGACGCGGTCGCGACGTCGGGATAGCCATAGTCGCCGAAGTCATCGACTATGCAGATGTACACGCCGACGCCGTAGTGCTCCGAGATCTCGGCGGCGGGGTAGATGAGCTGGGCGTTGCTCACGCGGAAGTTGGGGATAAAGCAGACCTTCATGACCTCGTTCACGCGGGCGTCGTTGTTGATGACCTCGGCCACCGAATTGATCAGACGGATGGTCTCCTTGGCGAAGGTGTAGCTCGAGGCAGCCTTGCCGCTAAAGATGAAGGTCGTCGGCGTCACGTGGAAGTTGGGATCGGCGATGCGACGGTTGTAGATGTCCATCACCTTCATGATGTTCATAAGCTGGCGCTTGTAGGCATGGAAGCGCTTCACCTGGACATCGAAGACGGTGTTGGGGTCGATAACCAGACCGGTCTCGGCCTTAACGTAGGCGGCCAGACGCTCCTTGTTGGCGCGCTTGGAGGCACCCACGGCCTTCAGGAACTCGGTGTCGTTCTGGAACTCTTTGAGCTTCTCCAGCTCAAAGGCGTCCTTCAGCCAGCCATCGCCAATGGCCTCGGTCACGAGCTTGGCATAGGTGGGGTTGGACTCGGCAAAGAAGCGACGGTGCGAGATGCCGTTGGTCTTGTTGTTGAACTTCTCGGGCGTCAGGGCATAGAAGTCCTTGAGCACGATGTTCTTGATGATATCGGAGTGAATCTTTGCCACGCCGTTGACGCTATGGCTGCAGATCACAGACAGGTTGGCCATGCGAATCTCGCCGTCCCACAGGATGGCGGTCTGGCGCAGGCGCTCCTGCCAGCCCTCCTGCGTGGTGTCGAACGACTCGTGCCAACGACGGCTGATCTCGTCGATGATCTGGTACACGCGGGGGAGGAGCTTGGAGAACGTGCCGATGGGCCACTTCTCCAGAGCCTCGGGCAGGATGGTGTGGTTGGTGTAGCTCACGACCTGCGTCACGATGTTCCAGGCGTCGTCCCACTCGAGCTTCTTCTCGTCGATGAGGATTCGCATGAGCTCGGGGCCGCACATGGCGGGGTGGGTATCGTTGGTGTGGATGGCTACAAACTGCGGCAGCAGCTCCCAGTTCGCGCCGTGCTCCTTCTCAAAGGTGTCGAGCAGGCTGTAGATGCCGGCCGATACAAACAGGTACTCCTGCTTCAGGCGCAGCAGACGGCCGTGCTCGCCGGCGTCGTTGGGGTAGAGGATGGCGCTGATGGCCTCGGCCTCGGCGCGCTCGGCATCGGCCAGGGCGTAGTCGCCGCGGTTGAAGGCCTCCAGATCGAAGTGCTCCTCGACCGGCTCGGCGGCCCAGACGCGCAGCTTGTTGACGGTCTCGCCGGCATAGCCCACAACGGGGATGTCATATGGGACGGCCAGAATGTCCTGCGTGTCCACCGTGCGGTAGAACGTGCGGCCGTTCTCCTCAAAGCCCTCCACATGGCCACCAAACTTAATGGTCACGGCCTTGTCCTGACGGCGGACCTCCCAGGGATAGCCGTGGGTGAGCCACTCGTCGGTGGCCTCCACCTGGCTACCGTTGACGATTTCCTGCTTAAACAGGCCGTAGCGGTAGCGCATACCGTTGCCGTAGCCGGCGATGCCCTCGGCTGCCATGGAATCCAGGAAGCATGCGGCCAGACGGCCCAGGCCGCCGTTGCCCAGAGCCGGATCGGACTCCTGGTTCTCGATGACGGACAGGTCAAAGCCCATGTCGTCGAGCGCCTCGGCGACCATGTCGCGCACGCCAAAGTTGAGCAGGTAGTTGTCGAGCAGGCGGCCGATCAAAAACTCGATCGAGAAGTAGTACACGCGCTTCTTGCCCTCGGCGGTGGCACGGGCGTCACTCTTGGTGGCAACGGTGCGGGCCTTCTCGGCCACGAGCTTGGCCAGGGCGTTAAAGCGATCGAGGTCACTGGCGGCCTCGACGCTCTTGCCGCTGATGCTCATGACGGCATCGCGATAGAGCTCGGTAAACTCCTGCTTGTTGTCGAAGATCTTATTCATACGTTCCTTCCCCCGGGGATGTTTCTCCCGGAACGGTTGTGACATGTATCCTACGCCCCCGCGGGGCGGGTAATTACAGTGGTAACGATTTTGTTACGCATCCTTGCCAGATGCTTTAACAGCGCCTGCCTTAGCCTTGGGAGCAGCCTTTTTAGTGGTTGTCTTCTTTGTCTTGGGCTTAGCCGTGGCTTTGGCGGCAGACTTGACAGTCTTCGCCTTAACCGAAGCCTTCTTGGCAGCCGCGGTCTTGGGCTTTACCGAGGACGAGCGCTTGCGCGACGCCTTCTTGGGCTCCTCGACCACGGGCGGCTTGTAGCTGCTCGGACCGCGGCGCTTAAGCACCACGCCTGCCAGGCCGGGCACCTTAATCTCGATGGAGTCCATCTGCCCGTTCCAGGGATAGGGCTCGCTCGAGCAGGTGTAAGGCTCCTCGCCGGCATAGCCGCTGCCACCGAACTCGGGACGGTCGGAATCGAAGATAACCTCCCAGTCACCCTCGCGCGGCACACCCACGCGGAAGCTCTCGTAGCTCGCCGGGTCAAAGTTGATTAGAATCACCAGGTCGTCATCGACGTCCTCGCCCTGGCGCACAAAGCTCACGATGGACTGTTTAGAGTTGTCCGCGTCAATCCAGGTAAAGCCGTCGTCGGTGTAGCCCCGCTCGTACAGGGCGGGCTCGGCGGTGTACAGGTGGTTGAGCGCCTTGATAAACGCCTGATGATGACGGTGGGTCTCGTACTCCTCGGTCAGGAACCACTGGATGGACTCGTAATAGCGCCACTCAATAAACTGGCCGATCTCGTTGCCCATAAAGTTGAGCTTTGCACCGGGATGCGTCATCTGGTAGAAAGCCAGCGTGCGCAGACCGGCAAACTGGCGCCACCAGTCGCCCGGCATGCGGCCGATCAGCGAGCACTTGCCGTGCACGACCTCGTCGTGGCTCAGCGGGCAAATGAAGTTCTCGGTAAAGGCGTACATGATGGAGAAGGTCAGCAGCCCGTGGTTGCCGGGGCGCCACGGAAAATCGGTCTGCATGTAGTGCAGGGTGTCGTTCATCCAGCCCATGTCCCACTTGTAGTGGAAGCCCAGGCCGCCGTCCTGCGGCGGATAGGTCACGAGCGGCCACGCGGTGGACTCCTCGGCCATCATCATCACGTCGGGGTAGTGGGCCTCCACGGCGCAGTTGACCTGGCGGATAAACGCGCTGGCGTCCAGGTCCTCCTCGGTACCGTACTTGTTGAACTTCTTTTGGCCCGGATCGTCGATGCCAAAGTTGAGGTACAGCATGCTGGATACGCCGTCCATGCGAATGCCGTCCACGTGGAAGTTCTCGAGCCAATACAGCACGTTGGAGACCAGGAAGGAGCGGACCTCGCCGCGGGCGAAGTCAAACTTGTGCGTGCCCCAGTTGGGGTGAATCTCATGCTCAAACAGCATGTGGCCGTTAAAAGTGGCAAGGCCGTGGGAATCGGCACAAAAGCCGCCGGGAACCCAGTCCATGATCACGCCGATGCCAGCCTCGTGGCACGCATCGATAAAGTGCATGAGCTGCTGCGGGTTGCCGTAGCGCGACGTGGCGGCGTAGTAGCCGGTCGTCTGGTAGCCCCAGGAGCCATCGAAGGGATGCTCCATAAGCGGCATGACCTCGATATGCGTGTAGCCCATGTCGCGCACGTAGTCTACGAGCTCCACCGACAGGTCGTCGTAGGTGTAGAACTCGCCGCGCTGCGCGGGGAAGGGATCCATGGGACCGGGGTAATTGCCGTACACGTCGGGCTCGCCCTGCGGCGCGTCGCCGTGGCGCTTCCACGAGCCAATATGCACCTCGTAGATGTTAAGGGGCTGCGACATGTGGTTGTGGCCGGCGCGGCGCTTGAGCCACGCGGCATCGTTCCACTTGTAGCCATCGAGAGTCCACAGCACGCTCGCGGTACCCGGAGGGCACTCGGCCTTAAAGGCGTACGGATCGGCCTTGTCGCGCTTTTCGCCCCCGTTTGTCAACGGCTGCCGCCGCGTTTTGAGCGGCGCCTTAACGCGCCTCATCTCGCTTTCAGCGCCTCGATTCGCTCCTGCCAGAGCTGCATCCAGCCCCGCGGGAAGACGTAGCTCACCGCCCACGCGACCAGAACGCCGATGGTCGTATCGAGAATCCGATACAGCGCGTAGCTCACGTAGGATTCCACCGGCGTGTTGAACAGCAGGATGCACAGCACCACGCCGCCGGGCTGCACACCGCCCACCCAGAACAGCTGGCAGAGCAGAATCAACAGGATGGTGCCGATAAACACCAGTACAACCTGAAGCAGTGAGCGCCCGCCCTCCGGGTAGAAAATCAGGTAAATCCGGAACAGGGCCATGCCCAGCAATCCGCCGATTACCGTGCCGAAAAGACGGTTGCCGCCATGGAGCTTGGAGTGGTCCATGTTGGCGCCCATGCCGAAAATGGCGCCGATGCAGGCGAAGGTAGGGTTGCGGTCCAGAAAGTAGGAGAC
>CAJMRD010000097.1 GCA_905215725.1 uncultured bacterium | reverse complement strand
TGCGGCCTCCGTTGTCGCCGGGACGGCGCGGACGGTCGCTGCGCTCGGAGCGCTCGCGACGCGGACGCTCACGGCGCTGGAAGTGCTCACCGTCGCCCTCGGAGGAACCCTCGGCGCGAGCCGGAGCCTCAGGCTTGTCAAGACGATCGAGCGAGATCTTGCCGCGATCGTCGACCTCGATGACGACGACCTTGACCTCGTCGCCGACGTTGAGGACGTCCTCGACCTTCTCCACGCGGCCCTTGGCGACGCGGGAGATGTGCAGCAGGCCGTCCTTACCGGGCAGCAGGTTGACGAAGGCGCCGAAGGGCTGGATGGAGACCACGCGACCGGTGTACTCCTCGCCCGGCTCGGGAACCTTGATGATGAGCTTGATACGCTCGACGGCCTGGTCGACGGACTCGCCGGTGCCGCCGACAAAGACGGTGCCGTCCTCCTGGATGTCGACCGAGGCGCCGGTCTCGTCCTGGATACCGCGGATGACCTTACCGCCGGAACCGATGACGTCGCGGATCTTGTCGGTCGGAACCTGGATGGAAACGATGCGCGGAGCGGTGCTGCGCGTGGTGTGGCGCGGCTCGGGGATCACATCGAGCATCTTCTGCAGGATGTAGGCACGACCCTCCTTGGCCTGCTGCAGGGCGCGGGCCAGGATGTCGAAGGTGAGGCCGGTGGCCTTGTTGTCCATCTGCAGGGCGGTGATGCCCTCGGTGGTACCGGTGACCTTAAAGTCCATGTCGCCCAGGAAGTCCTCGAGACCCTGGATGTCGGACAGGACCACGGTCTTGCCCTCCTCCTGGATCAGGCCCATGGCGATACCGGAGACCGGGCGCTTAATGGGCACGCCGCCGTCCATGAGGGCGAGCGTGGAACCGCAGGTCGAAGCCATCGAAGAGGAGCCGTTGGACTCCATGACCTCGGAGACCACGCGGATGGCGTAGGGGAATTCATTCTCGTCGGGGAGCACCGGGAGCAGGGCGCGCTCGGCCAGGTTGCCGTGACCGATCTCGCGGCGCTTGGGGCTGCCCATACGGCCGGTCTCGCCGGTGCAGAAAGGCGGGAAGTTGTAGTGGTGCATGTAGCGCTTGCCCTCGGTGGGCTCGATGGTATCCAGACGCTGGCCCTCGTTGAGCATGCCGAGCGAAAGAACCGAGAGCACCTGAGTCTGGCCGCGCTGGAACAGGCCGGAGCCGTGAACGAGCGGCAGGTAGTTGTCCTTCACCATAATGGGACGGATCTCGTCGGCGGCACGGCCGTCGACGCGCTCGCCGGTCTCGACGACCATGGTGCGCATGGCCTTCTTCTCGAGCTTCTTGAGCGCCACGGGGATCTCGCGCTCCCAAGCGGCCTGCTCCTCCTCAGTGAACTCGGCGCGGATGGACTCCTTCAGAGCCTCGACCTTGCCGATACGGGAGAGCTTGTCGGCATCGCGAAGGGCGGCTGCCATCTCGTCGTAGTGGGCGAAGATGCGCTCCTGGACCTCCTCGACGGGCTGGTCGAGCGGGTACTCCTTCTTGACGATGGGGCCGTTAACCTGCTCCCACTCGGCGACGAACTCGTCCTGAGCCTGGCAGAAAGCAGCAAGGGCCTCCTGGCCAAACTTCATGGCGGCAAGCATGTCGTCCTCGGAGATCTCCTCGGCGCCGGCCTCAACCATCGAAATAAAGTCGGCAGAGCCGCCCAGCTCCAGGTCCAGATCGGAGTTCTCGCGCTCCTCGTAGGTGGGGTTGACGATAAACTCGCCTGTCTCCACGTTACGGCCGATGCGCACGCAGGCAAGCGGGCCCTCGAAGGGCACGCCGCCAAGCGTCATGGCCAGGGATGCACCCATGACGTTGATGACATCGAAGGGGTTGACCTGGTCGGCGACGAGCGAGGTGGCGACGATGTGCACCTCGTTGCGGAAGCCATCCGGGAAGCTCGGGCGAATCGGGCGATCGATCATGCGGGCCGTGAGCGTGGCCTTCTCGCTGGGACGGCCCTCACGCTTGAGGTAGCCACCCGGGATGCGGCCGGCTGCGTACATCTTCTCGTTGAAGTCGACGGTCAGCGGGAAGAAGTCGTAGTTCTTGCGCTCCTTGGAGACGACCACGGTGTCGAGCATCGTGGTGTCGCCCTGCTTGACCAGGCAGGCGCCGGTGGCCTGCTTGGCAAGCTCGCCCGACTCAAAGGTGTAGGTCTTGCCGTACAGCTCAAAGGTCTTGGATACGAGTGTCATTGTTCTCCTTTACCCCACAGGCCCCTTGCCTGCGGGCTTCTCATGTGACGCGGGCCCCCTGCCCCCGCCACGCTTCAGAGCGTGATTGTTCACGCCCTTACACAAAAAGAGCGCCCCGCTGCGCAGGACGCTCTTAGCATGTACAAATCCTACTGGATGTTGTCGCGGATGCCCAGAGCCTTGATGAGCTCACGGTACTCGACGATGTCGTTCTTCTTGATGTAGGAGAGAAGACGACGACGACGGCCGACGAGCATGAGCAGGCCACGACGGGTGTGGAAGTCCTTCTGGTGGGACTTCATGTGCTCGGTCAGCTCCTTGATGCGCTCGGACAGGATGGCGACCTGAACCTTGGGGTTGCCGGTGTCGACCGGGGTGTTACCGAACTGGGCAGTCAGCTCAGCCTTGCGCTCTTTGGAAACAGTCATTGTTTCACCTTTCGTTTTACGTCGCCCACGGGCGACTCGATTCGCCTCGGACTGGGAAGCCGCCGGTGGAGCGAGCAACCAAGGTCGAGGTACCAACAGGCCGATATGTTACCACAAGCAGCCCGCGCCTGCGCATCATCACCGACCCAACATGAATTCCATCGCACGGAGGCGCTGGTCGGTATGCGTCGCCGCCCACACATGCGAAAGCCCGAGTAAGAACGCCGCCGTATGCGGGTCGATTTTCTCGGCCATAAGCGCATCGAAGGTCATCGACATGAGGGCGCGCAGCCACGCGACCTCACCGGTCGACACCAGCTCGGCACCCGGAACGCTCGACGCGCACGACCCGCACATGAGACCGCCCGCCTGGGGCGAAAAATACGACAGCATGGGGTCTCCGCACAGCACGCAGGCCGAAAAATCGGGTCGATAGCCAACGTGCGACAGCAGCTTAAAGACATATGCCGCCACAAGTAGGTCCATATGAGCCGTGTCGAGCCCGCTGCCCACCAGGGCAAGAGCTCGCTGCGTTATGGCAAAGGTAAACGGGTCCTCGGCGTCCTCGAACGAGCACACGCGCGCGACCTCGGCGATCGCGCTTGCGGCGCAGGTCGTCTCGTAATCGGGCGCAGCGCCGAGCGGCGCCTCCATAAGCTCGGCCTGGGAAACCACGTCGAGTGACCGTCCATGTGCAAGCAGCATATCGACCGTACAGAACAGCTCGCAGCGCGCAGCCAGGCGTCCGCCGGGTTTGCGGGCGCCCTTTGCCACGGCGCGAACCTGCCGCCCCCGCTCGTCAAGCATCGTCAAGATCAGGTCGGTCTCTTTGAGCTTAGTCTTATCGAGCACGAGCACTTTCGTGCGATATGTCCGGGAGCCTGCCATGCGCGCCGCGCGTCCTTAGTCCTCGGCGTTGTAGCCAAAGCGGCGAATCTGGGCCTCGTCGTCACGCCAGCCGGCCTTGACCTTCACGTCCAGCTCCAAAAAGACCTGCGTGCCAAAGATGCGCTCAAGATCGCGACGGGCGTCGATACCGATATGCTTGATCATCTCGCCGCCCTTGCCGATGATGATGCCCTTTTGGCCCTCGCGCTCGACGTAAATGGTGGCGTGCACGCGAAGCACCTTCTTGGTCTGCTCGAGCGCATCGCAGATCACGCCAACGGAGTGCGGGATCTCATCACGGGTGCGGCGCAAGACCTTCTCGCGCACAAACTCGGCAACGAGCGTCTCGTCGGAAGCGTCGGTACCCATGTCCTCGGGGAACCAACGCGGACCCTCAGGCAAAAA
This sequence comes from uncultured bacterium, assembly GCA_905215725.1. Lineage (GTDB taxonomy): Bacteria > Actinomycetota > Coriobacteriia > Coriobacteriales > Coriobacteriaceae > Collinsella. The sequence goes on along the minus strand of CAJMRD010000097.1, from coordinate 2,962 downwards.
GTGCGCAACGGTCTCGATAAATGCATCGACGTTGAAATTCTTGACCGACGACGTCACGATCTCGTCGTCATATTCCATGAGTTCGTGGGCTGCCTTAAGCTGCTCCATGACCTGTGTGGGGTCGGCCTCATCGGCCTTGGTGAGCACCAGGACCTTCTTGCAACGAGCGCATCTGACGCGCTCGGCAACCCAGGCGTCTCCCCTGCCGATCGGTTTGGTGGCATCAATCAAAAACGCGACAACATCGACATCGTTCAGCTCGAACAACGCGCTCTTGTTGAGCTCGGATCCCAAGCCGTCCTTGGGCTTATGAATACCGGGGGTATCGACAAAGACCAGCTGGTAGCCGGGGCGGTTGACGACGGCGCGCATGCGGCGGCGGGTCGTCTGGGCCACCGGCGAGGTGATGGCGACCTTTTTGCCATAGCAGGCATTAAGCAGCGTAGACTTGCCAGCGTTGGGACGACCGACCAGGGCCACAAAGCCGCTGCGGAAACCGGGCTCCACGTCACCAAAGCCCGCGAGGTTGTCGTCCTCGTCGCACAGGGCGTCGAGTTCCTCGTCGCTCATACCCTCAAACGGGTCGAACTCCTCGACATCCTCGAGCTCCTCGGTATCCACCGCGTCCAGGGACTCGTCGTCCAAAATCTCATCGGTAGGCTGCATATTGTCGGACATGGGAATCCCTTTCTAAATAAAGTCGAGCGCGTGGGCAAATACCAGTACGCCCACAATCGCGGCGGTGATGGAAAGAACGTATACAGAGGCGGCGGCGATGTCCTTCGCACGCTTGGCCAGCGGATGGAGCTCCTGGGTCGCTAGGTCGACGATAGCCTCCATAGCGGTGTTGCACAGCTCGCCGTGAATCACCAGGCCACAACAGATGATAATCGTGGCCCACTCGGCAATGTCGAGCCCCACGATACAGCCGGCAATGACAGTGCACACGCCCGCCACGAGCATGACCTTAATGTTGCGCTCGGTCTTGACGGCGGTGACGAAGCCCTCCATGGCGTAGGAAAACGACTTTAAGAAGGACGGATGGTCCTTGTTCGATCCGGGAATCATAGACGGCTCCTAGTCGTGGGCGTGGTTGGTGATGGGGCCGACGTGGACTAGCTTAGGGTCCTCGCCGCGCTCGAGCGCCAGATCGCGCAGGATGGCGTCCTCGCGGGCCTCCATGACCTCGGCCTCGTCGTCCTCGATGTGGTCATAGCCCAGCAGGTGCAGCATGCCGTGAACGAGCATCAGACGGCACTCGTCAGCGGGGCTATTGCCAAAACCGGGGGCCTGACGGGCAATAACCTGCGGGGCCAAGATAATATCGCCGAGCTCGAGCGTCTCATCGGCGGGAATGTCATCGTCAAAGGCCGAATCGCACTCAAACGAGAGGACATCGGTGGTACGGTCGATACCGCGCCAATCGTGGTTGAGCTCGTGCATCTCGTCCTCATCGACATACGAAAGGGAGATCTCAACATCACGCTCAACGCCCTCGGCGGCAAGCACGACCTCGCAAATGTGCTCTACCTCCTGCGCGTCGAGCAGCGTATCGAGCTCGGCATCGTTGCTGATCAATACACTCAACGGGACTCCTTTCGGTCGCGCGAGCGCTGCTCACGCACGTCATCATAAGCATCGTATGCCTCGACGATACGACCCACCAGGGCATGGCGCACCACGTCGGCGCGCTCGAGGTGCGAAAATGCGACATCGTCGACACGGCCCAAAATCTGCTCAACGTCGGCAAGACCGCCACGACGACCCACCAGGTCGCGCTGGCTCAGGTCGCCGGTGATCACGAACTTGGAGTTGAAGCCCAGGCGTGTCAGGAACATCTTCATCTGCTCGGGCGTGGTATTTTGCGCCTCGTCGAGCACCACGAAAGCATCGCTCAGCGTGCGGCCGCGCATGTAGGCAAGCGGGGCGATCTCGATCACGCCGCGCTCCATAAGCTCATCGGTGCGCTCGCGATCCATCATGTCAAAAAGGGCGTCGTAGAGCGGACGCATGTAGGGATCGATCTTTTCCTCAAGGGTACCGGGCAAAAAGCCCAGATTCTCCCCCGCCTCGACAACCGGACGCGTCAAGATCAGACGGCCCACCTCGTGACGCTTGAGCGCGGCAACGGCGAGCGCCATGGCCAGATAGGTCTTACCGGTACCGGCAGGACCCAAGCCAAAGGTGATGGTATGCGAGCGAATGGCATCCACATAGCGCTTTTGCCCGAGCGTCTTGGGACGAATGACGCGGCCGCGATACGAAAGCAGCACGTCATCGCGAAGCGACGTAGCCTCGTGCTCACCGTCGCGCAGAACGGCCAGACAGCGCGAGACATCGTCGGCAGAAAGCGTGCGCCCGGCAGCAGCCTCACGAAAGGCATGTTCGAAAAAACGCGCCACGAGTTCGACCTCATCCGGGTCACCGCTCACGGCGATACTGTCGCCACGGGCGACCACATGGGCGCGAACCAAGTTCTCGAGTGCACGAAGGACGCCGTCGCCGGCGCCCAAAACGCGCGAGGGGTCGATACCCTCGGGAACGGTAAGTCTAATCTTCGAGGCTTCCATGAACCTCCCTGCGCGCATGGACCAAGCCGGAATCATCGACTCCGATGATAGCAACATCGAGCAGGCACGGGGCTGTGAGTCCACAGGTATCGTCAAGACGGGCATGATGGAACGAGCCGAGCGTCAGGTTGTCACCATACTCGAGCACGGCACGCTCGACCGTGCCCACGCGACGACGAGCGTCGGCAATAGCGAGCTCCTGTGCCGCGGCCCGCATACGGCGGCTGCGCTCGGCCATAACCTCGGGCGGCACCTGGTCGGGCATGTCAGCCGCAAGGGTACCGGGACGCTTGCTGTAACGGAACACGTGCATGCGCGAAAAGCCCACACGGCGGCACAGCGCCAGCGACTCCTCGAATTCCTCGTCCGTCTCGCCGGGGAAGCCGACGATG
>CAJMRD010000096.1 GCA_905215725.1 uncultured bacterium | reverse complement strand
CGGCACGTCGATCAGGGCGCCCGCGCAGCGTCGACTGGTCCGCCGTTCGGTAGAACGGCGGAACCAACATCGGCAAAGTTCCAGCCGGCAAGGCGGTCCTTCGCGGTGTCGATGTCCAGGTAGTTCTCCTCGCCGTCCATGAGTCGCGTAAAGGCGGTAAAGAGATAGTGGGCATCGGTGGGGCCAGGCGAGGCCTCGGGGTGGTACTGGACCGAGAAGCACGGGGCGTCGAGCAGCTGGATGCCCTCGGCGGTGCCGTCGTTGAGGTTCACATGTGTCAGGCGAATGCGGCCAAAGCGCTCGTTCATCACGACCGGCGCGATTCCGCGGCGCACCCAGACGCGCAGATCTCCATCGGCCGCATGCTCGGTCTCGCCGCCGGAAAGCTCGGGGACAAGCTTGCCCAAGCTGGGGAACAGCAGGCCAAAGCCATGGTTTTGCGCGGTGATCTCCACGCGACGGCTTACCAGGTTCATGACCGGCTGGTTGCCGCCGCGGTGACCGAACTTAAGCTTTTCCATCTGGGCGCCGCAGGCCAGGCTGATCATCTGGTGACCAAGACAAATACCAAAGACCGGCACCTTGCCGATCAGCTGCTGCACCTGCTCGTAGGTCTCCACCACGGCGTCGGGGTCGCCGGGGCCATTGGACAAAAAGACGCCGTCGGGATTCATGTCGAGTACCTGCTGGGCGGGCGTATCCCACGGCACGACAGTAAGGTCGCAGCCAGCGCGGACGAGGCCCTCCAGAATGCCGCACTTGACGCCGCAGTCGTAGGCGACCACTTTGTGGCGGGCAGGAGCGGCAGGGGCAAGCGCAAAGTCATGCGTGGCAGGCAGATCGGCGGCCACAAACTCGTGAGGCGCGGGGCAGCTCACGGTCTTGACCAGGTTCTCGCCTACCAGCGTGGGCGCTGCGGCCAGACGCTCGGCAAGCTCGTCGACGTCGAAAATCTCGGTCGAGATAATGCCCATCTTGGAACCATTGTCGCGCAGATGGCGCACCAGAGCGCGGGTGTCGACACCCTCGATAGCGACGATGCCGTGAGCGCGCAGGTACTCCGGCACGCTGACGGCCGAGCGCCAGTTAGAAGGCGTGGCGCACATATCGCGAACGATCATGCCGCGCATAGCCGGAGCGCTCGCAGGGCGCACGGCGTCGCCGGGGAAGGCCGACTGGACATCGGTCTCGTCGATACCGTAGTTGCCGATCTGCGGATAGGTCATGGTTACGATTTGGCCGGCATAACTCGGGTCGGTCATGACCTCAAAGTAACCCTCGAGCGAGGTGTTGAAGCAGACCTCGCCGGTCGCGGTGCCCTCGGCGCCGCATGCACGTCCATAAAAAATGGTCCCATCCTCAAGATACAGGATGCAGGGACCGCAGGTGCCCTTGCTGGTTTTGGCCAGCATACGCTGGCAAAGCTCGCTGGGCGCGAAGGTGCGGGCGGCAGTGCCCGCGGTATGGTTGTTCGCCATAATTCTCCTTCCCGGTCTCACAGGACCGGCTTAAAGGTGTGTAGTTAGGCCTCGCGGTATTGTAACCGCAAGCATGCCTCATGGCGTTAATTTCATCGAAATGTTTACGAAATGATAATTATGACTTTCTATGCATAATGATAATTTAATCCCCGTCCCAGAAAAATTATCCCGCGTGGGCTTGTGGCTCACGCGGGATAATGGCCTCTTACTTTTTCTTGTCCTGCTCCAGCAGTTCGGACGGTGTGCGATCGGGCTTGCCGCCGCGGAAAATCTCGCGGCCATGCAGACGATGCTCCAGGTCACGTTCGGCCTTTTCCTCGTCAATCTTGGTCTGGCTCACCACCGGGTCCTCAATCAACGACGACACCGAGTTCACCTGCTTCTGAATGCGCTCGGCGATGGTGTCATCCATACTCACGATGCGCATCTTCCAGTCGATACTCGTGGCGTTGGATGAGCTCTTGGTCCACACGAACGTCAAAATGGCGCTCTGGTGGCCGCGCGCGGGGAACATGCCAAAGAAGGAATCGTGCTGAATGTTGCTATCCTCGTCGATATAGGCGTGAACGTTATACACCACGCGGTCGATCTTATCGTTGAGTAACGCGTTGGTCGCAAGCGCCGCGGCCTGAATCTGCCCGTTGGATAGCAGCTCGAGCTCGTTGGCAGACGATGTGTCCAACACCGTCACCTCGACCGTGCCCGTGCGTTCATCGGCTTCATCGACGGTGAAGTCGAGCGGGAACTGCGTAAAGCCGTTGCCCCATTCAAGTCCACCCTTCAGCGCCGTCGAAACGGTATCGACCGAAACGCTCTCGGACAGGTTGGCGGTGTTCAGACGGCGCATCACGCCGTAGCCAATCTGCATGCCCACGATCAGCACCAAAATACCAATGACCACGGCCATCGCGGTCTTCGTAATGGTATGGCTCACCTGCGAACCCGAAGGATCGTCCTCGGACAGCGGGTCGATATGTTTTGCCTGGCTCGCGCGGTCCTCGCTGCGCAGCTGCGCTAGCGCCGCTTTGTCACCGCGCTTGACGGCGGCCTCTTTCTCGCGCATGCGCTCGGTACGCTTTTTGGCAAGCGTAGGATCCAAGACGCCGGATGCATCGATTTCGGAGAATAACTCCGTCACTTCTTCCGGAGTCAAAGGGTTCTTATCAGCCATGATCTTCCTGTCATATCAATCAGTCGAGCTCGTGCGCACGCGCACCTTCGAACTGCATTCGATAGTAACGGGCATAGGTGCCGCCACGGGCGAGAAGCTCCTCGTGCGCGCCACGCTCCACAACGCGACCATGCTCAACGGTCGCAATCTCATCGGCATGCTTAATGGTCGAAAGACGGTGGGCGATGATAATCGTGGTGCGGCCGCGTGCCAGCTCTTCGAGTGACTCCTGCACCGCCTCCTCGCTCTCGTTATCCAAAGCACTCGTCGCCTCGTCCAAAATCAGGATCTTGGGGTTCTTGAGAAACACGCGCGCGATGGCAACGCGCTGCTTCTGTCCGCCCGAAAGACGGCTGCCGCGCTCGCCCACCACGGTGTCGTAGCCCTGCGGAAGCGACTCGATAAAGGCATCGATGTTGGCGCGACGGGCGGCCTCGGCGATCTCTTCTGCCGTAGCGCCCGGCTTGCCGTAGGCGATGTTCTCGCCAATCGTACCGTCAAACAGGTAGACATCCTGCTGCACCAGGCCGATGGCGCGACGCAGGCTCTGCTGCGTCACATCACGCACGTCCTGGCCGTCGATGCTAATGGATCCGGCAGCCACGTCATAAAAGCGCGGCAGCAGCGAACAGGTCGTGGACTTGCCACCGCCCGAAGGGCCAACCAAAGCGATGGTCTGCCCGGGCTTGATGGACAGGTCCATATGGTCGATAACGGGACGCTCGTCGGCATCGCCCTCGCCCAGCTCAACATACTCGTAGTTAAAGCACACGTCGTGATACTCCACGGCGCCGGCAGTCACCTGCAGATCCGTAGCGCCCGGCTTGTCCTGGATATCCGGCGCGGTCGAAAGCACCTCGTCCATACGCTTAAAGCCGGCGATAGCCTTCTGATACGTTTCGGCCGAATTGACGAGTGTCTCGAGCGGCGTGCAGAACAGCGAAATATAGAGTGCAAAGGTCGCCATATCGACCGCCTGCAGCTGTCCCTGGGCGACCAGCCAGCCGCCCAGCAGCACCACGATCACATAGAGCACACCAGAGAGCAGGCCATACGTCGCGGTATAGACGCCCATGGCGTGATACATGTTCTCCTTGGACGAAAGATAGCGATTGTTGGAGGCGCGGAACTTGGCACGCTCGGTCTCCTCGTTGGCAAAGCTCTTGACTACGCGCATGCCCGCCAGCGAATCCTGCAGCTGCGCATTGATGCCACTGATCTTTTTGCGGTTGTCGCTAAAGACCTCGCGCATACGCATGTTCTGCCAAAACATGATGACCGCAAACGCCGCCGTCACCACAGCCATGGCAAGTGCCAGCACCGGGGCGATGGTAAAGAGGATCACAAACGAGCCGATAATCTCGATGCCGCAGATGATGATCCACTCGGGCACGTGATGCGCCGCCTCGCAGATATCGAACAGATCGTTGACCACGCGGCTCATCATGTCGCCCGAGCTGTTGCGGTCGAAGTACGCAAAGCTAAAGCGCTCATACTGGTCGAACAGGTCCTCGCGCATCTTGGACTCCATGCGCGCGCCCATCACGTGACCCCAATAGCTCACAAAGTAGCGGCAGGCGCAGCGAACGGCATACATCAGCACCAGCCCCACCGCGATCATACCGAGCGCCTGCATAATGGCAGCCTGGCCCTGGGTAAACAGCCCACCGGTCAAATTGCGCAGGATAATGGGGAACGCCAGGTCAATGGCAGCAAGCACCAGAGCACAAACAGTATCAGCAACAAAAAGCCCCATCTGGGGCTCGTAATACGAAAGAAACCTCTTAAACATGCAGTCCTCGAAGAGAAATAAATAGCGTGATAAATCCGGTTGAGCCGGTCGGGCTGAAAACAAAGCGTCCCAACAAACATAACGCCGATGTTCTAGCAACGTCAGCGAAAACGTCCCTAAGCGAGCAAGGTGTCTTGAAAGAGGAGCGACGCGTACTTCGGTACGCGAGCGACGATTGAAAGGCAGATTGCCGCTTAGGGGCGTTTGCAGCGTCGACTCGTTACGCGGTTTGGTAAAACCGCGTAACCTAGAGCTCCGTGCCCCCAAGGCGGTGCGCGATGCTATCGCAGGCCAAAGCGCCTACGACGGTCTTGGCGTCTTCGATCTTGCCGTCGAGCACGGCGTCGATCAGCTCGTGCAGCGGCACCAGGTCAACGTTGACAAACTCGTCATCATCGGGGTTGGGCGCATCAAACTCGAGCTTGGTAGCCAAGTAGATGTGGATGATCTCATCGCAAAAACCGCAGGACGTGACAATCGACGTCAAAAAGCGAATACGACCAGCCCTAAAGCCCGTCTCCTCATGCAGCTCGCGTTTGGCGCAATCGAGTGGGTCCTCGCCTGGATCGAGCTTGCCGGCGGGAATCTCGACCGTCACGCGGTCGATGGCGGTGCGGTACTGACGCACCAGTACGATCTTGCCGCTCTCGGTCAGTGCCACAACGGCCGCCGCACCCGGATGGCGAACGATATCGCGGGCGCTGCGGTGACCGTTGGGCAGCTCAACCTCAAGACGGTGGACGTCGAGGATCTTGCCCTTCCAGGCGCACTCCTCCGAAAGAATCTTCTCGTGCAGCTCGGCATCGTGCGGGTCGTCGTCGCCCAGCACCAGCGCCGGCTCGTCAGCGACCTCGCCACCAGGCTCGCCCTCGGCGTGCCCATACATGCGGCTGTCCTCTTCGACGATCTGCGCGTCCACGAGCTCTTCGTTCTTCTCGTCCATCCGTCTCATTCCTCTCGGATTTTAGGCATCCCAGGCGTCGCGGCCGCGCAGCGCGCGCAGGCCGATATCGTGACGCAGGGTCTTGCCCTCAAAATCAATCTTCTCGCAGGCCTCGTAGGCAAGGTTGCGAGCGTTCTCGAACGTGTCGCCCAGAGCGGTCACGGCAAGCACGCGGCCACCATTGGTCACGAGCTGGCCGTCCACCACGGCAGTGCCCGCGTGGTACACGGTCACGTTCTCCATGGCCTCGGCATCCTCAATGCCAGTGATGACCTTGCCCTTCTCGTAGCTGCCGGGATAACCCGCGCTCGTCAGGACAACGGCCACGGCCCACTCGTCACGCCAGTCGAGCTCAATCTGATCGAGCTCGCAGTTGGCACAAGCCAGCATGACCTCGACCAGGTCATTCTTAAGGCGCGGCAGCACGACCTGAGTCTCGGGATCACCAAAGCGGGCATTGAACTCCAGTACCTTGGGACCGGCAGGCGTGAGCATAAAGCCGCCGTACAGGCAGCCGCGGTAGTCGATACCCTCGGCAGCGAGCTCGGCCACGGTCTGCTCCATGACCTTCACCATGGTGGTGTGCTCCTCGTCGGTCACGATGGGCACCGGGCTGTAGACGCCCATGCCGCCGGTGTTGGGGCCCTTGTCGCCCTCGAGCGCGCGCTTGTGGTCCTGCGAGGTGGCCATGGGGCGCACGGTCTTGCCGTCGGTAAAGGCCAACAGCGAGCACTCGGGGCCGGTCAGCATCTCCTCGATAACCACGGTGTTGCCGGCATCGCCAAAGGTGCCGCCAAAGCACTCGCGCACGGCTTCCTCGGCCTGCTCAAGTTCGGTCGCCACGATAACGCCCTTGCCCGCGGCAAGGCCGTCAGCCTTGACGACCAGCGGGGCGCCCTGCTCGCGTACGTAGGCGAGAGCCGAAGCCTCGTCGGTAAACGAACCATAGGCTGCCGTCGGAATGCCCGCACGCTCCATGAGCTGCTTGGAGAACAGCTTGGAGCCCTCCATCTGGGCACCCTCGGCACCCGGGCCAAAGCAGGGAATACCCGCCGCGCGCACGGCGTCGGCCACGCCCGCCACAAGCGGAGCCTCGGGGCCAATTACCACGAGTCCGCATCCGTGGCTCTGCGCAAACGCCGCCACGGCCGCAGGATCGCAGTCGTCGAGAACAACGTTCTCGCCGCAGCTCGCGGTGCCGCCGTTGCCCGGCGCGATGTAGAGCTTGCCGGCGCGCGGTGATGCTGCGAGCTTAGCTGCCAAAGCATGCTCACGGCCGCCGCTGCCCAACAACAGGATGTCGATGGTTTGAGTGTCCGCCTTCAAGGGTGCCTCCTCTATGGATGAACGGCCCGCTCCGCGCGAGCCCTTTGCAAGCAAATATACCCCTCGGCCGCCCGTCCGGGCTGCAAAGGGGTATATCGCAATAACCAAATAGTCCCGATTACTTCCAGAATCGGTTGATGATCTGCTCGCGACCAGCGCCAACGCCAATGAACGTCACGCGGGTGTGTGCCAGATCCTCGATAAACGCCACGTAGTCCTGGGCCTCCTGCGGCAGCTCCTCAAAGCTGCGGCAGACATAGATGCC
>CAJMRD010000095.1 GCA_905215725.1 uncultured bacterium | reverse complement strand
CCGCCGCGACGCACGCCAGCTTGTCAACCACGGTCACTTCACCGTGAACGGCAAGCGCGTGGACATCCCGTCCTACCGCGTCAAGGCCGGCGACGTCGTCGCTGTCGGCGAGAAGTTCCGTGACCTCCTCCCCATCAAGGAGGCTCTGATTTCCTCCGAGCGCTTTGAGGTCCCTGGCTGGCTCGAGGTCGATATCGAGAAGCTGTCTGGTAACGTGCTCGCTCTGCCGACGCGTGAGCAGATCAGCGGTGATATCAACGAGCAGCTCATCGTCGAGCTCTACTCTAAGTAGTCCATCCGGGCTGCTGAGGCTGGAGGTAATACATGTCAGAATTCATTAGGCCTCAGGTTCAGGTCGAAGAGATCAACGAGACGTCTGCTCGTGTCTCCGTCGAGCCGCTCGAGCGTGGCTACGGCGATACGCTGGGTAACTCCCTTCGTCGCGTTCTTCTGTCCTCGCTCGAGGGTGCCGCCGTCGAGGCTATTCAGATCGATGGCGCGCAGCACGAGTTCATGACCATCCCTAACATGGTCGAGGATGTCACCGACATCGTCCTGAATGTCAAGGGTCTTGTCTTCAGGGCTCTCGGCACGACCGACGAGGCGACCGCCACCATTTCGGTTGACGGCCCCTGCGAGGTCACCGGTGCGGACTTCTTTATTCCGTCCGAGTTTGAGCTGGTCAACCCCGAGCAGCACATCGCTACGCTCACCGAGGGTGGCCATCTCACCATGAGCATGCGCATCGGCTATGGCCGCGGCTATGTTTCTGGCGAGGCCAACAAGCGCGACAACGATCCCATCGGTGTGATCCACGTCGACTCGCTGTACTCGCCGGTTTCCCGTTGCGCCAAGCTCGTTGAGGCTTGCCGTGTCGGTCAGCACACCGACTACGACCGCCTTGTCCTCGAGATCGAGACCAACGGCTCCATCGCCCCGCGCGACGCCGTGGTCCAGGCTGCCAATATCATCAACCAGCATATGGCCGCCTTTATGAACCTTGCCGAGACCCCCGAGGTCGAGGAGGAGGCTTCGATCTTCGCTCCCGAGGTCACCAACGACAACGCCGAGCTGGACAAGCAGATCGAGGATTTGGACCTTTCCGTCCGTTCCTACAACTGCCTTAAGCGCGCCAGCATTCACTCGGTCCGTCAGCTCGTTGAGTTCTCGGAGAACGATCTGCTCAACATCCGTAACTTCGGTGTTAAGTCGATCGAGGAAGTGAAGGACAAGCTTGAGTCCATGGGCCTGAGCCTGAAGGCTTAATGCTTCGCATATTTGAGGAGAAACTAGACCATGCGTCACAACGTTAAGAAGGGCCTGAAGCTCGGCACCGATGCGAGCCACACCAAGGCCATGAAGAAGAGCCTTGCTAAGGCCCTCTTCGAGAACGACCGCATCAAGACCACCGAGACCCGCGCTAAGGCGCTGCGTTCGGTCGTCGATCCGATCATCACCTGGGCCAAGAAGGGCGACCTGCACTCTCGTCGTCTGGCTATCGCCAAGCTCGGCGATAAGCAGCTCGTTGCCGAGATTTTCGACAAGGCTGCCCAGGGTATGTGGCAGGACCGCAACGGCGGTTACACCCGCATCATGAAGCTCGGTAACCGCAAGGGCGACAACGCTCCCATCGTTATCATGGAGCTCGTCACCGAGCCTTGCACGCCTAAGGCCAAGAAGGCTGCTCCGGCCCCCAAGAAGGCCGCTGCTCCCAAGAAGGTCGAGGCTGCCGAGGAGGCTCCTGCTGAGGAGACCGCTGAGTAGACAATCCGTCTGCATAGGCTATATTCGAGGGGTACGTTCGCGTGCCCCTCTTTTTTTGTCGAAATGCCATTGCCTGTTTGTTGGGAGCGCCCATGACCGCGCCGTCTGATTTCAATTCGATTCCTGAGCTCGATGCCACGCTCGTTTTCCGCGTGGCCTACGATGGCTCGTCCTATAGCGGCTTTGCCGAGCAGCCTGGCCAGACGACGGTTGCGGGCGAGCTGCGCCGCGCTATCGAGACGCTCCTGCGCCGTCCGATCGACCTGACGTGCGCGGGTCGTACCGATGCCGGCGTGCATGCCGTGGCTCAGTACATCAGCGTGCCCGTAACGGACGCTGAGCTCGCGTGTACGCGCCGTAGGTGGCTGCGGGCTATGGATGCCCTGCTGCCCAAAGATATCGCCATCAACGAGGTCTACAAGGCCCGTAAGGGCTTTTCTGCGCGCTTTGACGCGCGCTCTCGCACTTACACCTATCGCATTGCCGATCGCGACGCGCGCCCTGTGCTTTCGCGCGGTGCGGTGTGGTGGCATCGCTACCCATTGGATGTTGAGGCGATGTCTGCGGCCTGTCCCGCGCTACTGGGCGAGCAGGACTTCAAGAGCTTTTGCAAGGTGGCGTCTGCTGTGGGCAAGCCCACGCACCGCTGCGTGATGCGTGCCGAGTTTGGCCATGAGATTGCGTTTGGCGAGGACATCCTGACGTTTACCATCGAGGGCAATGCGTTCCTGCATTCGATGGTCCGTACGATCGTGGGCACGCTTGTCGAGATTGGCATGCATCGCCGTGAACCCGAGTGGATGCGCGAGGTCATCGATGCTTGCGACCGTACCGCTGCGGGCCCCACGGCTCCTGCCTGCGGCCTTACGTTTATGGGCGTGGATTACGATCCCGCCGAGCTCGTCGTGCTCGACTAGGGGAGGGCTCGACGCGTCGTGCGTCGACACCCGTCATCTGTGGGCTGCGCGTGTTCAACATCTGTTCTTGGCGTGCAATACAACCGGTGTCTCATTGCTTTTATTGCTGGGGTGTACCATGAACCACGGTTTGATTCATTGCTGTCGAGAGGACGGATAACTTGGTTCGACGTGGCTCGCATCCGCGACTTTCGGTGATCCTTGTGGTAGAAGGTTCGCCCAGCTATGCGATGCGTGCGCTCGAGAGTATCCAGAACCAAGACCTCTATGATTTGCAGATTGTTGTTGTCTGCCGCGATGCTGCGCCCGGTGTGCGTCATTCGCTTCAAGTTGCTGCCGACAGGGACATCCATATTGATTTGATTGACGTCGAGGACGCGAAGCGCGGTGCTTGTCTTCGTGCCGGTTTTGCTGCCTCGCGTGGCTCTCAAATCATCGCTATGAACGCCGATGAGTGGTTAGCTCCGCAGTCCCTTTCCAAGATGGTCGATATCGCGTGCGATACTGCGGCAGACATAGTGTTCCCCACGGTGTCGCTCGACCGCTATGATGCACACCGAGAGCGCCATTCGCGCGTCTTGGATGTTGCCCCTATTGTCATTGAAGACAAGTCTTCGATGGTGACCGGGCTGTCCCAGTTGATTTTAGGCGGCCTAGTCGCTCAGACCTCTGGCGTGATGTACAGCCGCTCGCTGTTTGAGGCATGCCTTTTGTGCGACAAGGTGTTTCGCACAGTTGGGTTTATGGCGTGCGCGCTCTCGCGGGCGCAGTGCGTCTCCGGCTGCGGCGACGCTTGTTTCCACGCGGCGGCACCCAAGCTTACAGATGCCTTTGATCCCACCATGTATGCCAAGGTATCCGATGACACCCGAGCGCTCGACGAGCTTGCGGGCTCACTCTCGGAAGCAGATAGCGGTGGTCGGCTCAAGCTAGCAAGCCAAAAGTTCTACTTTACCGGACTGGTCGCCTGCATCGAGAATTTGTGTCTGAGCCCGCATGGGGTGTCGTCAATCGAGCGTTCCGCCCGCATGCGTGATATGCTCGAAGCGCCTCGAACCCGTCAGATGGTCGCCGCGCTCAAGGATAACCATCGGGGGCTCGGTCTGTTGTTTGGGCCGATCGCCAGCGCCAAGCCCGCGCGCTGCGTGATGTGTACGCATCTGGCAGCTTTTCTTAACCGGACGGGCGCAAAAACCGCCTAAACGGCTCATTTCGTAACAAACTTGCATAGAAGTGTTTCGAAATGCGTTCTTATACACAAAAGCCTTCAAATAGCGTTAAACTATTCAATCACTGATTGATTGTCTCCGCCATCTTTTGGAGAGAGGGTTTGTATGGCTAAAAAACGCAATGGGCGCCAGGATGCCATTAGAGATATTGTGCGCAATAAGGACGTCCGTACGCAGCGCGTGCTGGTCGATGAGCTCCGCGCTATGGGCTTTGATTGCACGCAGGCGACTGTCTCTCGCGATATTGCCGATATGGGGCTGCGTAAGCTCCCTGAGGGCATCTATGTTCTGGCAGAGGACCTGCACCTGCAGCGTATGGTTTCCGAGCTCGTAACGGGCGTTCTGCGCACCGATAATCTGGTCATGATCAAGGCTCAGCCCGGTACGGCTTCCGGCATTGGCGCCGCCGTTGATGCGGCAGAGCTGCCCGATGTGCTTGGCTCGCTTGCCGGCAACGATACGATTTTGGTTATTGCCCAGACGGCCGAGGACGGCGAGCGTCTTGAGGCGCTGATCAATAAGCTGAGCAATTCTCGCAAGTAGGCGTGCGGGTCGTGCGCTCGGCACTGTGCGCGCTGACATAGTGGCTTGTAAAGGGTATCGACGTTGGTCGGTACCCCCTTTTTGTTTGCCGGTATAAAGACCGCCCATCAGGTCGCTTTAAACTAAAAAGGCCCCCGAGCAGTTTAATAAGCTGCTCGGGGGCCTTGTTGCTTATGGCCGGATGATTTCTAGCCGACCGTATCGTCAGGCGTGGGCGAGGGATCGGGAGTGGGCGTAGGCGTAGGCGTAGGCGTGCCGCCATCGCCGCCGGTCGAACCACCAGTGGATCCGCCCGTCGAGCCACCGGTGGTACCGGTACCACCGGTGGTGTCGCCGCCCGTGGTCTCGGCGGTCGTGGTCGTCGTGGTAGTCGTTGTGGTAGTGGTTTCCTCTTCGTCCTCGTTCTCGTCCTTGTCGTCGTTCTCCGTCTTCTTGGTGTTGTTGGTGCCGTAGAACTTCCAGACGCTGTTGTTCTTGTAGGTGGGCGCCGTTCCGGTCGCAAACTCCTCGCGCTCGGTACCGGCCAGAACGGTGTTCATAAATCGCTTAAAGACAGGCAGGTTGGTGCTGTCGCCCAGCAGGTCCGTGCCGTATTTTTGGATGGGGATCTCGCCCGCGGAATAGCCGGTCCACAGGGCGCACGCCAGCTGCGGGGTATAGCCGCAGAACCACAGGTTAGTGGTGTTGTCGGTGGTGCCCGTTTTGCCGGCATAGGGCTGGTTGACGCTCAGGGCGCCAGCAGCACCCGTGCCGCCGCCCTGCATGACGCCGGACAGAACATCGGTGACCGCGGCGGCCTCGCCCTCGGTAAGCACCTGTGAGGGATTGTCGGTGTGCTGGTACAGCACCGAATCGGTACGAGAGTCAATCTCGGTGATGGCGATCGGCTGGCGATAGTAGCCGCCGTTGGCAAACGTCGCGTAGGCGGCGGCCATCTCGAGCGGCGAGATCGAGCCGGTGCCGAGCGTCATGACGGGAACGTCCTCGATGTTGTCCTTGGCGGGATCGATGCCGAGCTTTTTGACGAGCGAGATGATCTTGCTGTTGCCGACGGCTTCTGCCACCTGGATGTAGCCGGTGTTGGAGGAGTATGCCGTTGCCTGCTTAAGCGTGATGTTGCCATAGCTATGGTTGGCGTAGTTTTGGACCTCGGTCGTGGTGCCCTTGGCCTTGAGCGGCGAGTTGCAGTTGAGGGTGACGTTGGGGTTCATGCCGTTTTGGATGGCAGTTGCCAGCGTAAAGGCCTTAAAGGTGGAGCCGACGGGGCGCTTGGCCGTGGCATGGTTTACGTGGTTCTCGTCGGCGTTGTAGTCGTAGCCGCCCACCATGCACTTGATGTAGCCGGTCTTGGGGTCGACGACGACCATGCCCATGTCCAGGCCGTCGAGTGAGAGCGTGTCGAGCTGCTCGCGGACGGCATTCTCTGCCACCTGCTGCATCGTGGGGTCGATGGTGGTCTTGACGGTCAGGCCGCCCTTAAAGAGCACGTCGGTCGAGAACTCCTGCTCCAGCAGCTGCTTAACATAGGCGACAAAGTAGGGCTGCGAGTATACGTCAACGCCGCTGCCCGAGATTTCGGTCACGTTGAGGGTGATGGGCTCGGCCTGTGCGGCATCGTGCTCCTCCTGCGTGATGTGGCCCAGGCGCAGCATGTTGTCGAGGACCTTGTTGCGACGGGACAGCGCTAGGTCGGGGTTGACCGTGGGGTCGTACTGCGAGGGCGAGTTGGGGAGGCCGATCAACAGTGCGGCCTCGCTCAGGGTGAGATCGGCGGCGCTCTTGGACAGATAGGTCTCGGCTGCGGCCTCGATGCCGTAGGCGCCGTGGCCGTAATAGATGGTGTTGAGGTACATCATGAGGATCTCGTCTTTGGAGTACATGTCCTCCATCTTGACGGCGATGTAGGCCTCGCGCACCTTACGCTCGATGGTCGAGTCGAACTGCTCCTCCTGCAGGATGGTGTTGCGCACCAGCTGCTGGGTGATAGTCGAGGCGCCTTCGTGCCCGCCGCCGAGGGTTGCCACCGCAGCACGCGCGATACCCCACAGGTCGATACCGCCGTGCTCGTAGAAGCGCTCGTCCTCGACGTCAACGGTGCCCTGCAGCACGTAGGGGGAGACCTCGTCCTTGGTGATGGACTTACGGTTTTGCGTGTAGAAGCTCGCGATCTTGTTGCCGTTGCAGTCGACGATCTCGGTGGGCTCGCTCACCAGATACGCGTTGGCGTCGGTGTAGTCGGGCAGATCGGACAGCCAGCGGTTGACGTTGCCGACCATGCCGATGCCAAACGCGACGCCCGCGATAAGCAAAAAGCCCAAAAACGAGAGCAGGATTATGGGCAGGGCATGCGTCTTTGAACGGCTGCGTCCCTGTCGTTGGCGAGGACCCATATATTGACCTCCAGGTATGTCGTGCCGGACGGCGGATGTGCCGTCGGGGCAGGATGGACATAAGTTATTACACGATAAACCAAACGGGGCGCGCGAGGCCTCGTGTATGCTGGAAGACGGCATTTTTCAGAGTGAATGCATACCTTGGTAAGGAGTTTGCCGATGGCGATTCGGGCGATGGGGCCGAGCGGACAATACGAGACTGGATTGGATGCTGCCGGTGCGGCGCTGCCCGAGCTGCTGGCGCCGGCGGGCGGACTCGACCAGATGCTTGCGGC
>CAJMRD010000094.1 GCA_905215725.1 uncultured bacterium | reverse complement strand
GCTGGCAGATAGTTGCCAGCGGGCCTGTTCCCGAAGTACACCGTTGAATCGCACAGAGGGGAGGAATGCGAATCAAACTCAACAGGGCAGGCTTTTTCATCGCCTATTGCCTGCTCCGTTGCTGAATGCAATATAGTTCACCGTGGTTTACTTTGCAGCATCAATATTCGCCGCCATAGCTTCTCCATAAGTTAGCCCCGGTAAACCTGCAACAGAAAACCACCACAAAGGGGACAGGCACCTTTGTGGTGGTTCTGGCCACGGCAGAGCTGTTAGAGTCCGGCAGGCCAACGACAGACGGCCAGGTCGACGTGCATGTCGTCCTTAAACGCCACACCCTCCCCTAGCAAAAGCTCACGTTGAGCATCGGGACCGCCAAAAGCAAAACCCTCGCATATGCGCCCGTCGGCAAACACCACGCGGTGACAGGGAATCTCGCCGGGGCGCGGATTGCTATGCAGGGCATACCCCACATACCGCGCACTTCGTGGTCGACCGGCAAGCAGCGCCACCTGACCATACGTGGCGACCATCCCCTCGGGGATCTGCTCGACCACCTCGTACACCCGTTCAAAAAAGCCCTCAGACGCCATCGCGTGCTCCTTTCAACCGAACCCAGCATAAACCACCACAAAGGTACCTGTCCCCTTTGTGGTGGTTTTGACCGGAAAGCTAGTTGGCGGGGCGGAAGAAGGCTACGGCTACAGCGCCGGGGCCCACGTGGGTGCCGATGGTGGCGCCGATAGTGTGGATGGGCAGCTCACCCTCGGCATGGCCGGCCCACAACGCGGCACTGTCCTCGATATACTTCTTGAGCACCACATCCGAAAGACCCGTATAGCCGAGCGCCAGCGGCATGGAAAAGTCGATGCCGCCCGCCTTTTCGACCTTTTGGTTCAGCAGGTTGCGGCCGTTCTTGGAACCGCGCGCCTTGCCCAGCTGCACGATCAGACCGTCCTCGACAGCCACCACAGGCTTTACGTTGAGCAGCGTGCCCACGGCGCCGGCTGCAGCAGACAGACGACCGCCGCGCACCAGGTACTCCAGCGTCTCGAGCAGGCCGATGACGACCACGCGGTCACGGACGGCCTCGACGGCCGCCGCGATCTGGGCCGCACTACGGCCCTCATCCACCAGGCGCAGGGCATACTCGACCAGGACACGCTCGCCCAGAGTGACGTTATTGCTATCCACCACGTACACGTCGCCGCCCGGCGCCTCGGCAAGTGCGGTACGGGCACTCTGATTGGTGCCTGATAGCTTAGCGCCCACGGTAATAATCACAGCCTCATCGCCGGCTTCACGAACCTTGGCAATCGCCTGCGAAAACGCGTACGGGTTGACCTGGCCGGTCTTGGGCAGCTCATCGCGCTCCACGAGCATCTCGTAAAAGCGCTGGTGATCGATGTCGATGCCATCCATGTACACATCGGTGCCAAAGGTGACGGACAGCGGCAAAACGGCCAGTGCTGGGTGCTCGGCCGGCGACATATCGCTTGCGGAATCGGTAATAATGCGGACGGACATAGCGAATCCTTTCTTGCGCAGGTCCCGCGCAGGGAATTTTGACAGCAAGGCCCCGGCACGGTATACGCGCTCAAACAGGACTATGCGGTTGTTAATTGGAAGCAAAAGCCTTGGCGGCCCTACAGCTCGCGCAGGGTGTTGAGAATCGTGCGCAGCGACGCATACATCTGCTCGCGCTGCTCCACACCCATAGCCTTACCGGTGGTATCGAGCACCTCGCGAATGATGCGGTCCGCTTCGCTCATGCTCTCGCCGCCCAGAGCGGTCAGGCGCACCGGAGCACGATACTTAACGGCGGCATCGCCCGAATCGTCGACCTCGACGTAGCCGCCCTCCTCCAGATGCGCGAGCGTACGCGAGACGGCGGCGCGGGTCACGCCTGCCATGCGAGCCAGGTCAGCGCCAGTCAGGCCGTCCTTGCTGCGCTCAAGATAGTAAAGGCACATAACGTCGGAGCCCTTGAGGCCCAGCCTTGCACCTTCGGACGTCTTGATGCGCTGAATCTCCTTGTAGAGGCCGCTGATCAGTCCGACAAAGTCCTCAAAACGTGTCTCGTCGTTCTGCTGCATGGGAGACGACCGCCTTTCGCTTGCATGATGCTAACGGGTAAACATCTTAGCCGCATGTCCGAACCCCCGTACCCAAATATCCCAATTGTTAACCCATCAACATAAAAACCACCACAAAGGGGACAGGCACCTTTGTGGTGGTTTGGGGCATCAATAGGTTCTAGGCGCCGCTACAGCTCCACGCAAGGATTGTCGCGGGTCACAAGCGTCTTAATGACAACCGTCGCTCCCAGATAGCGCTCAAGCAGCTCGGCTAAGCGATCGATCGCAGCCTGGCAATCCCCCATGCGCTCGGGCTCCACGCACTCAATCGCCAGGAACGCATCGGCCGAATCATCGGACAGCGCCGTGCGAACGCCGTCGCGCCAGTTCCAGCAGCGGCACACAGCGCCCGCATCGTCGATGTAGGCGAGCTCGCCGGGCAGCGTCGGATCGTCCGCCTCCTCGCCAAGCGGCAAGAACGCATCGCCACCGTCGGTCACCTTCAGGCGAAGGTCCCCCTCGATCGCATGCAGATCCTCGCCTCCCACGGGCAGCGCGTAGGTCAGCGACACCGTGTTGTAAATATCCACCGCGGGCGTAATGCGGCCCACCGGCTTGCCTTTGAGCACGCGCTTGAGCAAGTTCTCGATCGAGCAGCGCGCGCCTTTCTTGGTCTTGAACAGACGATAGGCCTCGCGCCATGCCTTGACCGGTGCGTTCTCGCTGATAGTGTCGCTGGTCAGATGACGCTCCGCATCGATATTGGCGCGGTCGAGCAACGCCGCAATCGCATCCACGTCCTCTTGAGGAATCTGAGCCGTGGGCTTCATGCCCTCCACGACCACAACACCGACCGCTGCCTGCGGAAACAGCTCCCAGAATGAATCCTCGGCAATAAAGCTCTTCATACGCTCTCCCTTCATTATGCGCGCCCGAGTGAGGGCGCCTAAACAAAAAGCGCCCTTACAACGGCCACCTTCAAAGTCCTACGGTGCCGTCACAAGAACGCTTGCGCTGTCCCCATCCGGAGAAGGGGACGATATGTCAGGCGTATTGTAACCCGAGTCATCCACGTGAGCAAAACCACCACAAAGGTGCCTGTCCCCTTTGTGGTGAATATGGACTCACGGCGAAGCTAGTGGCGGAGCCCCAGCAGGCCGCGGCCGCGATGACGGGCCTCGGCGGACACCTGGGCGTGCGGGCCGGCGGCTTTGACGGACTCGGGCAGGTGCGAGTACTTCTTCTCGAAGTTCTCCTCGAACATCACCGCCAGGTTGTGCGCGGCCTCGTCGTAGCGCGCGGTGCTCTGCCAGTATTGGCGCGGCACCAGGATGCCATCGGGCACGCCGTGGCACGTCGTGGGAATGTCGACGTTAAAGATGTCGTCGTGCACGAACTCGCTATCCTCGATGGTGCCGTCGAGGGCGCGTGCGACCAGCGAGCGCGTGTAGGCCAGCTCGATGCGATGACCCACGCCGTAGCCGCCGCCAATCCAGCCGGTGTTGACCAGGTACACGCGTGTGCGGCCGTCGGCAATGCGCTCGCCAAGCATCTTGGCGTAAACCATGGGGTCGAGCGGCATAAACGGCTCGCCGAACAGCGAAGAGAACGTGGGCGTGGGCTCGGTGACGCCGACCTCGGTGCCGGGAATCTTAGCCGTAAAGCCCGTCACAAAGTGGTACATGGCGGCATCGGCCGTCAGGCGTGAGATGGGCGGCAGCACGCCAAAAGCGTCGCAAGTCAGGAACAGCACGACACTCGGAGTAGTGCCCATGCCCTTAGTCCACGCGTTAGGAATGTGCTCCACGGGATAGGCCACGCGCGTGTTGTGCGTGATCGAGATGTCGTCGTAGTTGGGCTTGCGGTTCTCGTCGAGCACCACGTTTTCGCAAATGGCGCCAAAACGGACGGCGTTGAAGATCTCGGGCTCGTGGAAGGCGTCCAGGCCCTCGCATTTTGCGTAGCAGCCACCCTCGATGTTGAAGATGCCCATGTCGGACCAGCCGTGCTCGTCGTCGCCGATCAGCAGGCGCGTGGGGTTGGCAGAAAGCGTGGTCTTGCCCGTGCCGGACAGGCCAAAGAACACGGCAGTCTCGTGCGTGACGGGATCCATGCTGGCCGAGCAGTGCATGGGCAGCACGTCATCCTCGACGGGCAGCAGATAGTTCATGACGCTAAAGATCGACTTTTTAATCTCGCCGGAGTAGCCGGTGCCGGCGACCAGAATCACGCGTTCCTGGAAGTTGATGACCACGGCGGCGCTGGAGTTGAGGCCCTTGATGGCAGGGTCGCATTGGTAGCCCGGCGCGGCGAGCACGCAGAAGTCCGGCTCGCCGGTGCGCGCGATTTCGCGGGCGAGCGGGCGGGCGAGCATCTGCTTAATAAAGAGCGCCTGGCTGGCACGCTCACAGGCGACGAGCAGTCGACGCGTATGGTTACGATCGGCGCCGGCCATGCCGCGGGCAACGAACACGTCGCGCTCGTTAAGATAATCGACGATGCCGGCCTTGATGGCCTCGTAGCTCTCGACAGAAAGCGGGCGGTTGACGGCGCCCCAGGCGATCTTGTCGTGCACGTCGGGCGTGTCGACGATAAAGCGGTCATTGGGGGAACGGCCGGTACGCTCCCCCGTCTCGATCACCAGCGCGCCGTTGGATGCCATGCGGCCTTCTTCGCGGCGGATAGCGTGCTCGACGAGCTCCGCGGCGGGCAGATCGACCAGCAGACGGGGTTGATTCTCGGCGGGATCTTCGACCAGCGTAATACCAAAATTGGACAGAACTTCTGCAGGGGTAACACCAGGCATGGGGCCTCCTTTAAAAACGCGGCACGTGGACGCGGCGCGCACTTTACTCACGTAAAGCCCGTTGTACCCGATATGCAAAAACGTTTTTGCGGCAAGGGCGGCAAGCCCGCCCAACGGTTAAAAATCGCAGGCAAGCGGCCCAGTCATTGGGGACGTTCTTAAACGACTAGTCATTGGGGACACTCTTGAACAGGCAACATTCAAGGAGTGTCCCCGGATGCTGGCACTTAGGGACGTTCCCAAAGTGCCTGCACATAAGGAACGTCCCTAAGTGCCGACTACCGAATGGCGCCGCCGAAATTATCGAACAACCTGTTCAAAAATACGAGCGGACACCGAGGTGTCTATACTAGAGCGCAGCAATAGAAAGGACCCCGCTTTGAGCATCACGCCCCTCGATAGCATTCGCCGCGCCATCGCCCGCCGTAACGGCATCTCCAACCCCGCTGCATCGAAAGACGGCGCCGCGAAGGCCCAGGGCGGCCGCATCGAGAACGGCCTGTTCCCCGCCTCCCACACGGCCGAAGAGCTCGCGCGCATCCAGGAGCTGAGCCAGCGCAACGCCGGCGGACCCGATAGCAGCCAAGCCACACGTCGCCGGCGCGAACGCGATCGGGAGCCCGGCCCCGTCCGCCGCATGGTCAACGCTTGGTGGAACCGTCTGCTCGGCGCCGTCTACGGCGGCGGCTTCTCCATGCAGGAAGCGGAATACGAGGAGCACGCCACCAGCCGCGACTATCTTTGGAACACCCTCGGCACCGCCGTGTGGGGCCTGGCGTTTCCGTTGCTCACCATCGTGTCTACGCAGCTCGTGGGCGCCGAAGAAGCAGGCAAATTCTCCATCGCCTTTGTCACCGGCACGCTCATCATGATCGCGTGCAACTACGGCGTGCGCAATTTCCAGGTCTCAGACATCGACGAAAAGACGTCCTTTGCCTCCTACCAGCTCAACCGCTGGCTTTGTGGAGCGCTCGCCCTAGGCTGCGGCCTCATGTACAGCAGCGCCCGCGGCTATGATGCGCAGATGGCGACGATCGGCCTGGGCGTCTACCTGTATAAGGTCATCGATGGCGTCGCCGACGTGTACGAAGGCCGCCTGCAGCAGGCCGACAAACTCTACTTGGCTGGAATGAGCCAAACGCTACGCTCCGTCGGCGTCATCGCGGTCTTCAGCGTGGCGCTGTTCCTCACGCGCAGCATGCCCATCGCGGCCATGGCCATGGGTGTCACCGCGATCGCCTCGCTCGTGCTGGTCACCGCGCCGCTCGCCCTGCTCGAGACCGAAAAATCGCGCCGCGTGAGCCTTCGCGAGGTCGGCCACCTGTTTGTCCAGTGCGCCCCGCTCTTTGGTGCACTGTTCCTGTTCAACCTAATTGAGAGCATGCCCAAGTTTGTGATGGAAGGCACGCTGGCATACAAATATCAGCTGTACTTTAATGCCCTGTTCTTTCCGGCGCAGGCTATTTTGCTGAGCATTGGATTTATCTATAAACCGCAGCTCCTGCGCTTGTCGAGCATTTGGGCTAATCCTCGCAAGCGTCATCGCTTTGACCTGATTATTGTTGCCGTTATGGCGCTGATCGTGGTCATCACCGGCGTGTGCGCCGCATTTATGGCAGGTCCCGGTATTCCCCTCATGAGCTTTATGTACGGCCTCAGCTTTGAGCGCTACCGTACGTTGGCGTTGCTGATGGTCGTCGCCGGCGGCGTCACCGCGGCCATCGACTTTATCTACGCCATCATCACGGTGCTGCGCCATGCCGGCGACGTCACCAAGGTCTACCTGATTTGTTTTGCCGTGAGCGTGGTGCTGCCGGTGATTCTGATCAATCTGCTCGGCCTGATGGGCGCCATCGTGAGCTACCTAGCCATCATGGCCCTACTCCTGGTGCTGCTGATAATCGAGTACGCCCACATCCGCCAACGCATCGAGCGCGACCGGAACCCATACGGCGCCTAATTAGCTGCCCCGGTCACCGGAATTTGCGATGG
Organism: uncultured bacterium; assembly: GCA_905215725.1. Taxonomy (GTDB): domain Bacteria; phylum Actinomycetota; class Coriobacteriia; order Coriobacteriales; family Coriobacteriaceae; genus Collinsella. The sequence goes on along the minus strand of CAJMRD010000094.1, from coordinate 251 downwards.
AATCGCCCCGGCTGGGGTCTCGTTGAAGACAATATGCATCGCGTAAAACTAAGTGAGTAGGTTTTTACCGAATCCCCGACCACACCGACAGAGCACAAGTTTGTGACCTGCGGTTTTGTTGAGGCAAATATGTTGGGTGCTCGGCATTTCCAAAAAAGTCTACTCACTTAGCCGGCGGGCAGCCAAATGATTATTTAAGGCTCTGTTAGACCAGGATTGACATACATGTGTCCCCACGGTGCCATATCGTT
>CAJMRD010000093.1 GCA_905215725.1 uncultured bacterium | reverse complement strand
GGGCAGAGCCCTCGCCCAGCCAGCCGTTCATCTTGGCGATGAAGGTGTCGACCAGGTCGAGCGGCACGAAGGCCTGGATGGTGCCACCAAAGCCGCCACCGTGGATACGGACGGCGCCTCGGCCGTCGAGGACATGCTCGGCCAGTGCCAAGGCGTACATGGAAGGCTGCTCGGAGCCCAGCTTGGCAACGACATTCTGCAGGTACATGGCAGAGCTGGCGCCGGACTCGCGCGTCAGGACCAGGAACTGGTCGATGTCGCCGGCGTTCAGGGCAGCCCAGCGCTTGTCGACTAGGCCGTTCTCGTGCCAGTAGTGAACGGCGCGCAGGCAGGCACGGTCGCCCAGCTTGGCGCGCAGCTCGGGGAGTTTGGCGTCAAAGTCCGCCACGTTTACCTCGCACAGACGCGCCTTGCCAAACTCGGCGGCGACGTCCTGCATCTCGCGCGGAACGGCGGCGTAGTCGTCGGTAGCTGCCACATGGTCGGCACCGACCTTAACGAGCACGAGTGCATAGCCGTGATCCTCAAAGTTGAGTTCGAGCTTCTGGGTCTTGGGCTGGGCCTGATCCTCAAAGTCCATGTAGGCGAGTCCGCCCAAGCAAACGGCGGCCTGGTCCATCAGACCGCAGGGCTTGCCGTAGTAGTTGTTCTCGGTGCGCTGGCTCATCTGGGCGAGCGTGACGGGCTCAATGGCGGGCGCGCCCCAGAGCGTCTCCATGGCACGACCGTACGCGGCTTCGACGGCGGCAGAGCTGGAAAGGCCGCCGCCCGAGGGGACGGAGCAGGTAAAGGCAAAGTCGAAGCCTTTGGGCTCAACGCCAAGGGCTGCGACCTCGTGGGCCATACCGCGCACGAGGCTTGCGGACGTGCCCTTCTCGGACTCCTGAACGTCTAGCGTGTCGAGCGCGATCTCAAACGTGGGATAGCCCTCGTCGGCAACGCGAACCTTGTTGGAATCGGTTGCCACGGCGATGCCGTCGACGGCGACATCGAGCGAGCCGGCGATAACGTGGCCACCCTCGTGGTCGGTGTGGTTGCCGCTGATCTCGGAACGGCCGGGCGCGTGCACGTAGAGCACCTGGCGGTCGCCGATGGGGCCAAACTCCTCCTCGAACAGCTTGGTGAGCGTGGCGAATGTCTTTTCGTCGGGGGTGGTCATGGGAGTCCTTTCCTTGGCGCGCACGGGTGGGTTTTGCGTCGTTATGAGTACGTTAACAACTTGAAGCGGCATGAACCAAGTGTTCACAATACCGCACGTTACGGGCTATGTTAACGTACTCATAACACATCGCTTGTCACTTTTTGAGAATCTGGTAATCGGTAGAAATTCAGCCGTGAACGGTACTGCCGTATGGACTTATAAAGCAGAAGAGATGCAGATAGAAAAAGTAGAGTACGTTAACATGCGTCCGACGATAGCGGGCCTCGGCGCGGGATGTATTTCTGCCCGGGCCGGCATTCACGCTATTCAGATCTCGCAAGGGTGAAGGTGATCCTGTGGCAAGGCGCCCGTCCAACGATACCAGTTCGCGTCCGGTCTCCATGGCCGACGTCGCCCGCGCTGCCGGCGTTTCGCAGCAGACGGTTTCGCGCGTCGCCAACGGCTTGCCTAACGTTAACGAGCAGACGCGCCAGCGCGTACAGGCCGCTATGCAAAAGCTCGGCTTTCGTCCGAGTTATGCCGGTCGCTCGCTGCGCGACGGCCGTTATCATTCGGTCGGCCTGTGCGTCAACGATGTCACCAAGTTCGGCAACCTCTCAATGATCGACGGCATCGCCAGCGCTGCTCGCGAGCATAATTGCGCCATCACGCTGGTCGAGATGTCCAAGACCGAGGAGTTTTCGCTTGCCGAGGCCACGCGTCGTATGGCCGCATTGCCGGTGGACGGCATCATCATCGGTATGAGTCGCATGGCGCCCGATTTTGAGACGTTTGATCCACTGCCGGGCATTGGCACGGTCATCGTTACCATGTACGCGCACCCGCAGGTGACCACGGTCGATTCCGACCATTACGGCTGCTCGCTATTGCTTATGGATCACCTGTTTGAGCTAGGGCACGAGCAGATTCGCTATATTGGCGGCCCGTCATTCTCGGTCGACGAGCAATTTCGTCGCGCCGGTTGGCAGGATGCACTCGAGCGTAAACACATCGAGCCGGCAGAGCCGCTCGAGGGCGACTGGTCTGCCAACAGCGGCTACGAGGCCGGCAGGTACCTGGCCGAGCACGATCGCACCATGACGGCGATTTACGCGGCAAACGACCAGATGGCAAATGGCGCGATTGCAGCGCTGCGCGATAGCGGTCTGCGCGTGCCCGAGGACGTGAGCGTGGTGGGCGTCGACGATTCGCTCGATGATTTTGTGGCACACAACGAGCTCACGACCGTTCGATTCGATTTGCATCAGCGTGGACGCGAGGTGTTCGAACACGCGGTTCCCAAGGCGGGGGCAACGGACAAAACCGTTGCCATTCGTATTCCCGGCCAGCTTATCGTTCGACATACCACGGCAGCTCCGCGCACATAGTTTTTGCAGGTCAATGGCGATATATTCCGCCTCAATAACAATCGATAAGGATGCTGGCAGATAGCCGTGGCTATGAAGACGAGTGCTATGATAGACGGGCTCTTTTGTCTATCTAGGAGGCTTTGCCTGATGGAGATCACCAAGGATATCCGCTACATTGGCGTTAACGATCACGACATTGACCTGTTCGAGGGCCAGTACGACGTGTCCGAGAACGGTATGGCATACAACAGCTACGTTATCTTGGGCGACAAGATCGCCGTCGCCGATTCGGTTGACGCTGACTTTGTCGACGAGTGGCTCGGCAACCTCGAGGCCGTGCTCGATGGTCGTACGCCCGACTACCTGGTCGTTCATCACATGGAGCCCGATCACTCCGCCGGCATCGCTGCCTTTATGGAGCGCTATCCCCAGGCGCAGATCGTGGCCAGCATGGGTGCCTTCCGCATGATGGTCAACTACTTTGGCACCGACTTCCCCGAGCGCAAGATGGTCGTCAAAGAGGGCGATGTGCTCGACCTGGGCGGCCACAGCCTAACCTTTGTCGGCGCTCCCAACGTTCACTGGCCCGAGGTGCTGTTCTCTTACGAGGCCACCGACAAGGTGCTCTTTAGTGCCGATGGCTTTGGCAAGTTTGGTGCCAATGACATCGAAGATCCGGAAGGGTGGGCCTGCGAGGCACGCCGTTACTACTTTGGCATCGTCGGTAAGTTCGGCAAGTTCGTGCAGGCCGTGCTCAAGAAGGCCGCCGACCTGGACATCCAGATTATTTGTCCGCTCCATGGCCCCGTGCTGACCGAGAACCTGGGCTACTACCTCGACACCTACAACACCTGGTCGAGCTATCAGCCCGAGGACGAGGGCATCACCATTGCCTATGCGAGCGTGTACGGCCATCTGAAGGCTGCCGTTGAGGAGCTCGCATCTGCGCTCGAGGCCCGCGGCCAGAAGGTCTCCGTCTTTGACTTGGCTCGCGACGACATGGCCGAGGCCGTTGAGGATGCGTTCCGCTATGACCGTCTGGTACTCGCTTCCATTACCTATCAGGGCGAGATCTTCCCGTTCATGAGCACCTTTATCCACACGCTTGCCGAGCATGCCTACCAGAACCGTACGGTGGCGCTCGTCGAGGGCGGCTCCTGGGCGCCCGCAGCTGCCAAGGTTATGACCAAGGAGCTCGAGGGCATGAAGGACATTACCCTGGCGCAGAACAAGGTGACCGTGCTGGGTTCGCTCAACGACGCCTCGCGCGCTCAGATCGAGGTCCTTGCTGACGAGCTGTCCAAGTAGCGATATCTCGCTTTTAACGAGCAAAACCACCACAAAGGTACCTTTGTGGTGGTTTTTGTTTAAGCGCCGGCGATGACGAGATTCGGGCGGGCGTCGTCGGCGGTCTCGGCGATTGAGGTAGCGACGGCGCCTTCGGGGTCGCTGTCCATCACGATGGTGTCGACGTCGGCAAGCTCGGCAAAACGGTACATGCCACGTCCGTTAACCTTGCTGGCGTCCATGAGGGCGACGCTTTGATGGGCTGCGGCGATCATGGCCGTTTTGGTCTCGGCCATCTGGGGAAAGTCGGTCGTAAAGCCGCAGCCGGGAACAAAAGCTCCAGGGCACATGACGGCAAGATCGGCGTGGACCATTTGGAGCGCCTGCATAGTGAGCGGTCCGTACAGATAACGATGGCCTTTGCGCAGCGCCCCGCCCGGCATGACGACATCGACTGAGGGCATGCTCTCGTCGATGTAATCGGCAATGGTAATGTCGGCCGTGATGACGGTGATACCGTCGCGCTGATCGAGGAGCCGGACGAACTCGAGCGCCGTGGTGCCCGAGTCGACGAGCAACGTGTCGCCGTCACTGACGAGCTCGATGGCGCTTTGCGCGATGGCTTGCTTGGCGGCGACGTTGACATTGATGCGGCGATCCTGCGTGGAGACGGTTAGGCGTTTGTGGAGCGACACAGCGCCGCCATGTGTGCGGCGCAGCTTGCCTGCTTCGGCGAGCGCGTCTAGGTCGGCGCGGGCGGTGACGGAGGACACGCCAAAGGTCTGGGCGATTTCTGCTACCTGCACCGAGGCGTTATGCTCAAGCATCTCCATGATGGCGGCACGACGTTCATCGGCGAAGGCTCGGGTTGTTACATGGGCCATAGCTGCTCCATTCTCAACTAAAATTTGCAGGAATTGTGTTGAGTCCATTTTCGTTCATTTTCTTTTTGAGTAAGAAAACACCTTTCGATTACTTATCTTTTCTATAAAAGAAAGATGATTCGCTTGAAAACTGCAATGTCGTATAGAGGAATCCGGTGCGAATCTCTTCCGTTTGCTTTTCAAAAACGAGCGTCTTGACCTGTGTGCCGGTGATATCTCATGCGTGCGACACCATCGATTTTCATACAATGAGCGCAGCAAAACGCAAGGTAAAACGCCTTGTGAACAACTACGCCCGATGTCCAGATGCGGGCGAGGGAGAGGAGCAAACGCTCATGGCACTTGTTACCACCGAAAAGATGCTCAAGGACGCTCAGGCCGGCCACTACGCCGTCGGCGCGTTCAACGTCGAGAACCTCGAGTTTGTTATGGCCGTTCTGGCCGCCGCCGAGGAGACCAAGTCCCCCGTCATCATGCAGACCACCCCGGGCACCATTAAGACCGCTGGCCTGGATTACTTCTACGGCATGGTCAAGGCCGCTGCCGAGCGCGCTTCCGTGCCCGTCGCCCTGCACCTCGATCACGGCGATGGCTATGACCGCTGCATGCAGGCTTTCCGCACGGGCTATACCTCCGTTATGATCGACGGCTCGCACGAGTCTTTCGAGGACAACATCGCCCTGACCAAGTCCGTCGCCGACGCTGGCCGCGCCATGGGTGTGCCCGTCGAGGCTGAGCTCGGTAAGGTTGGCGGCAAGGAAGACGACGGTCCCGCGGTTGAGGGCGAGAGCCCTTACACCGATCCTGCCGAGGCCAAGGAGTTCGTCGAGCGCACTGGCTGCACCTCGCTGGCTATTGGCGTTGGTACCAGCCACGGCGTGTACACGAGCGATCCGCACATCGAGCAGTCCGTGGTCAAGGCTATCCGCGACGCCGTCGACGTGCCGCTGGTTCTGCACGGCACCTCCGGTGTGCCCGATGAGCAGGTTGCCGAGGCTGTGAAGAACGGCATCTGCAAGGTTAACTACGCCACCGAGCTGCGTCAGGCCTACACCAAGGGCTTCATGGCCTACATGGCCGAGAACCCCGCCTGCTTCGACCCCAAGAAGCCGGCTAAGGAGGGTATGCGTGAGATCACCGAGCTGGTTAAGATCCGCATGACCAACCTCAACTCCGTGGGCAAAGCAGAGTAACAGCAAGGGTACTCTGATCCCACCGGACGGCTTGGGCGGGTCCCCGTACTTAGTTTCCAAAACGTCCTCGCGCATGAAGGCCCCCGTTGCCTCGCTTCTACGAAGCGTTGGCAACGGGGGCCTTCGCGCTGCGGAATGATTTTGGAAACTAAGTACGGGGACCCGCCCAAGCCGTCCTGCTCGATCGCCCTTGTGGCGTTGGGGCGGAAATGGGTGGGGCGTCAGGGCTTCTTTGTTGATGAGGGGTTAGTATGCCCGGGCTTGGTTGGGGAATGACTTGTTTAGGGATGCTTGGAGCTTTTCGAACGATGCTCGCAAGTTGTGGCTCTGGTCGGTTGAGCGTTTGGCTTTTGTGGTGGGGGAGTCGAGGAGGCCGTTTCTCTGTGTCGGGGGGAAGGAGAAAAGGTTTGCATGATTTAGGGATGGCTGCTGTGCTGCGTCATTGGAAGAATGCATGCTTATGCGGCCTCCTCGATGTCCACCAAAAGGTTGCGCACGGGGTGTGCTGCTAGGTCCCGTGCGTTGGCAGTATTATGCCGCGGCTGCTGCAAAGAAGTGCTAAAGAAAGGCTTAATGAGGTTTGACGTTGCGATGAAACCGCAGGTAAAAGCTATCGAGTAACACTCTTGAAAGGTTTTGGGCTTAAGGGCTTTCTAAGGTTTGTGGCACGGATGTGGCTTGCCTGTGTGGGGCGTGTGGACGGCTCGTTCCTAGCGCTGCGGCTCTGCAGCCCGTACCTGCTCGATGACCTTTTCCATGGTGGCATCGATGCGGTCTTTCTTGAGCTCGCATTCCCAGACGGTGATGGGCGTCCAGCCCATTTGGGTAAGTGCGTTGATGGCAGCGCGGTCGCGCTCGACGTTGCGACGGAACTTTGCCTCCCAAAACTCAACGTTGCGCTTGGGCTGGCTAGGGTTGCACTTGGGGCAGCGATGCCAAAAGCAGCCGTTGACGAAGATGGCGATCTTGCGCCCGGGAAAGGCGATATCGGGTTTGCCGGGAACCTTCCATTCCAAGCGATAGCCCGTAAGGCCCGCGGCGCGCAGGCGCTGGCGTACGAGCAGCTCGGGCTTGGTGTTGGCGCGCTTGTTACCCTTCATGGACTTTTTTATAGCGGCGCGACGGCGCACGAGTTCACGTTCGTCGGCGGAAAGGTCCGAGGTGTCGATGCCGTCCAGCAGGCCAGGCTTGGGACGCTTTTTGCTGCGGCGCTTCGGTGCGCGCTTGGGTTTGGTGGCGGGCTCGTCGGTCGTGGTGGCC
>CAJMRD010000092.1 GCA_905215725.1 uncultured bacterium | reverse complement strand
GAATCTTCATTTCTGTACGGGTATCGATCGAAGAGGTTGCCTCGTCCAGAATCAACATATCCGGAATTCTGAGCATAACTCTGGCAATACACAAAAGCTGCTTCTGCCCCGCCGAAAGGTTTCCGCCGCCCGGTGCAATGACGGTATCATATCCCTGAGGCAGACGCTTGATAAAGCCGTGGGCATAAGCGGCTTTCGCCGCGGCCTTTATCTCCTCGTCCGTGGCGTCCGGCTTGCCGTAGGCGATATTCTCGCGCACGGTAGCGCATTTGAGCCAGGTCTCCTGCAGCACCATGCCGTACATGCCCCGCAGCGCACTGCGCCGCAGTTTGGCAATGCTGTTCCCGTCCACGGCGATCTCACCCCGGTCCACCTCGTAAAAGCGCATGAGCAGGTTGATGAGCGTCGTCTTGCCCGCGCCCGTGGTTCCCACCACGGCAATCTTCTGGCCCGGCTCGGCGGTAAACGACACGTCGTGCATAAGCGGCTTGTCGGGCGAATAACCAAAGCGCACGTGCTCAAAGGAGACACGGCCCTCGACCTTGCCCGGCAGCTTGGCGGCCTCGTCCGGCAGCGGATCGGCCTCCATCTCGGGCTCATCGAGCAGGTCGAACACGCGCTCCGCACTCGCCAGCGCGCTCTGCAGCGAGTTGAAGGTAAACGACAGCTGCGTCATGGGCTCAGATGCCTCGTAGATAAACTGGAAGAACGCCTGGAACACGCCGACGGTCATGTGGCCGGCAACCAGCATACTGCAGCCCACAATCGCAATCACGATCTGTGCCAGGCGGCCGATAAAGCGCACCGCGGGGCCGACGGCGTTAATCATAAAGTCGGCCTTGGCACTCACGCGTGCCAGCTCGCCCGAGGCCTGGTGCACCTCGGCAGAACTTTGGCGCTCGCGGTTAAACGCGCGAATCACCAGACGGCCCGAGTAGCCTTCCTCGACCGCACTCGTAATCTTGGACACCCACTCTTGGCGCTCACCGGTTACGTCATGCGTGCGGCGCGAGACCACCTTGGTCACCAGCAGCGACAACGCCGTAAAGAACAAAAAGACGAGCGTGAGCGGCACGCTAAACACGAACATCACGCTCACGGCGCCCACCACGGTACCGATCGACACCAGAAGCTGCAGCAAGCCGCGCTGCATGCTCTCGGACATCTTGTCCAAGTCGTTGGTCGCACGGCTGACGACCTCACCGGGACGATGCGCGTCAAAAAAGGCAAGCGGCAGACGGTTGAGCTTTTGTGCGATGCGGTTGCGTAGGCACAGGTTGAGGCGTTCGGCAACGCTCGACATCAAAAAGCTCTGGAGCGCGTAGAACGAGGCAGCGGCCGTCCAGATCATAAAGTAGATGAAGATGGTCCTGCCGCAGTTCTCCCAGGTGATGTTGAAGGTGGTGTCGTTGGCAAACGCCACCTGAATGTGGCTCCACAGCTCATCGATCACGCGGGCGCTATATGCCGGCGCAGCAGTGTTAAAGATGGCATAGAACACAATGCTCGCGAACACGATATAGAAGCGCCAATGGTCGCCGGCAGCCTCGCTCCACAGGCGGCGCACCGTCGCCCAGGTATCTCGAGGCGTCTCGTCCTCGTCTTCATCGTCCACGTCGCGCATACGCTCTGCCTCGGCGCGGGCGCGCTCGTCCTCGGCACGTTCGTTTTCCTCGTAGAGCGCTTGGCGGCGAGCCTCGCGCTCGGCTGCAGCCTTGGCGGCGTCATCCAGCTCGGGTGCCACGGCAGCCGTTTCCTCGACCAGTCCCGCGGCAGCGGCGTCATCAACGCCGCCCTGCTTCTTGAGCTCCTCGGTCATGCTACTCACCTCCCTTCATCTGCGATTCCGCGATGGCGCGGTACACCTCGCAGGTTTCCATAAGCTCGCTATGCGTGCCCAAGCCCACAACCTCGCCATCCTTGAGCACGACGATCTGGTCGGCGTGCAAGATCGTCGAGATGCGCTGCGCGATGATGAGCACCGCAGCGTCACGCGTCTCGTCTTGCAACGCATGACGCAGGGCGGCATCGGTCTTAAAGTCCAGGGCCGAAAAACTGTCATCGAAGATATATAGATCGGCATGCTTCATGAGCGCACGGGCGATTGCCAAACGCTGGCGCTGGCCGCCCGAAAAGTTCGTACCGCCCTGCGCCACCGGGGTATCGAGCCCCTGCGGTTGGTCGAGTACAAAGGTGCTCTGGGCAACCTCAAGCGCGTGAAGCATGTCGCCCTCGGTCGCGCCTTCGTTACCAAAGCGAAGGTTGCTCGCCACCGTGCCCGAGAACAGCCACGCCTTCTGCGGCACATAGGCAATGCGCCCGCGGATTTCGTCTTGCGTAAGCTCGCGCAGGTCCACACCATTCAGGCGAATGGAGCCCTTGGTGGCATCGTGGAAGCGCAGCAGAAGCTTTGCCACCGTCGATTTGCCCGAGCCTGTCGAGCCAACGATCGCAGTCGTCTGACCGCGACGGCAGGCAAAGCTCAGGTCGCACAGGGTGTCCTCGTCGGCATCGTCAAAGCGAAACGACATGTGGTCGAACACGGCCACCGCATCGGCTTCGTCTTGGGGCTCGCGCGCCCCGTCATCCAGCGTGCGCTCGCCATCGACGATGCTCGGCTCAATCTCCAACACCTGCTGCGCACGGTTCAGGCACGCGGCAGCACGCGGAAGCGTCAGCACCACCATCTGCGCCATCATCACAAAGAACAGGATCAGAATTGCATACTCCAGCACCGCCGAGATACTCGCAATCTGCATGGCGTGGGCGCCTACGCGGTTGCCGCCCACCCACAGCACCGCCACCTCGGCGATGTTCATCAAAAAGAAGCTGGAGCTGTCGAGGCCCACAAACAGGTGGTTGACTTTGATGGCGTTGGCGGCGTATTCGCTAAACACCTCGTCCAGGCGCCGCTCCTCGTGACGCTCCTTGTTAAACGCACGGATGACGCGCACGCCCACGATGTTTTCGCGCAGCACCACGTTCATGCGGTCGATAAAGCTCTGCAAGCGCATAAAGATCGGCGCGGCGTTAGCCACCGTAAAGACCGCCGCTACGAGCACGATCGCAACGACTACGCCCAGAAGCGTGCCCATGGCGGGATCGATAAACCAGGCGAAGATGATGCCCGCCACAGCCAAAAACGGCACGGGCAGCACCAGCTGAATCGTCTGCAGAATCGCCTGCTGAATCACGTTGATGTCGTTGAGCGAGCGCGTGATCATCGATCCGGTGCCAAAGCGCTCAAAATCGCTGGCCGCGAGCTCGAGCGATTTGTCGTACACGGCATTGCGGATATCGCAAGCCACGTTGGCGGCCAGGCGCGCCGAAAGATAGCAGCCCAGCACCGTGCCGCCGCTAGCCATGCTGGTCGCGATAAACATGTATAGGCCGTTGCGTAAAATGTAGTCGACATCGCCCGTGGTAATACCGGTGTTGACCATGTTCGCCAGCATCGTGGGAACCAACAGCGTACCGACGTTATCCACCAGCAGCACCAGCAGTGTCACTGCGACAAGCCCTCGATATGGCTTTAGAAACCTCATTAACAGTCGCACGACTCCCCCTCACGTCGATCTTGCATCTGGCTTGCGGCTGCCACCTGCTGTTTAAATGTCTCGCACTCATCGCCGAGCACCTGAGAGAATTTGCCGATCAAGCGCATAATCTCGCGCTGCTCACATGGCTCAAGCGCGCCAAAGGCTCGCTGCTCGGCCTTGAGTGCCGGCAGCGCATAACGCTCGGCAAATCGCCTGCCCTCTTCGGTCAGGCTCACAACCTTGTTCTTACGACTGCCTTCGGCAAACTCCAACGTTGCGAAGCCTCGCGCCGTCAAGGTTTTAATTGCCGAATTGATGGTCTGCTTGCTGTAGAACCATTCGCTTGTCAGACGGCTTACGGCAATACTGCCGCCCGCCGTGCTGGTATCGACGAGCATCCAGTAAGCGCAGTCCGAAAGGCCGCAGGCACGCGAGAACTCCGAATAGATATGGTCGAGTCCATTGAGCAACCGGTCGAAGTCGACCAGTTTAACCGCACCATTCATCTATCCCACCATTCGATTGTCCGATTTTTGACCAATTTTATGTCTCTAGATTAGTCCGAGTTTTGACTATCGTCAACAGCCTCTCCGCAAATGCGTGCACTTTTATGGCCTATCGGCAGAAAAAGACCGCCGGCGCGGGGGCGGCGCCAGCGGTCACGTGAAAATCGGGTTTTATTGCCTGTTAAGCGGCGACGGCCTCATAGACCGTAGCGCCCGAGAAGCTGTCATGCAGGCTCTTGCCGGCAATCCACGGCAGCTCGACGACCTCGCAGACCGTGTTGACCAACTCAGAACAGTCAGTAAAGTGGCCCTTGTCGTTGAGGGCCTCGCAATCCTGAACACGCCAATAGCCATCGGTGTGCGTGATGTAGTACTCGTGATCGTTGATCGACACGAAAGCGCGCGTCTTGGAACGCAGCAGCTTCAGAAATCCTTCGAAATCGGTCTCGACGACATCTCCTGCCTGGAACATGATGTTACCTCCTGGCCCGGCGCCACCACGGCGCATTGATAAACGTTGGTACTCCTTTAGTAAAACCTTTATCAGAGGTTATGCGTTCGTCATTTAGGCAAGTGGTAAAAAACCGCAGGGTAGACGGGATAAAACGTTTAACCATCCCATTTGTTTGTCACATTCTGAAGGTACTTTTATGCAAACCTACTCTCCCAATTGGAATCTATCCTTTTGGCCGGGCAATTGACCGTCTATCGTTTGAGCCCGACGGGTATGAACGGGGCATCTGCAACGCCACCGCAAGGAGACACCATGGAGACTATCGAAGCACTCATTCACCGCCGCAGCTGCCGCAACTACAGCGATCGTCCCGTCGAGGCCGAAAAGCTTGCACGTATTATCGAAGCCGGCCAATATGCACCGAGCGGCATGGGACGCCAGCCGGTGACGTTTGTCGCCGTCACCGACCCCGCGACCGTCGAGCGTCTCTCACAGCTCAACGCCCAGGTCATGGACAGCAACAGCGACCCCTTCTATGGCGCCAAGACCGTTGTAGTGGTGCTGGTTGACCGCAGCGTGCCCACACATCTGGAAGACGGCTCGCTCGCCATGGGCAACCTGCTCAACGCCGCCTATGCACTGGGTGTCGATTCGTGCTGGATTCACCGCGCGCATGAGGTCTTTGACTCGCCCGAGGGCCTGGAGCTGCTGGCCAGCTGGGGCCTGCCCGCCGACGGCAGCCTGCGCGGTGTCGGTAACTGCATTCTTGGCTACGCCGAGGACACGCTACCCGAGGCAAAACCGCGCCGCGACAACGTGGTATACGTCAAGTAGCGCAGGAGTGTCCCAAACTGCCGGCAGAAAAGGAACGTCCCCTTCTGCCGGCAAGCTATGTTGATATTTGAGTTGTCGCCGTTTCGTTCGTCTGGGCCGTTTCGGCGCCATCGCCCTGTTCGTCCTCGTCCTTTTGTGCATCGGCGATGGTGGAGGCCGCCGCGACGATGCCGCGCTGGGGCGCGACGCCCGTCTGGGTCTGAGCGCCCTCGACAACTTCTGTGCCTGTATGCGCGAGCTCGGGCGATTTAAACACCGCGTCCAAGTTGGCGCCACCGCCGGCATATCCGAGCGCGGCGAGTGCGATGACGATCACCGCAACGACGACCACGATCGGAACATAACGATGCCAACCAGCCGGATTGAGTCCGCTGCGGCGAGCCGCCCCACGGCTAATGTAGCCAAGCGTTCCGTCGTGCTTGAGCTTTGAGCCCACCACGCGTTTCCGGCCCCATAGCGAGGACTCTGCCTGCATGGCCAAGCGGGCGCTTGCCGAAGGATAGCCATATTTAGTGCGCTTGAACGAGCCATCAAACCCCGAGGCGTGTTTACCCCACGTCACCGATGTTGTGCGTCGGTTGACCGGCGCGGCACTCCGCCTTCTGCGGCTCGGTTTTGAAGTCTCAGCCATATGCCCTCGCACGCCGTAACCAAATCGAAACAATAACGCTTTGGACTGTAGCACACGCGTCGCGCGCGGTCACGGGCGCCTCGCTCAACGGTCATCGTCTTTCAGCAAGCGCCACAGCGTTGTACGGCTTATGCCCAGCACCTCCGCCGCACGGGTTCGGTTGCCGTGGAGATGGTCTACAACCAGATGCGCGATATCTCGCTCGGTATCGGCCAGCGGTCGCAGGATATACAGGTCACTTTCGAGCGTCGGGGCGCCAAAGGTTGCGGTCTTAATCACATCCTCTTGGGCGAGCACTTCCTCCGCTACAGCGCGATCCACCGTGCCCACCCCCACCAATATATACAGTCGTTCCGAGACCTCGCGGAGCTGCAGATAATTGCGCGGCCAGCGGTAAGCATCGAGCGTCTTCGTCGCCGCGGCAGACAGCGTGGGCGCTGCCGTCCCAAATGCATCAGCGAGATATTCCAAATAGCGCGCAACCTTCGTCGACGCGGCTCCCTGCTCGGCGATTGCCGGCGCCACGCTCACCGCACAGGCGAAGCGCTCGGTCACAAAGGCGGCTTGATCACTTTCGCTGCCGCCCGGCATGTCATTCGCCGTCAGCACCACATGGCAGCGCGTCGCCAACGCGGTGTCGGCCATCGTGGAAACGAGCTCGCGAAGGCGCTGGGGACCAACCGCGTTCCAGCCCTCAATGCAAAGGGTCAACCCTGTTTGGAACAACGGCGATTCGGCGCTTTTGAGCACGTGGCGCCAACCGCGCTCGGTGAGCTCATCGAGCGCGACGGAAACAAAGGGCTGATCGGCAAAAGGACCGTCCAGATAGAGGCGCTTGGCGATCTCGACCTGACCCGCTCCCAGCTCGCCCTCGAGCATAAGGGGCACACCGCGCGCGTAGCTCTCGGCAACCGGTGCAGCCACCGAGGCCGCCCCCTCAACGATGCCGTACGCGCTCGATTCGTAGCGGGCCTCAACTTCGTCGGCGTTGAGCCACTCGATGCCCGCATGCGCTGCGGCACCGCGCACCTCGCGGACCACGATGACCCAAAGGTCCCCGCCCTCTTTGTCGGTGGGGCGAACGGTCAGGCTCAGGCGCGTACCCGCACGTCCCATAACCAGACGCGCGCCGTCTCCTATACGGTCGAGGCGCTCAGCTACAAAAGCCGCCACATCCCGCTCAAGCGCCGCGTCATTCATGGTCGAGATCGCGACGTCTCCACGCGCATCGATTGCCAATGCCGAGGCCCCGGCAGCAGCCAGGGCCTCGGTCAAGATGTTCAGCTTGGCATCGCTATCCATGATTTGCCCCTGTCCGCGGCGACATGCAACCGACGACGGTCGCACGACCGAGTGTTTCAAAATTGAACGATATTGCTCACCAAACACTATAGGGCAGAAAGCGCCGTCCTGCGAGTATAGGTGTTGCCCCGCATCGCCATCCTGGCGGGGCGATAAGAGCTCTT
>CAJMRD010000091.1 GCA_905215725.1 uncultured bacterium | reverse complement strand
CTCGGCAACATCATCGGATTGGTGGCCCTGCCGCTGTTCTTGTTTACGGTGTTCGACGACATGTACTCGCTGCCCCAGATGTTGCTTTCGTACGACATCGTGTCCTCGATCGTTTCGGTGGCGCTGTTTGCCGTGGGCGTGGTGGGCGCCACGATTATCGCCTGCCGCCACGAGATGGCCGAGACCCCGGCCTCGCTCATGCGCCCCAAGGCCCCGCGCGCCGGCTCGCGTATCTTGCTCGAGCGCATCGGCTTTATCTGGCGCCGCATGGGCTTTTTGAACAAGGTGGCAGCACGTAACCTGTTCCGCTACAAAAAGCGCGCCTTTATGACCATCTTTGGCATCGCGGGCTGTACGGCGCTTGTGATTTGCGGCATGGGCATTCGTGATACGTCGGTCGCGCTTTCGCCCAAGCAGTACGGGCATATCACGCGCTACGACCTGCTGGCTGTCGCCAATCCCGACGATTTTTCGCAGACGTGCGCGGCATTGGATGAGCGCAGCGCGGCCAATGATTTCAACGTGACCGTGACCTCGACCCTGCCGATTATGACCGACAACGTCACCTTTACATTCGGCGGCAAGAGCGAGACCGTGCAGCTGATAGTGGTGCCAGATGACCGCACGAACGACCTGGACGACTACGTGTGTCTCGAGGACGAGTCCAAAGAGCCGCTATCTTTGCGCGACGGAGATGTGTATCTGAGCAAGAGTTCACAGCTGGTTCTTGGGATTCAGCCGGGCGACACGGCGCAGGTCCAGGATTCGTCGCTCAACGTCGCCAAGGTCAAGGTTAGCGACATCTCGCTCAACTATCTGGGCAACACGCTTTACATGACACAGGGCACCTATGAGCGCGCGTTCGGTCGAAGCGTGCGCCTTAACGGCGTCTTTGTGCTGCTTAAGGGCTCATCTTCTGACCAGATTGCGTTTAGCAAGAAGATTAAGAGCGACGGTTGGCTCACCATCTCGAGCACGGCCGAACATTGGCAGAACTACGAGGCGAACTTTACGATTATCAATTCTGTCGTGGTGCTCGTGACCTTTATGGCGGCGTGCCTGTCGTTTGTGGTGGTGTTTACGCTGTCCAACACTAACATCTCCGAGCGCGAACGCGAGCTGGCGACCATCAAGGTGCTGGGCTTCCGCCGTGGCGAGGTGCACCACTACGTCAACAAGGAGACGTTGATCCTCACGGCGATTGGCACTGCACTGGGCGTGCCGCTGGGTGGCCTGCTTGCCGAGAGCTTTACGTACATCCTGCAGATGCCGTCGCTGTACTTTGACGTCGAAGTCGAGCCGCTGAGCTACGTGCTTGCCGTGGTGCTTTCCTTCGGCTTTACGATCATCGTCAACCTCGCCACCAACCGAACCCTCAACAAGATCGACATGGTCGGCGCCCTCAAGAGCGCCGAGTAACCTGTCCTGGGATTCAAGTTCTAGCGAGCTGCCGACGCGCCCGCAGCAGTATTTTTGCATAAACCGCTCCGCCAAATGCATACTTTGACGGGGCGGTTGCTTTTTGCCCACAGGTACCCCAGGGGGCGCCGTGCAAATTCCGGAGTATTCAGCATCCCGGGGTCCGCGGGCGCGGGGGCGGGAGTGCAAAACTGCGCTGAAAGCTCCGATTCTGAGCCCAAACGCCTCTAGAGCCGCTCGTTTTTTACAGGATGCGGCCCATGGTGCCTGCCTTTCGCCCAAAATCCAGTATGCAGGCACCCTCGGCTGCTGAATACTCCCAAAAATGCACGCCGCATCCTACACCAGGCATCCGCAGCAAGAAGACGAATAGTCTTGGCCCCTCCAGTTACCGCAGGAGGCCCCAGGGCTTACCTCCCAAATCTTTCCGCAGGACGGAAGGACCCCGCCGCGCGAAGCGCGCAGCGGGGTCCTGACATGTCCGAGGACGATTTGGGAGGTAGCCCTGGGGCCTCCGATGAGAGCAGTTCCGGCCGAGGCTATTCGTCGCCGAAGCTGATGCCCAATGCCTTGGCCTCGCGCACAAGATCGCTCTGGGGGTCGACATACTTGAGCTTGCCGGCGACCTCCTCGAGTGGCATGTGGCACATCTTGCCGTCGCGCAGGGCGATCATGTAGCCAAACTCGCCGCGCAGGCAGCCAAGCGCGGCCTCGACGCCGCACTGGGTCGCAAAGATGCGGTCCTGAGCGTCGGGCTGGCCGCCGCGCTGCGTGTGACCGGGGATGGCGACGCGGGTCTCGCGACCGGTCTGGCCCTCGATCTCCTTGGCGATGTCGTACACGATTGACGGGCTCGTGCGCTCGGCGAGCTTCTTCTTGTACTCCTTCTTGGACAGCGCCGCATCCTCCTTGGAGATGGCGCCCTCGGCGACGGCCACGATGGTAAAGCGGCTGCCGGTCTCCATGCGATGCTCGATGGTCTTGATGACGTTGTCCATGTCGTAGGGGATCTCGGGAATCAGGATGACGTCCGCGCCGCCCGCGACGCCGGCGTACAGCGGAATCCAGCCGACCTTGTGGCCCATGATCTCGATAACGAACACGCGGCCGTGACTCGAGGCAGTGGTGTGGATGTCGTCGATGCACTTGGTGGCGACGTCGATGGCGCTCGTAAAGCCAAACGTCAGCTCGGTGCCCCAGGTGTCGTTATCGATGGTCTTGGGCAGGGCGATAACGTTGAGGCCCTCTTCGCGCAGGCGGTTGGCGGTCTTGGTGGAGCCGTTACCGCCCAGCATAAACAGACAGTCGAGCTGCAGCTTATGATAGGTGTGGACCATCACCGGCACCTTCTCGACGCCATCGGCCTCGGGGGTATCCAGACGCTTGAACGGTGTGCGGCTCGTGCCCAGGATGGTGCCGCCGCGGGTGAGGATGCCGCTAAAATCGGCGGGCGTCATGACGCGGAACCTGCTGTAGATAAGGCCCTGGTAGCCGTCCTCAAAACCATAGATCTCGATAGGTTCTTCGCTATTGGTCATAAGCGTTTTGACGATGCCGCGCATGGTGGCGTTGAGCGCCTGGCAGTCGCCGCCACTAGTAAGAAGACCGATTCTAAGCATGGTGAATCCTTCCGGGCAAGTTATAACATGCGCATAAGTTTACCCCCGCACACTGTTGATACGGGGGTAAAACGTGTTAGCTCAAATGTATGGAAATGTAAGCAACGTCAGGCCAGCGTAAGGACGACGGTGCCAGCTCCTTACAGCGCGAAGGCATCGATGTCGCCCCAGTGGCGGCGCAGCGTGATGGCGGCAGCGGGCTCGGTGTTGTCAAAGACGACCGACCACTGCGTGTTGCTGGTGATGTCTTCCGGATTGGGCTCTTGCGCCGCAGCGCGTAGGGCCTTCCAAGCGACTGCCTCGTTCTGGGCACCGACATGGGCGTCAAGGACATCGGCGATTGCGACGGCGCGCTCTTTACCATGGCCCAGCTCGCCATTCTTTTGGTTGGGCAGCACTTCGTCGCCATAGCAGGCATAGAAGTTCGTAACCTGGCGTACAGGAGTCGCTTTGAAAGCGCGGTCCGGATCGTGCGGATCCCACTCTACTACGCGCGCGTCACCGGCGGCGTCGTTGATAAAGAAGTGGTAATCGCGTCCTGCCATAGCGTGCATGTCGTAGGCGGAAAGCAGGTCGACAGCTTCTTGCGTGGTGGCGGCACGGTCGAGCACCAGGCGGATGGCGAGCGAGGTATTGATGGCGGGGCGTTGCGTGTCCTGGTCACAGGGCTTGGAATCCAGGGTGAGTACGGCAATGGACACGCCGCATTCGTTAACACCGTCGAGCTGGGCAAACGGGCCCATGAGTGCGGCGGCGCGTCCGGCGACGGAGTCAAGTGGAGTGTTGGTGCCCAGGTTATTGAGGGCCGCAAAGCCGATGGAGGCATAGCCGCCGCGTGGGTGATTGCGCACCAGCAGCGCCGAGGTGTCGTCCTTAAAGTCGTAATTGCGACCGGTGCGCACGCGGCCTTCGGCATCTACGGCGACAAAAGCGCTGCAGGCAAACTGGGGCGCCTGGACATGTACCGGCACACCGGGCAGCACCTGCGCCACCACGGCATCGATGTAGGCCTGGTCGTCGCGCACGCCAGCGGCGATGATGCGATCAAGATCGTAGTCGTAGGCGATGTCGATTGCGTACAGGTCATAGCCATCCGCGTAGCCGGTCAAGCGCTTGAGCGACGCGGCGGACTTGATTTGCTTGTGATAAACGATACCGGTGGCAGCGGCAAGGCCGACGGCGACTCCCGCGACACCGCAGGCGATGGCAATGTTACGTGGCTTCATGGCGGCTCCTCTCGTCCTGTTAGCGTAATTGTCGCAAAAGGTGCACGGGCATGATAGCTCAACTTGGTGAGCGGTGCGGGATTAAACACGGAATGAAGAGTGCGGCGCTGGCGTGGCGGGGTATGCTGGAGGGGACCATCAACCCAGCGAAAGGGGAGAGTATGACGGATCAGGAAACGCCCGAGCGCGCGCACGTGACGGCCGACGATATCGAGGCCGCCAACGACCTTATCGACTTTATCGAGGCATGCCCCAGCATGTTCCATACGGCGGCGACCATTATGGCCGAGCTCGACGAGGCGGGCTTTACCTACCTGCCCGAGAACGCGGCATGGGACATCGAGCCGGGCGGGCGTTATTACACGCAGCGCAACACCTCGAGCGTTGTTGCCTTTAAGGTGGGCGAGGACCTGGCCGCGACGTGGGGCGAGGACGGCGTTGCCGGCGACTACCATTTTCAGCTGACGGCGTCGCACAGCGACTCGCCGACGTTTAAGGTTAAGGCCGTGCCCGAGCTCGACGGCGCGGGCGAGACGCTGCGCCTGAACACCGAGGCCTACGGCGGCATGATCGACTACACCTGGTTCGACCGTCCGCTGGCACTCGCGGGCCGCGTACTGGTGCGCGAGGGCGACCGTATTGAGAGCCGCCTGCTTTCCACCGAGCGCGAGGTCGCTATTATCCCGAGCCTTGCCATCCATATGAATCGTGACGTTAATGAGGGCTTTGCGCCCAACCGCGCCGTCGACCTGTGCCCGCTCATCAGCGCCGGTGACCTTAAGCAGGGAGATTTTGACGCCCTGATCGCCGACGAACTGGACGTTGAGCCCGAGCAAATTTTGGGCCGCGATCTGTTCCTGGTCAATCGTCAGGATGCGCGCATTTGGGGCTGGGCCGATGAGTTTATCTCGACGCCCAAGCTCGACGACCTGGCATGCGCCTACACCTCTCTGCAGGCATTTTTGGGTGCCGAGAACGCGCACGATGTCTCGGTCTTTTGCTGCTTTGATAACGAGGAGGTTGGCTCCGAGACCAAGCAGGGCGCCATGTCGACGTTCTTGGCCGACGCGCTGCGCCGCATTAACGGCTCGCTGGACTTTGACGACGAGTCGTACCACCGCGCGCTTGCCGCCTCGATGCTCGTGAGCTGCGACAACGCACATGCCGTGCATCCCAACCATGCCGAGAAGTGCGATGCCCGCAACCAGGTGGTGCTTAACGGCGGCATCGTCATCAAGGAAGCCGCCAACCAGCACTACTGCACCGATGCCTTTAGCCGCGCGGTGTTCCAGGCCATCTGCGATGACGCCGACGTGCCAACGCAGGCTTTCGCCAACAAGAGCGACATGGCCGGCGGTTCCACCCTGGGCAACCTGTCGAATATGCAGGCGAGCATGCATGCCGTGGACGTGGGCCTGCCGCAGCTGGCCATGCACTCGAGCTACGAGACCGGCGGCGTACGCGACGTGATGTACGCCATCCGCGCCCTCACGGCCTTCTACGAGCGCAACCTAACCATCAACGGAGCCGAAAGCGTGGGGCTGTAAATGCAGGCCGAAGACATGAAGGCCGAGCGCAAGATTGAGCTTATCGATCAGGGTTCGCAGCTGTTCGCCACTGCTTGCCGCGATTCAGGGGTCGACGTGTCCAAGGCGCGACCAACGAGCGATGAAGAACTCAAGCGTAACGCCTATTCGGACCGCTACGACGAGGAGACGGACTGGCTCTAATAAGCGGAGCGTCGAAAACACTAGGTGCATGTCTGAGATCACTTTGGCGAGAGTGTCGCAGACAGAACTACCGGTATGGCGCAAGCCAACTTGACCCCATTGCACCAAAAAGGAAACGCCGCAGGTTGAGCAAAAGTCAGCGAGAGCCCGCCAGAGTGAGCAAGGTGCCTTGAAAGAGGAGGGCATTGACCTTCTGGTCATGCCCGACGATTGAAAGGCAGATTGCCGCTCTGGCGGGCTCGCAGCGTCGAGGGATTCCGGCGTTTGGCAAAACGCCGGAACAATCAGTGCTCAATCCAACAGCGCAGGGTTTCGCCGGCTTGCAGGTGACGCAGATTCTCCGCTGCGATGTCGACGACGTTGTTGAGCGTGGCGGCCAGATGGAACCAACCGGAGACGTGCGGCGTGATGAGCATGTTGGGCGCATCCCACAGTGGGCTTGTCTCAGGCAACGGTTCGGGGTCGGTGACGTCGACCGCGGCGCCGGCGAGATGTCCCGACTCCAGGGCGGCAACCAAGTCGTCGGCGACCACAAGATCGCCGCGGCCGCCGTTGGCAAAGAAGGCACCCGGTTTCATCGCGGCAAAGAACTCGGCATTTGCAATGCCGCGGGTCTCGGGCGTACTGGGCATAAAGGATGCGACGACGTCTGCCTCCGCCAGACGCTCAGACAGGGCGTCCATGCCGTCCATGTCCTCAAACACAATGGGGTAGACGAGCGGGTGGCGCTTGATGCCGCGGACGTGCGCACCCATGTTGCGGCAGAGCGTGGCAAAGTGGCCGCCAATGTCGCCCGCGCCCAGCACCAGCACATTGGCGTTTTTGAGCGAGGTGACCGGCCCCAAATCCTCCCAGCGATGCTCGCGCTGCAAGTCGTGATAGCCGGGCAGGCGCTTCATCATGGAAAGGACCATGGCAAACATGTGCTCGCTCACAGCCTGGCCGTAGGCGCCCACCGAGCAGGAAAGCTTAGCGTCGGCTGGCACGGTGCCGGCGGCCAAGTAATCGTCATAGCCTGCGGTCTGCAGTTGCAACAGCTGGAGATGCTCGCATGCTGTGAGCATGTCAGGGTCGATGTTGCCCAAGATCACGTCGGCATCGGCGACCTGCTCGCGCGTGGCGGCGTCGGCGCTCGTGTAGATAAAGTCCTCGCCCGGAGCGCTCGACTCGAGGATCGCGCGATGGCGGTCGTTGACGGGCAGCAAAACCAGGATGTTCACAAGCAGTCCTTTCCGCTCGACCTACCAAAAAGGGACAGGTTTATTTTGGCAGGTTGTATCAGGCAAAACGCTATAAAAACGCCGGGCTACGCGATGGTTAACATATCCATCGCGTAGCCCGGCGCATCCACAGCTACCAGCTGAGCAGCTCGTAGCCGTCCTCGGTCACCACGAGCTGTACCTCGCACTGGGCCGAATCGCTGCCGTCCTTGGTGCGCACGCACCAACCGTCACCCTTGCTAATCTTAATGTCGGGCGCTCCGGCATTGACCATGGGCTCGATGGTAAAGACCATGCCCGGAGCCATGATGGTGTCCACATCGGGCGCCTCGGTGGTAAAGCCCACAAACGGGTCCTCGTGGAACTCCTTGCCGATGCCGTGTCCGCCGTACTCGCGCACCACGCTAAAGCCGGCGTCCTCGACGGTCTTTTGCACGGCCTCGGCCATAACGGACAACGGCAGCCATGGCTTGACGGCCGCCAGACC
>CAJMRD010000090.1 GCA_905215725.1 uncultured bacterium | reverse complement strand
ACCGAGCCGTCAGCGAAACTGAAGAAGGGGAAGGCCTCGCGGCCTCCCCCTTTTTGCGTTTACGGGCTTTTGTCTCACATAGTAGCTGTGTTTTATAACCCTCGTTTGTCGCATCTTCTGTGAACGGGCTACAATAACTTAGTCTGTGCGATATGGAGGTGAACATGGCTGAAGCTAGTATCGGCGTTGATATCGTCGAGATTTCCCGTATGAAATCAATTCTTGAAAAGACGCCGTCGTTTGCTCGGCGTGTGTTTACCGAAGAAGAGCGTGCGTATTGTGATGCATCTTCGCGTCCCGCTGCTCACTATGCCAGCCGCTTTGCTTCGCGCGAGGCGGTGCTTAAAGCTCTCGGCACGGGTTTTAGTCAAGGCGTGGGTCGCAAGGATGTTTCGGTAACGCGTGATAAACTCGGCAAACCGAAGGCGCTGCTTTCGGGCCGTGCACTCGAGATCGCTCATGAGCTGGGTGTTGTTGAGGTTGCTCTTTCCATTACGCTTACAGGAGACTTAGCCGTTGCGAATGCCATCGCGATTACCGAAGATGCTCGGCCTAAGCCAAAAGAGGAAAAGGTGAGCACCAAGAAACGCGTTGCGCAGACATTTAAAGAGGCTCGCTCTGTTTTAGATGAGCTTGAGCAGCTGCAGAATTCAGCATTGACGGAGCACCTGGGCGATGCTTCGCAAGATACGCTAGGAGCATAGATGAAACCGGTTTTGAGTACCGAAGAAGTCGTTCGTCTCGAGGATATCATCGAACGCAAAGGGACTTCGAAGGCCGAGCTTATGGAGCTAGCGGGTGAGTTTGCCGCCAACGAGGTCTTGAAGCTCAATCCCGATCGGGTTCTCGTTCTGGTCGGTTTTGGTAATAATGGCGGCGACGGTTGGGTTGCCGCCGATATCCTGAGCCATAAGGGCGTGGACGTGGATATCGTTTCTCCGGTTGAGCCGGATGAGATTCCTGCTGCTCTGGCGCGTCATGTTGCTCGTCGTACTGCCGGCCGCGATGTGCACGTTTGCGTTGGCCCCTCGCGTGACGAACTCGAGGTTTTGATCGATAAGGCCGATGTTGTTGTCGATGCCATTTTTGGTACCGGTTTCCACGGGAATCTGCGTGCGCCGTTCTCCATCTGGATTCCTACGGTCAATGAATGCGCCGATTGTGTCGTATCCATTGATGTCCCCTCGGGCCTGAATGCCGAGACGGGCGTTGTTGATGACGACTGCATTCGTGCCGAGCATACGGTGACGATGATTGCGCCCAAGATTGGTCTGTATAGCGCTGATGGCCCTGAGTATGCTGGCGATTTGATCTGCGGCAATCTTTACGACCGTCTTGACGAGGTCATCGATGATGTCGACCACGCCGCTGAGATTGTCGAGCCCGGTGACTTAGTTGATTACTTTGCCCCACTGCCTACGAATATCGATAAGTATTCCCGTGGCTCTGTGCTTATTGTCGCCGGATCTGCGCAATATCCTGGTGCTGCCATTATGGCGGCCAAGTCTGCAGCTCGCGCGGGTGCTGGTTACGTGGCGGTCGCGGCTCCTGACGCCTGCGCTAATCTTATTCGCATGGCACTTCCTTCGATTCCCGTTTTTGCTATTCCGTCTGATTCCCGCGGCTCCTTTGGCGCCGCTGCGCGCATGACTGTGTGCGAGATTGCAAAGAAGTACAGCTGTGTACTGTGCGGTCCCGGTATGACGACATCTGCCGGCGCTATGCAGGTGGTTTCGGGCTTGCTCGAGCTTGATGTGCCGCTTATCTTGGACGCCGATGCACTCAACTGCCTTGCTAAGATTGCCATTGACGGTATTGATAGTAATCCCGAGATGTATCGTCGCGAGCAGCCGTTGGTTATGACGCCGCACTATCGTGAACTTTCGCGTCTGGTTGCCGGTGACGAGGTGAACGACCTTGGTACTGCGATTGCAGCCGCGCAGAAGGTTGTCTGGGCTGCAGGCTCTGACAATCTGGTGGTCATTGCCAAGGGGCCGACGACGGCTATCTGTGGCGTTGAGCGTGTGCTGCTGCCGCTCTCGGGTCCGGCTTCTCTGGCAACTGCCGGTTCGGGTGATGTTCTCGCGGGTATTTTGGCCGGCACGCTTGCCACCATGCGCGACGAGATGGATCGTTGGGAGTTGCTGTATTCGTACGCCGTCGCACTTCACAGCTATGCCGGTTTTGCCGCGGCGACGGAGTATGGTGAGAAGAGCGTCATCGCGACCGATCTTATCGACTTGATCGGTCCGGCCATGGAACTGGCGGCAAAGGATGCGCTCGAAGATCTGGGAATCATGGACGAAGGGTCGGATGACTAATCATGAATAAAGCCGATTTGACGCGCTGGTCCTGGGTCGAGATCGACCGCGGGGCGCTCCGTCGCAACACGAGGGCCTATAAGAACTTGCTGAATCCACGTCAGCGCCTGTGCTGCGTGGTCAAGGCCGATGCTTATGGTCATGGAGCTGTTGAGTGCGCCAAGATCATGTATTCGGCCGGTGCCGACATGTTTGCCGTGGCGACGGTTAACGAGGGCGTTGAGCTCCGACAGGGCGGGATTACGAAACCCATCCTCATCCTAAGCGAGCCGCCTATCGAGGCCATTCCGACGTTGCTCGAGTTTGATATCATGCCTTCGGTCTATACGTCTGACTTTGCTCTTGCGTATGGCGAATGTGCCGTCGCGGCGGGCAAAGTGGGCAAGTATCATCTCGCCATCGAGACGGGCATGAATCGTATCGGCGTTCACTACACGCAGGTGCTCGACTTTGTCCGCGGTATAAATTTCCATCGCGGTATTCAGTGCGACGGCGTATTTACGCACTTCGCCACGGCCGATGAACCTTCGGGCTGGGACTACAAGCTGCAGTGTCAGCGCTTTACCGAGGCCGTTCAGGCCATTAAGGATGCGGGTTTTGAGTGCGGTATCGTGCACTGCGCCAACACGCCGTCCTCGATGCTCGACCCCTCGATGCATTTTGATATGATCCGCGCCGGCGTTGGCTTGTATGGCATGCAGCCGTGCGAGCTGAGTGGCCGCGTGATGCAGCTTGATCCCGTTATGAGCGTCCATGCGCGTGTGACGCGCGTGGCACACCCTGCGATGGGTGAGGGCGTGGGCTACGGTTTTACCTACCGCGTACCGCGTACGCGCGTTCAGATCTGCACGCTGCCGATCGGTTATGCCGATGGCCTATCGCGTACGCTTTCCAATCGTATGGATGTGCTGTATCGCGGCGAGCGTGTGCATCAGGTTGGCAATATCTGCATGGACCAGTTTATGGTCGCCATTCAGTCCAACCCGGCACACGAGATTCCCGAGGCCGAGTATGGTGACGAGATGATCATTGTCGGCCGCGATGGCGATGCCGAGATCACTATGGACGAGATGGCCCGACTGCGCGGAACGATTAACTACGAGGTCGCCTGCGGCTTTGGCATGCGCCTCGACAAGGTCTACGTGTAGGAGTCGCCATGGGCGTCATGCACATCCCCGGCCATACCCATCAGGCACCACGTGAGGTCGCACTCGAGGAAATTGAGGCCGTTCTGGGCGATTGTCACCTCTGCCAGCTCTACCAGTCGCGTCACAATATCGTGTTTGGCGTGGGAAACCCCTGCGCTCGCGTGATGTTTATTGGTGAGGCGCCGGGCCGCAATGAGGATTTGCAGGGCGAGCCCTTTGTGGGGGCGGCAGGCGAGGACCTCAACGGCATTTTGTCGCTGGCGGGGCTCAAACGCGAAGACGTCTACATTGCCAACGTGCTTAAGTGCCGCCCGCCGGGAAACCGCAATCCACGTCCCGAGGAAGTGCTGGCTTGCTCGCCGTTTTTGCGTGAGCAGATTCGAAGCATCTGGCCCGATATTATCGTGACGCTCGGCAACCCCGCGACGCACTTTGTGCTTAAGACCGAGATTGGCATTACTAAGCTGCGCGGCAGGTTCCACCAGATGGGGCATTTTGTAGTAATGCCCACGTTCCATCCGGCAGCAGCGCTACGCAATCCGGCGTGGCAGGAACTGCTGGAGGAAGACTTTAAGATGCTGGGCGACTATCTGGAGCGACATCCCGCACCAGAGGACGCCTCGGAATAATAAGGAGCATATATGTCCCTGGAGCGCCTGGGGGTAGGTACTTACAAAACGACTTGCGCTGCCGATACGGAGTACTTTGGCGAGCTAATTGCACCGTGCCTTGAGGACGGCGATGTGCTCATCCTGACCGGTGGCCTGGGGGTGGGCAAAACTCACTTTACCAAGGGCGTCTCGCGCGGGCTGGGCGATGGGCATATGGTTACGAGCCCTACGTTTGCGCTCATGGCCGTTCACGATCAAGGCCGTATTCCGCTGTTTCACTTTGATCTATACCGCCTGGAGCATGCCTACGAGCTCGAGGATACGGGCATTTTCGATGTGCTGGGCTATGAGGGTGCTTGCCTGCTGGAATGGGGCGAACAATTCCAGGACGAGCTGACGGATGAGTATCTTTCGGTGACGCTCAAGCGTGATGAGGGCGACAGCGATGTGCGAACGATAACGTTCGAGGCGCACGGTGGCCGCGCAATGGAGCTTTCCCATTTGATTGATAAGGCTGTACAAGATGAGCTTGCATAACGACAACGCGCTGGTGGTGGCGCTCGATACTTCGACCGACATGCTTGCCTGCGCGGCAAGCTGGATTGATGGGCAGACGGGCGAGACGAAGCTCGTGAGTGGCGACCACATGTGTCGCCGTCACGCCAACGTTGAGCTCGTGAATACCGTTGATGGTGTGCTGGCTCAAGCCGGTCTGGATCGCAGCGATGTTGGTTGCTGCGTGGTCGGCCGCGGCCCGGGGTCGTTTACGGGTGTGCGCATCGGCATCTCCACTGCCAAGGGCCTCGCGCGCGGTGCCAATGTTCCGCTGCTGGGCGTGTCGACGCTCGACGCTTGCGCTTGGACGGCGTGGAAGGCTGGCGTGCGCGGCAAGCTTGGTATCTTGGCCGATGCTATGCGCGGTGAGGTATATCCGGCGCTGTATATGCTGGTCGATGAGGGTCCCGAGCGTCAATTTGAGCGCGAACACGTGGTCAAGGCCGCCATGGCGCTCGATGAGTGGCGCCGAGCAGCGGACTGGGACCAGGTTCAGCTGACCGGTGACGGTCTCGTGCGCTATGGCAAGCTGCTGGGTGAGGACGAGACCGCCCGCTGCGTGGAGCGCGACCTGTGGTGGCCTTCGGGCGAGGGCTTGCTGCTCGCGCACGCTGCGGGTGACGGCGATCCGGCCCGCGTCCTGCCGATTTACACGCGCCTTTCGGATGCCGAGGAAAACGAGCGCAAGCGTCTTGGTCTTGCCGAGAGTGCGCAGAGCGAAATTACGGGCGTTGCCGATGAGCTCGCCGGTCGTCATCTGCAGTTCCGTCCTATGGGCGCGGCGGATGCCGAGGGCGCGAGCGCGCTGGAGGCTGCCTGCTTTGAAAGTGCCGGACACGAGGCGTGGACGCCGGGCATGTTCCTGTCCGAACTGGGCGAGGACGTCGCTGTGCCGCGTAGTTGGTGGGTAGCACACGACGACGGCAAGCTGCTGGGCCTTGCCGGCGGTATGGTCGTGGACGGTGATGTGCAGATTCTGGATGTCGCCGTCGACCCGGTACATCGCCGTGAGGGCATTGCCCGCAAGCTGCTGTCGCACGTGAGCTATGATGCCCAGATGCTCGGCTGCACCACGGCTTCGCTCGAGGTCGAGGACGGCAACGAGGGAGCGATCGCGCTTTATAACGCTCTGGGCTTTACCGAGGCGGGTCGTCGTCGTGGCTACTACGGTGCCGGCAAGGACGCCATCGTCATGACGGCCCCGCTGCCCCTGGTGCTTCCGGTCGACAATGCTTCCCCCGAGCCGACGGCGGCAGAGCAGCGCGTATGGCCGCTGCCTGCGCCTGGGCGCTCCGAGGGGGAGCGTGCCGAAATTGAGCGCCGCCGCCTAGTGCTCGCTATCGAGAGTTCCTGCGACGAGACGGCCGTGGCGATTATCGATGCGGATGGCAATATGCTGGCCAACCAGGTGTCGACACAGATTGATTTTCATGCCCGCTTTGGCGGCGTGGTGCCCGAGATTGCCTCGCGCAAACACGTTGAGGTGATTGTGAGTGTCGTGGATGCGGCGCTCGAGGATGCCGCAGCATCGCTTGGTCTTGAGGGTGGAGCCATTGCCCCCAGCGAGCTTGCCGCCGTGGGCGTGACACAGGGTCCGGGCCTGGTGGGCGCCCTCGTGGTGGGCGTTGCCTTTGCCAAGGGCTTTGCGTATGCTGCCGGCAAGCCGCTCGTGTGCGTCAATCATCTGGAGGGCCACTTGTTCGCCAACCTGTTGGCGCAGCCCGACCTCAAGCCTCCGTTTATCTTCACGCTTGTCTCGGGCGGGCACACCATGCTCGTGCACGTAAAGGCATGGGGCGACTACGAGGTGCTCGGTGAGACGCTCGACGACGCCGTGGGCGAGGCCTTCGACAAGGTGGCCAAGGCGCTGGGCCTGGGCTATCCCGGTGGCCCCATCATCTCTAAGCTGGCCGAGACGGGCAACCCCAAGGCGATCGATTTCCCCCGTGCGCTTAACAGCAGGGGGGACTACCGCTTCTCGCTTTCGGGCCTCAAGACGGCGGTGACGCTCTACATCGAGCAAGAGACCAAGGCCGGGCGCACGATTCACCTTCCCGATCTGGCGGCTTCGTTTGAGGCAGCTGTCTTTGACGTGCAGTACAAGAAGGCCAAAAACGCACTGCACGCTACCGGATGCAAGGAATACTGCATCGGTGGCGGCGTCTCGGCCAACCCGCATCTGCGCGAGATGATGATCAAGAAGCTTGGGCGTCAGGGGATTCGCGTAACGGTGCCGCCCTTGTCTGCCTGTACCGATAACGCAGCCATGATCGCGGAGGTCGCTCGCCGTAAATTCGACCGAGGTGAAATCTCGTCGTTCGACGTCGACGCCGATCCGAATATGACGCTGTAGCTGGTACGGCGCGGTCCCCGGACGGAGGGGCCGGATATAAGGTTTCCTGCTCTACAGTCCTGCGCAAGACGAAGGCCACATTAAGTGGCCTTCTTTGCGTGCGGAACTCGCGATGAACTTCGTGCCCCGCCGTCCGGGAGGACGCCTCTTTATTGATGGGAGGCCTGATAGGTCGATGGTTCCGTGCCCGGATGCGTCCAAAGTGGGACGGGCTTTCCGGATGGGCAGGCTTTCGAAAAATGCGTCCCGGAATTTGCCTTTGGAATGGGACGTAGTTTCCCGTTGAGGTGCTTTGCGGAAAGTGCATCCCACTCTGGGCGGTCGAAGTGGGACACACTTTCCCAAAGGCGCTCCAACGGGAAATTGGGGACCTCGGACAAAATCTCGGACCCAATTCGGGTCCAGGAGGGAGTCCGATGTATACGAAAGAGGAGCGCGAGGGGATTCTCTGGGAGTTCCACCGGAGCGGCCTGTCCGCCCCCGCCGCCTGCAGGAGCCTGCCGCTTTTCCCGAACAAGGACAACCTGTATGCTTGGCTCAAGCTGGAGGAGGCGGGCGAGCTGACCGCCCGCGAGATGCCCGACCGGGCGGAGCGCATGCACTGCTCGCACGGCGAGGGCAGCCCCGCATTCGCCGCGAGGCGACCGGGCACCGAGCCCGCCTCCCCGCGGAAGCGTCGAGCCGAAGGGGGCGCGGGCAAGATGGAGAGGACCGGGCGCGGAGGGGCCGGCGGCGCGGCACCCGAGCAGACGGACTGGGGGGACTGGGGCCTGGAGGGGCTTCCGGACGACCCCGCCGAGCGCGCCCGCGAGGCCGAGGTCAGGCTCGCCGAGGCCCTGGCGGTGTTGGACGTCCTAAAAGCACCAGGCCCTGGCTCTTTGACGAACGAGGAGAAGCACAGGGCGGGGGAGGCGGCGAGGAGGCTCTCGCCGGCAGTGAGGCTCGCGGACGTGACCAGGACCCTGTCGATCCCGAAGAGCACCTATCTTGACCAGGCGTCCAGGATCTCGAGGCCCGACCCCAAGGCCGCGCTCAGGGAGCGCGTGCGCGCGTCGCTCGAGGCGAGCGGCGGCGCC
>CAJMRD010000089.1 GCA_905215725.1 uncultured bacterium | reverse complement strand
CGAGCAGCCCTCGGCAATCAGAGCCGAGGCAACGCCTTCATCAGCGGCAGGCCACGCAGCATGGGCAACGGCGCCAGGCGTAAAGCCCGTCTCCTTGGGAGCCGCCGCGTGCATGGCTGACAGGGTCGCCGCCAGCGCATCCATAGCGGCGTCGAGCGCGGAAGAATCTGCATACAGCGAGCCATCCAAGCCAGCAAGCGCGCAAGCAGCGCCCTGCGCCACCAGCCCGCGCAGCGCGGTATCGACCTCGCCGATACCAAGATCAAAACCCCTAGCAACATCAACGGCCGCAACCGGCAACGTCTGCAGCGCCAGCCACGCCTCAACACCAGCGGCGGTATCGCCGGCCTCAAGCGCCACATACAGCGCACGCTCTCCTTCGGCAAGCTCGCGCGAACGACGGCAACGCGAAAGCAGCACACGCCCGCCGCCAATGAGCATAACGGGCGAATACGACAGCACCACAGCATGGTCTCCGGCTCGCAGCGGCAGCGGCCCCTCCAAGCGCACCTGCACGGTACGGGTCTCGCCCACCGCCATGGGGGCCTCGCCCTCCATAAGCATGATGCGGCCGACAACTTCGGCCGTACCCGCCATCACATGCACGCGCGCGCCCGACTCGAGCACACGCGGTTTAGCACCCTCGCGGCCCAGGTAGGTAAACGTCATCATAAAGCGCAGCGTCTGGCCAAAACGGCCCTCCACGCCGAGCATCTCGCCGCGATCGAGCGCGGCGACAGCATCGCCCACCAAGTTGAGTGCCACACGCTGACCGGGCAACGCCTGCTGCGTGTCGCCATGCACCTGGATCCCGCGTACGCGGCAGACCGTGCGCGACGGCAGCGCGACGAGCTCATCGCCCACCGCAACCGGCGCATCGTGCAGCGTTCCCGTCACGACGGTGCCGGCGCCCTTGATCGTAAAGCAGCGGTCAATCGGCAGGCGCGGCGCGGCATCGCTCCGCTCGGCACGCTCGCGACAGGTATCCCAGCAGACACCCACCTGCTCGTCGAGCACCGCAAGCAGCCCGTCAATCCCCTCGCCCGTCTTAGACGACACGGGCACAATTGGCGCGCCCGCAAACACAGTACCCGACAAAAAGTCATCGACATCGAGCTCGGCCAGATCAACCATCTCGCTATCGGCCAGGTCGCACATCGTCAGCGCGACCACCATGTGCGTAACGCCCAGCAGCTCCAGCACATGCACGTGCTCGCGGGTCTGCGGCATCACGCCCTCGACGGCCGAAACCACCAGCACGGCAACGTCGATACCCGTCGCACCCTGCACCATGGCGCGCAGGTAATGGGCATGCCCCGGCACGTCGACCAGGCCGACGATCTTGCCACTCGGCAGCGCCAGCTCGCCAAAGCCCAGCTCCACGGTCATACCGCGACGGCGCTCAACCTCAAGACGGTCGGGATTCTTGCCGGTCAACGCCTCGATCAGTGCCGACTTACCGTGGTCGACGTGGCCCGCCGTGCCAACGATAACGGGACACTCCACCAGCGCCTGAACCTCACTCATCGAGCAATCGCCTTCTCAACGCATGCGGCAAGCGTCGATGCCGCCGTCTCGATATCGCGGTCGCCCACAAGCGTACGGACGTCAAACAAAATGCGATCGTGCGAAGTTCGCGTGACGACCGGCGTGTCGAAGTCCTGGACAAGCGAGCGCTTGAGCGCGTCGACGGACAGGCGCCCGTCGACCGTGCAGACGGCCACGCACATCGTGGGCAGCTCGACGGTAGGCAGCGAACCACCACCGGGAGTCGACGACTCCTCGACGATCTCCACCTGAACGGCGCACGGGCAACCCGCCTTATCGAGGCCCGCCACCATCAGCTCGCGCAGTTTGCGTGCGCGGCGCTCCAGATGAGCCTGCGGTAGCGTAAGCATGCTGAGCACCGGCACCTCGCGATGGGCCACATCCGCCCCATCCATGTAGATGCGCAGTGTAGCCTCGAGCGCCGCCAGTGCGAGCTTGCCCGGGCGCAGGGCACGCATAAGCGGATGCGACCCGCAAGCCTGGACCAGATCGCGACGGCCCATGATAATGCCCGCCTGCGCGGCACCCAGCAGCTTATCGCCCGAGCACGACACAATATCGAGCCCCGCCGAAACCGAAGCCGGCGTGGTTTCTTCGCCGCCGCGCACCAAGATGTCGTCGGGCAACAGCGCGCCCGAGCCCTGGTCCTCGTAGAACAGCAGGCCATGCTTGTGGGCCAGGGCGGCAAGCTCCCGAGAGCCCACCTCTTCGTGAAAACCCTCGATGCGATAGTTGGAAGGATGGACCTTAAGGATCATCGCCGTATCGGGCGTGATGGCTTGCTCATAATCAGCCAGGTGCGTGCGGTTGGTGGCGCCGACCTCGACGAGTTTAGCGCCCGAAGCCGCCATGACATCGGGGATGCGGAAGCTGCCGCCGATCTCGACAAGCTCGCCGCGGCTGACGATGACCTCTTTGCCTGCGGCATGGGTCGCCAGCACCAGCAGCACAGCGGCGGCATTGTTGTTGACCACGAGCGCGTCCTCGGCACCGGTGAGTGAGCGGATCAGCTGCGCGGCGTGCTCCTTGCGCGACCCGCGCGAACAGGTGTCGACGCTGTACTCGAGCGTGCTATACCCGCGCGCGACCTCGGCCACGGCTTTGGCAGCTGATTCCGCGAGCGGGGCGCGACCCAAGTTGGTATGGATAACCACACCCGTGGCGTTGACGGCGGGACGCAGGCTCGGCAGCGCAGAGCGGTGCGCACGCCACTCGATGGCCGAGGCCAGCTCGCGCTTGGAACGCGGGGCGGCGCCGGCGCGAATGGCGGCGCGCTCCTCATCGAGCTCGGCCGTGACGGCGGCATGCACCACCGCGTCGCAGGTCTCCCCCGCCGCCTTCACCACCGGCCACTCGGCAAGCAGCTCGTTGACGGAAGGAATAGCGCGAAGGCGGGCGCGTACCTCATCGGACATGTTCTGGCTATCGCTCATGTGCGGCCTTTCAAAACCAAAGATGAATCAATCGTTCGAACGTCAAACTATCAGCCAATTCGATCGGCTGAGTCAATCAATCGCTATTATCCCCGCGCGCCGCGATCTTTTCCACGCGAACGGCGTTTTCCTGGGTGAGCGCGGCACCCGTCAACGGGTCCCAACGTAACGGCGTATGGTCGAGCGGGCCCACGCCCAAGGCTTGAGCGCCACCGGTATCGACGCCAAACGAACGTCCGCCGGGAGCGGCCGAGGTGAAGATGCACGCCGGATGCAGATACGGCGTCGTCTCCACACGCACGCGATCGCGGCCCATGTCGCTCACAAGCTCGACGACCTCGCCATCGGCGATACCCATGCGAACGGCGACATCGGCGTTCATCTGCACGGCGTCCAGGTCCGACCCCGCCTCGGCGGCACCGGCCGCCGCGAGTCGGCGCGAGGTATGCGACTCAAAGGGTCGATTGCCGCTAATGAGGCGAAACATCCCCGGGCCGGGCTCCACCATCGGCGCAATCCAGCCTGGCACGCGTCCCAGGCCGGCACGCTCCCATACGTCACTTGCCAGCGCAATTTTGCCGCCATCCAAGGGAATCGCCGGCTCGCCCGTACGCGACGGCAACGCAACACCCGTGTCGGCCCAGCCGCGCTCCTTGAGCTCGTCCAGATCAATCCCAAAAGGCTCCACCTGGGCAGCTGCCAGATCGTCAGACGTAAACTGGAAGTACTCGCCCACGCCACACGCCCGCGCCAGACCGGCAAAAATCTCCCGACCGGGACGTGTGTCGTCATGCTGCACGGGCAGCACGGCGTTGCGGTAGAACACGCGCGCATCGTTGGCGCCCGTCACCGTTCCCACGCCGCGGTCGGCCTCAAGATACGTCACGTCGGGCAGCACGAAATCAGAAGCACGCGCTGTCTCAGACCAGCGAATATCAATCGTCACGAGCAAGTCGAGCTGCTGCAAAATACTCAACCAAGCCTGTGCATTGCCATAGCCCGCACCGGGGTTACTGGCATAGACGATGAGCCCACGCAAATCGCCGGCAAGAATCGACTGACCGATGGTCGTGCACAGGCCGCGCACCGGATCGACCAGTGGATAGCGCTCGGACCCCAGCTTGGGCCCGAGCGGCACCGGCGGCGTCGCAAAGCGTGCGGGATCGAGGTCGCCCAACACGAGCGGCGTGGGCGGGTTGAGGGCACCGCCCGCGTGTCCGATGCAGCCTAGCAGTACGTCGACCAAGCAGATAGCGCGCGCGGTCTGGGTGCTATTGGCATACGCGATTCCGATGCCACCATGAAAGCCCGCATCCACCACAGCGGCAGGGGCAGCGAGATCGCGCGCCGTGGCGACAATCTCTGCGGCCGGCACGTCGCACATCGACTCGGCCCACTCGGGCGTCCAAGCACTGGCCGCCTGCGCCAGCTCGTCAAAACCCGTGGTATAGCGGTCCACGAACTCGTGGTCGTACAAGTCCTCGGCAATCAGCACGTGGGCGATGCCCAGCAGCAAGGCCAGGTCACAGCCCGGGCGCACGCGCAGCCAGCGATCGGCAATAGCAGCCGAGCCGCTGCGCCGGGGGTCGACCACGATGATCTTCGCCCCGCGCCGGCGCGCATCGTTGAGCGCATCGACAGCCCCCATCGTCGACGAATCGACGATGGAACGCCCCAGGTACATGATGCAATCGGTATGCGCCAGATCGGAGGCGGGACTATAGCCCAGGCTGTGCTCCCAACCGGTAAGTCGGCTTACCTCGCAGGCGCCATCGGCACCGTACACGTTAGGCGAGCCCAGCGCATGCATAAGGCGATAGGCCCAGTAGCGATCGAACGAGGGAACGCCGAGCGTCATGCCCAGCGCACGAGCCCCATGCTCGTCAACAATCCCCAAAAGACGATCGGCAATCTGGGCAAACGCCTCGTCCCACGAAATCACATCGAACCCCGAGCCATCAGCTCGTCGGCGCATGGGTTGCAAAATCCGGTCGCGCTCGTCAAACGGCATTGCCAGGCGATGGCGCCCGCGGGCGCACAGGGCACGCGCCGCGCACGGATGTCCCGGCACCGGCAACTTGGCCACCACGTGACCGTCCTCAACGCGTGCCGCAAAGGCGCAATCGGCATAGCATCCCCCGCATGTCGTCACCACGGAGCGACCGTCATGCATAGTTCTCGATGCCATCTCGATTATTCCTTCCAGCTCAGGGGCTCAACCCCACCGCACCACAGCTCTGCCACCAGCTGCCGCGACGCAAAGCCCGCAGCATTTACCGCGGCAAGACACGAAGAGCCTCCCAAAAGGCAAACGCCCCTCGGGAGGCCCGTACGTCATTTCGGCTTATTACGCCTCGGACTTCTTGGCGTAGACAAACCAGTAGCCGAGCGCGATCAGAACCGCACCGCCCACGATGTTGCCCAGCGTGGCGGCGGACAGGTTAAACGCAATGCCCGCGGCGTTGAGCGCATCGGCGCCGGCGACGTCGGCACCATAGCCGCACGCGTGCATCACGGCACCCATGGGTAAAAAGTACATGTTGGCGACGCAGTGCTCAAAACCGCAGGCCACAAAGGCGGCGATGGGCAGCAGAATGCCCACGACCTTATCGACCACGGTCTTGCCGGCGGTACCGATCCACACGGCCAGGCACACAAAGATGTTGCACAGGATACCGCGGAAGAAGATCGTCACCCAGTCGATCGTCACCTTGCCGGCGGCGAGGCTCACCATGGAATTGGCGACCGCCTCGCCGTTGAGCTTATAGATGCCGGCCATGTACACCAAAAAGACGATGAACAGGGCACCGACAAAATTGCCGACCCACACGACGACCCAGGCCTTGAGCATCTGAGCCAGGGTGATCTTTTTGCTCTTGAGCGCGCAGACCATAAGCGAATTGCCGGTAAACAGCTCGGCGCCGCACACCAGCACCAGCACCAGGCCCAGGCAAAAGCACAGGCCGCCCACGACGCGCTGGGCACCCCAGCCCAGCGTGCCGTCGCTCAAAAACACCGTAAAGAACAGGCCGCCGAAGGCGATAAACGCGCCGGCGAACATTGCCAACAGAAAGGCCTTAGCGACCGGCAGGTTAGCCTTGGTCACGCCGGCGGCCTCGGTCTTGGCCTCGATCGCGGCGGGCGCCAGGCAATCGGGAGCGGGATATTCTGCCTTGGAATCTGCCATGTCAATCACTTCTTTCCTAATCAGCAGGGACAAGCGCTCCTATTGCTCTTGTCCCAAGCGGACAAAGTGGGAAAAGTCGTTGGCGGCCACGGCGTCGTACACGGCGTCGACGGCCTCAAAGACCTCCGGGGACATGGGGTTATAGAACTCCGTATCGCCCGGCTGAATCCCTATGAAGACGATATCATCACACGATTGCTCAATCTCTTCGATCAGAATCGACAGGGGAAGCGAATGCGTGGTGAACATCGACTTGCGGGCCACATCACGTTTGTCGAGCAAGCGGATGGCGCCGACGGGCAGCGCCATGTCGGCGGCATCGACCAAAACCAAACGCGGCGGACGCTCACGCTTAACCTCGATGATGTCGTCCTCGGGCGTTTGCCCGCCGTCGATGGTGTACCAACCGGCGATGGGCGCGTCCTCCATCTTTTTGGAGAGCACGGGGCCGGCGGCATCGTCGGCACGCAGCACGCTTCCCGCCGTGAGCACGATACCCGCAAACGGGGCGCCGTTCACACGTCCATCCACAACGCGACCCATTACTGCAACCTTCCCGTCAGATACACGCCCGAAACATCGCGCACGCGCTCCACCAAATCGCGGAACTTCATTAAGAACGCGACCTGCTGGGCATGCAGGCCAAAGTCGTCGTCGAACACCGAGATGCCGGCCTTGGCCGACCCGCGAAAACCGCGCTCGTCGAGCAGCGCATCGCAGGCCTCGAGCAGCGACGGCACCGCCGCCTTGTCGAGCTGGCACTCGCCAAAGGAGCGGATGGCCTCGAACTTGGTCTTGGCCTCCCCCTCCGGCAGCGCATCGACGAGCGAATAGAAGACATCCACCGGCACCGACAGGCGCGGCTCAAAGCAATCGAGCACGCCGGTGTGGTGGCCCACGGCGAGCGTGTAGTACAGCACGTCGCAGGCCTCCTGGGGAACGTCTTCCTCGGTCTCCACAAACTTACGCGTGAGCTCGTAGAAGACCACCTGGTCGGGCGCATGGCCCAGGCAGGGGTCGGCGACGCCCTCGGCGGCCTCGTCGCTTGCGCGCGAGGCATCGCCAAAGGAGCCGCCGAGCATACCGGGGCCCGCAAAGTAACCAGAGCGGTCCGTGAGCTCCATCTAGTGACCTCCGGCCAGCACCAGATCCTGCAGCGCCGAGTAGACCTCAACGCGGCGCGGATCGTCCTGCTTGTCGATGAGCAACGCCATGGCACCTCGGATATCACCCTTGGGCGCGCCCTCGAGCGTATCCATAAACTCGTTGGCCAGATCGCGGCCGTAACGGTAGCCGCTCATGGCGCGAGCCTCGCGCTCGATGGCAACGCGCAGCTTGTACGGCACGCCGGGGTGCAGGATATCGGCCTGCTCGCCGGCGGCCTCCACCGTGGTCTCGGCATGGAGCTTTTGGTCCAGCAGACCGAGCGCCATGGCAAAGCCGTAGACGGTCTGCGCAGGGCTGGGCGGGCAGCCGGGAATGTAGACGTCGACCGGCAGAATCTTATCCGTGCCGCCCCAGACGCAGTAGTTGTCGTAGAAGATGCCGCCGGTGCAGCCGCACGCGCCATAGGACACCACGATCTTGGGATCGGGTGCGGCCTCAAACGCGCGCAGGGCCGGCATGCGCATGGCACGCGTCACGGCGCCGGTGTACAGCAGCACATCGGCGTGACGGGGCGAGGGCACGACCTTGATGCCAAAGCGCTCGACGTCAAAGACGGGCGTGATGGAACCGAAGATCTCGATCTCGCAGCCGTTGCAGCCGCCGCAGTCGACACGGTAGACGTACACCGAGCGCTTGATCTTTTTAAGAAGGGTCGCCTTGGCCTTCTCGATGCTCTCGTCGAGCTCGATCTTGGTCGGGCGGTACTGAAGCCGCTCGGGCAAAAGCGTGGGTTCGGCCATGGTTACTCCTCCTTCGTTTCAAAATCCATGATGATGCCCTCGACCGGCGCCGGACCGGCGGGAATCTCGGGCGCATCGGGGTTAAGCTCGCGGTCGATATACTCCGGGTTCACGCCGTGGCCGCCCAGATACTCCATGCCGGGGCCCTGGGGCTCGCCGGACGCAAGCGTCTCGGTGG
>CAJMRD010000088.1 GCA_905215725.1 uncultured bacterium | reverse complement strand
CCCCTCGGGCGGCGCGGTGGCCACCATCGCGGTCCCCCTGTGCGGGGCCTGACGAATCAGGCCCTCACACTGGTATACCTCGCAACCAAACGCTTCCCGGATAATTCATGAGGCCGTACTCGTATTCGAGCCTGCCTATCTCTGCGGCAAGCGCCTCCGTCATGTAGAAGGTTTTCGTGCGGCCCGTCGACTTCGCCAGGCGGTCGTACCTGTTCGCGAGGTCCTCGGGGTTCTCAGGGCTGCGGTGGCGGTTGCCATGATGCACCTCCCGGTTAGATGTAATACGTGTATTACTTTCTATCACATCACCCGAACCCCGCACCGGCGTACGGTCGTATCTGCTTTTTTACCTTACATTTTGTCAACCGGCCCATGCTCGGCTTGTTCAGCCGGATTAAATCAACTGTTAAATCAATCCAGGCCTGTAGGGGGCGGTGGAAATCTTTCGAGGACTGGGGGCGCCGTCCCTGGGTCGGCTCCTCGATGGCCGCGGCTGAATTCCCCTGCCATCGGCTGCGTGGGTTCCGGCACGGGGTTCTGGCGCTGCTCGAACTGGGCGCAAGACTCGGCTGTTGGTCGTACCGGACGGCATACGTTTTGAGACCGGCAAGCTGATGCCGGCTCGAGGACAGCGGCCCGGTGCACCGGGCCGATCGATAGCGGTCTCAGGTTCACAGCGCAGCTTCTCAGGGCTCGCATATATAGGAAGACTTGATTGGCAATCGATTTTAATGAAGTCGGCAGCGCATGTCAGAGTTTTCAACAAATTTAACATGCCACCCTTTATATCCGCACGCGCGTAATTCAACTCATAAGGACCGGCTATCCCTTGCGTGTGACACAATCTCAAACGCACAGAACAGAATCATCAGTCCAATCATCGCATAAGAGGCAGTCGAACCTTCAAGCACTATTCCACAAAGAACAATCTCCGCGCCGCCAATAAGAACTGTTATCAGGCGCTCTGCCTTTTTGCTCTCGCCGCTCGCATAAAAAGGCGGCAAAGCGCACAAGATCACATATAGCCCGGGAAGGGAATACAAGATCGATAGTCCAAGCCCCCCATCAACCGCAGTGTTTTGCGTAAGAATCAACTGAACCCAAACGGCAATTATCACTGAGCAGGTTGTCGATAAAAGAAGACTAGAAATATAGCACGCAACAAAGTCCCGTCGCATTCGAACAGAGAAATCCGCGAACTCTCTTCGCCGCGTGGAAACAATAAGGTACACAGAAATTGCAATAGAACCAATCATAGAAAACAGCGGAACAACCAGCAATTCAAGCTTATTACCCCATCGATCAACCACACCCCCACTCCAATGAGCGGGGATTGTATCAGGGAGGACTGACCAAGCCGCCCATAGTATCAGAAATGGAAGAATAGAGAGGATGAAAGATGATAACACTGCAGTAATTTTTTTTGAGGCTCTCATCGATTCCGCATCTCCTTGCGCGCCCACATTCCACTCCGCCTTAAATCAAGTATACGTTTTGAGACCGGCAAGCTGTTGCCGGCTCGAGGACAGCGGCCCGGTGCACCGGGCCGATCGATAGAGGACTCAGGTTCACAGCGCAGTTTCTTGGGGCTCGCATATATAGGAAGACTTGATCGGCAATCGATTTTAATGAAGTCGACAGCGCATGTCAGAGCTTTCAGCAAACCGCAGGTAAATTCGTATACCAAAAATTGGTACACGGATTTACCTGCGATGTTCATGCTTGTTCAAAAGCCTATCAAGCGATATATCCATTATTTTAATGCGCGCGCCTGAGCTTTTGACTGAAGTGGCAGTCCGCCGGCAGGCGGCCACGCTATATCCAAAGGCCACGCCTACTCCCCGTGCCCGGCTACGTCGACGACCCAGTGCTGCCCGTCGAGTTCCTGCCGCAGAGCTACATCAGGGACGTCTTATTGGGGGACGACCACATGGAACCCGGGAGATCAAGCTGTACGGCTGATCCATCCGTCAACAACATGTCAAAGCCCCAAAACCCAACAGGATCGCGAACGAGGGGATGAATTGACCGCCCGGGTATTTGCGCCCGGGCGGTCAATTTTATCAACCATGGGTGCGATTCTGTGAGGCCATTTTTCCGGCATCCGCCGTTTGCTCCGGTCTCAACGCACCCATCGACCGTTCAGTAATCTTTGCGAACGCGACCACGTGCGCATTTGTCGAACAATCAAATGTCCGGCAATGTCTGACGGAGCTGTCAGACATTCACGCACGAACATACGAGCTTCGCGAGCGATTGTAGGCAACTAGTAGCCCCAGCTGCGTCTTTGGCGCAGGTTCGACGTCTGACATCTTGAATGTCTGACGTTGAACGAAG
Source organism: uncultured bacterium (assembly GCA_905215725.1). Taxonomy (GTDB): domain Bacteria; phylum Actinomycetota; class Coriobacteriia; order Coriobacteriales; family Coriobacteriaceae; genus Collinsella. The sequence continues at coordinate 5,957 of CAJMRD010000088.1, read as the reverse complement.
CTGGTTGATAACAAGCAGGTGGAATAAACATGGAGCCCGACACCTCTCGCGCAATCGGCGCGCGGCAAGGGTCTGGCCCATCTCATATGTTGCCAACGCTAACGGTGAACCTGAGCGCCCGGGCACATTCTTTGTTGGCTGAAACCTGCATAGCAACTAGCGGAAGGCATCATCGAAGGAGTGTGCTGGAAAGCACCCGTCTCCTTAACTGTTAGAAATGCAAGTTAATAATCTATGTGGTCGATATGCCGTTAAACCCGCATATCGATACCGCTCAGCCATTCGCCTCGCCCCCGTCGCACGTATCTTCATCCGGTCTGTTACTTTTAATCTAACAGTTCTTTGAGGAACGTAGGTGCTTCTGAATGTACTGTCGACTTCTTCTCAAACTAATCCTAAGAGACAAGGCCGTATGGATTTGTACGCTCGTTCTCGCTGCAGCCTTTTCCGTCCCCATTGCGTTCAATTCACCCATCTACGGGCCCTTCTTTATGAAGCAGGGCATGCAGGGCTTTGTCGACGCATTCAATACGCGCGCGCCCCAGGCCAGCGGCACAGACCTATCTCCAGAGCAGCAAGTCGACGCGGAGCTTGCAAGATACGCGAACGCCGCCCTTGCCGCCCAAACCGACGCCGCCTTTCTCGATTCTGCCGAGAGCTACTACGCGCTCATGGGCGAAGGCTTCCAATCCGGTTCCATCGTGGGAGACCGAGAGACCAATGACGCGGCGCTCGCATATTGCCGTGCTCTGAGCAGTTCCGGCATCACGGATATCCCGGCCTCCGCAAACGACCTGCCATTCCTTTCCTTCCTGCCTTACGCCATTGCCACGGCGCCGTCTTTCCTTCCCTTCATCCCCTTCCTTCTCTCGTCGATACTCGTGCTCGGCGCCACAAGGCCTGCGACCCTGGCGGCGAAGGCGCCCGTGCCCAAATTCCGGCGCCTTATCCAGATCGTGTTTTCGATAATCGCCGCGGGGACCGCGATGCTCCTCGCCGGCCTCGCACCCGGGGGCATTTACGCCTTGGCCCTAAACGGCTTCGGGCAAATTGGGTACCCAATCGCCTTCTTCCATAACGGCGCGCTCACCACCACGACCGCGGGAAACGTCTTCACGACCATACTTCTCGCGCTGCTCGCGGGCGGAACCTTGATATCCGTTTGCTCCGTCGTCCTATCGGCCGCAACGAGGCGCGTCCTCGCAGGCCCCCTTGCCTCCGCGCTGCTTGTCGCAGCCCCGGCATTCCCGTTACTGTCCGATTCGGCGCTGGAGCATAACGCCGCGCTCAATCTCCTGCCGCTGGCCGTGTTCTCGCCTATCGAGGCAACGGGTTACGTGGGATGCTTCCCGACGGAATTCATTAGCTCCGGTTCGGGCGGCGCATCGATGCTTGCCGTGGCCCTGGCATACGTCGCGGTCCTTTTTGCGGTCGGCGCCGTCGTGACGCGTTCGCCCAAACAGGCTGGACCCGCTAAAAAGCACCATGGGCTCGAGCTCCTGGACGTGAGCGTGGGATACGGGAGCACGACGATACTTTCAATCGGGTCGCTTTTCCTGAGCCCGGGAACGGCGGCGGGCCTCGTTGCTCCCAACGGCTCGGGGAAAACCACCCTTCTGGAAGCGCTGTCGGGCCAATTTCCCACCCGCATCCGCTCGGGAAGCCTGACGGCAGACGGAATCTGCCAACGCCGATCAGCCGAATTCGCAGAACTCGTCTACCTGAGCTCTTCGGGCAGCGCGGATCTCTACCCCACGCTATCGGCCATCGAGCACCTTGCCTTCGTTAGGGAGGCGTGGAAACCAGCCACCGACATCGACTCGCTCTGCAGCTCCCTCGGAATCTCCCCATATCTCGACAAGCCGACCCGTAAACTCTCGACGGGAATGAAGCAGCAGGTAAAGCTTGCCATGGCGATAGCGACCGATTGCCCGTACCTCATCCTCGATGAGCCGCTGAACGGCCTCGATCCGGGAAAACGGAAAACCTCCTGCGACGCAATACGCAGCGAAGTGGCGCGGGGACGCAGCGTGCTCATTTCAAGCCATCTACTCGACGACCTGGCAGACCTTACCAACTCGTTCTACTTCATCGAAGCCGGCACGCTCGTGGAAAAGATCAAGTCGTCCTCGCAGACGCTCAAGCAGGAATACCTCGATACATACGAAGGAGGTGAATGACATGATAGGCAAGAGCTATGCAAAGATAGCGATTGTTGGCTTTGTACTTTGTCTTGCAATGGTGCTATGTGCATCATTTGCGAGGTATAGGTCCGAGCAGTCGTTCATCGATGGCGCTGAAAATGGGTTTGGCATAGACGGGATGTATGTCAACGATGGCGCGACCAGGCCGTCTATGGCGATTCTTGCAGGCGAAGACATGGAATGGCAAATCTGTAATGACGATGGCTCTTGTCTGAGTGGTCGTTTGGCCGCAACGAGCGACCCGAATTCGTTCGATCTTCTCGACAATGATGGAGCGGATTGCGGTTCTGTTCACCTTTCATATGCATCGCGAGATGGGATGGACGGCATTCTCTACGTCTCCCACGAGACTGGCGATTTCAAGATGCGTAGGACTAACCGAGTGCCGGCTTTTATCGAGGAGTGAGAGTTCCCGGCGGCCTGCCGATCAGGCCGCCGGGGTATCGAATCCCGCATTCATCCGTACACACACGGATGAATGCGGGAAGTGTCCGGATGAAGTTGATAATCAAGGAAACAAAGCAGTTCTGCCTGGGACGACTTTGGCCTGGACTTTAACTACAACATCGCAATCGACACTTATCAGCTCGCGCAACGCGCATGGCCAGATCTCGGACGCTGGTGCATGGAGGACCTTCGAGATTTGCTGGACATCCAAAACGACGACGCATACCGCGTGCTCGCCGACTGCGAAGACGAGATGGCTGTCTACAATGCGATCAGAAACGGCGTGAAGTCCGGAGAGCTTTCTGTGGAACCGCCGCGCCGTCGCGCGAGCCGACCGGGCAACCCGGGCAATCTGGTCCCGGCTCTCCCGGTCGTATTCCTACGATATCGCTCCTAGATCACCAATGTGTCAGATAAAGAATGAGGCAATGGCTATGATCACGCCTACGGCAGATGCAACGACTGCGCCTTTTTTCCTCTCCTTTAGTCCGACGAATAGGGTTGCCGTAAAGTAAAGGGCGGAAATGCAGGCTATGGCAAGCGAAACGAGTTCCTTGGGCGGTTTCAGCAAAAGGTCGCTAGCAAAGAGTAATGCAAGCAGGGCAAAGCCGATTGTGGTCAAGTATCTCGATTGATTTTGCGACAACATGGCAACTTCCTTTCAGAACATGCAAGTGAAAAGTCGGTACGATGTCATTGCGGTTGCAAAAAAGCCGCCGCTAGGACCGGTTGTCACGAGACCGGCGATAACTTCAGCGGTGCCAGCAAGCTGGAGATCGCGCAGGCAAGCCTCCTCCTTCGCGTTCAGCTTGACCTTGTGAGGGACGGGGCGGTTATTTGCAAATCCGTGAGAATCGCACCACGCCTTGGAATATGAATCCGTGCAGCGTCCGCGTTCAAAAAGGGATATATCGTAATTTTCGTCGTAGTTGTCTCCGACGTAGATTTCGCTGCTCTCGGCGGGAGATCCATCGTCGGCATAGGCTGCCGCAACGGGCACAAATGGTGTCATGACAAGGGAGAGGCAAAGAGCTGCTGAGACGATGGAGGGCAGGCAGTTCTTCATGGCTGGCTCCTTAATCTGGCCTTTGATAGTTACTTGATGTCGCCTCCTTCCGCTTTATATCCGTTGTATTTGGCGTATTTCTTTAATAAGGCAAGAGGTTCTTACAGTCAAAGGTGAAACCCGTCACAAAGACAACCGATAACGTTGGCGGTAACTGGGGCGGTGCCCCCTCAGCGACGACCGACAAGGTTTTTCTGCTCTCGGCAACCGAAGTATACGGGGATATGCAATCCGACGGCATCCAGTACGAGTGCTACAAATCCAAGGGCGTGACGGGGTCGAACTATTCCGGTGCATCAGGCTATAGCCACTGGACTCGCTCCGTGAGACCGCGCAGCTCCACGTCCTTTCGCTATGTTCAAAGCGGCGGTATTTGCTACAGCTACAGCGCGACGGACTCGTTTTATGTTCTCCCCGCTTTCTGCTTCTGATCTCTTTTAGCGCAAAGCCCTCGCAATCCTGCGAGGGCTTTTCTTTTGGCGATTACTCGAACAATTCGAGGTTCATAGCACAGGTAATCGGGTTGAGGAGAAATGGGGTCATACAGCGGCTCTCAGAGCGCCTGCCGCACTCCCCCGCCATTGCCTCTGCGGCGTCCTCGTATAGAGCCCATCCTGCTTGGCGTTTCGTCGCAACAGCCCACTTGTCCACCGATCAAGTGAACTACCGGAATAAATACAGCGACACGTTTGTTCGTTACAGTCGCTATATCTGTGTAAAACGCCGCGATAAATACAACCCTTACTCGGCTGTATACCAGCTACGCGTATGTAGATTCATATCGCGTTGATAAATCGGCTCAAGTGCGTGCAAAACGCGCAAGTAACCGCAAAAGACGACTATCGCGCAGGTAGATTATTGGCACCCTGTTGCTTACTGAAAATTAAGCAATTGCTTAAAACAAAAAAGGTCAGGCACTAGGTGCCTGACCTGCAAACTTCTGGTCGGGACGACTGGATTCGAACCAGCGACCCCTTGACCCCCAGTCAAGTGCGCTACCAAGCTGCGCCACGTCCCGAAGCTTTTGTTTGTTGCTCTGCTCTCGCTCGCAACTGGGAGTATATTAACCCGAAACTTTAGACTTGTGCAAGAACTTTTTTACAATTTTTGAAGCAAGTCCAAAATTGTATCTGCGAGCTGGGGTTTTGTTAGCACGGGAAGTTCCTGTGTACCCGCTGTGCTCACAATCCAGGCCTTGTTAGTGTCGGTTCCAAAGCCCGAATCGGCGCGCGAGACATCGTTGGCGATAATGGCATCACAACCCTTGCGGGCGAGCTTACGCTGCGCGTACTCCACGACGTTATCGGTCTCGGCCGCAAAGCCGATCACGCGCCGCTCTCCCTTTTGACGCGAAAGCTCGGCCAAGATATCGACTGTCTCGACGAGCCCGATGCGATCCAAGCGCTCGTTGGCCTTTTTGAGCTTATGGTCGGCAGGGGCTGCGGGGGTGTAGTCGGCGACGGCGGCCGCACAAATTGCCGCATCGGCCGTCTGGAAGGCGCTCGCCGCCGCCTGCAGCATCTCTGCGGCGGTCTGCACGCGCACGCACTCCATGCCGCCGGGCACATCGAGCGATGTCGGTCCCAACACGAGCGTGACCTCGGCACCGCGGCGAGCAGCCTCCCTCGCCAGGGCGATGCCCATCTTGCCCGACGAACGGTTGCCAATGAATCGCACCGGGTCGATCGGCTCGTGCGTGGGGCCGGCGGTAATCACGATGCGCTTACCTGCCAGGTCCTGAGGCGCGGGGTTGAGCACCTCGCAGATGGCTTCGACGATGTCCTCGGGCTCGCTCATGCGCCCCGTGTCCACGTCGCCGCAGGCAAGGTAGCCACTGCCGGGCCCCACCACGTGGACGCCGCGGTCGCGCAAAGTGGCCATGTTGGCCTGCGTCGCCGGAGCCTTCCACATGCCGTTATTCATAGCGGGTGCGATCACGATGGGGCTCGGTGTTGCCAGCAGCGTGGTGGAGATGAGGTCATCGGCGATGCCGTTGGCCATCTTGGCGATAATATTGGCCGTCGCGGGCGCCACGACCACCAGATCGGGCTCCTGCGCCAGCGAAATGTGGTGGATGGGGTCGGAAGGATCGTCGAATAGCCCAACCGCGACCGGCTCGTTGGTGAGCGCGCGGAAGGTAAGCGGCCCCACAAACTCCGTGGCATGCTCGCTCATAACGACTTTGACACGTGCGCCGCGCTTTTGCAGCAGGCGCACGATATTGCACGACTTATAGGCGG
>CAJMRD010000087.1 GCA_905215725.1 uncultured bacterium | reverse complement strand
GACGCAGCCGGCGGCGCCCGTGGTCCAGCAGGTCCAGGCGACCGTCATTGAGCCCGAGCCTGCACCTGAGCCTCAGCCCGAGCCGCAGGTCGCCAAGCCCTCGTCCGAGACGAGCGCCCATCGCGATAAGCCCGCCGGCAAGACCAAGGCCATCGAGCGCCATCGCCCCGGTCGTGTGCGCATGGGCCTGGGCCTGATCGGCCTGGGTCTTAAGACGCTCATTACCGGCAAGACGAAATAGTCGTTTGTAGAAGCAGTTTGTAGAAGCGCCCCGCATTTGAGGAAAGCCTCGGATGCGGGGCGCTTTTCCCTGCTACCATGGTGCGAGCAACAACACGAATGACAGGCAGGGATATGAAGCTCACTATAGAATCGATGACCTACGGCGCCGACGGGCTGGCGCACGCCGACAACGGCAAGGCCGTCTTTGTGCAGGGCGCCGTGGCAGGCGACACCGTCGAGGCCGAGGTCGTACAGGACGGCAAGTCGTTCATGCGCGCCCGCACGACCGAGATTCTGGAGCCGAGCCCCGATCGCATTCAGCCCCCCTGCCCCTTCGTTGGCATCTGCGGCGGTTGTTCGTGGGGCAATCTCTCACGCACGGCACAGCTCGCCGCCAAGGAGCAAAACCTGCGCTCCACGCTCGAGCGCATCGGCAAGTTCGCTCCTGAGCAGGTCGATGAGTTGGTACAGCCCATCTGCCACACCAAGGACGACTGGGGCTACCGCAATAAAATCGAGCTCGAACCGACCGTCGTCAACGGTCGCGTGCGCCTTGGCATGCACGGTGTCGCCCCCAGCAAAATCGTGACCGTCGATGCGTGCCCGCTGTTCGATAAGCGCTTCCCGAAGGCGCTCAAATCGGTCGTCGGCGCACTCAACTATCTAAGCGGCAGCCATGACTTGGGACTCGAACGCGTGGGCATTCGTGCATCGCGCCGTACCAAGGCACTCGAGGTCGCACTCTGGACGCCTACAGGCTCTTTTCCGCGCTCGCAGGTCTCCCGCGTGCTGGCGGACGCCGCTCATCCCACGAGCATCGTGCGCGTGATGAGCAAGGGCGAAAAGAAGGCCCGCCGTGTCTCCAAGGTCGAAATGCTCGCCGGAGAGGGCTCATGGACCGAGAATATCGCCGAGGGTCAGATGCGCTTGTCTGCCCCGTCTTTTTTCCAGGTCAACACCAAGGGTGCCGAGATTTTGATCGAGCTTGTCATGGAAGCGCTCGACCCGCAAGAAGACGAGCTTGCCGTGGACCTGTACTGCGGCGCCGGAACCTTTACCCTGCCGCTCGCCCGCCGCTGCGACTTCGTCGCCGCCGTCGAGGCCTACGGCCCGGCCGTGCGCGACCTGCGCCGTAACCTGGAGATCAACAAGCTCGATAACGTCGACGTCATTGGCGGAGACGCGGTGCGCGAGTTCCCCGACCAGGATGCCGACGTCTTGGTGGTCGACCCGCCGCGCGCAGGCCTCGCCCCCGAGGCGATCGACCTTATCGCCAGCACGAGTGCTCGCGATGTCGCCTACGTGAGCTGCGACCCGGCCACCCTGGCGCGCGATCTCAAACGCTTTGTCGAAGAAGGCACCTTCTCCCCCGTAAAGATCACGCCAGTCGACCTGTTCCCACAAACCTTCCACTGCGAGACCGTCGTCCACCTTAGGCGCAACTAGCCACTTAATCATTGCTCAGAAAAATCATTGGGAAATCGAGCGTGGCAAGCGGAGGTCTTCGGGGTATAAGACGGCTAATTGTATGCCGCCTATGAAAGGAACCCTCATGCCCAGCGTTGCCGTTCTCGCCGCCGATGGCTTTGAAACTATTGAATGCTTGACCATGGTCGATGTCATGCGTCGCGGCGGCGTGCGTGCCACGCTCGTCTCGATTATGCCCACGCGTGAGGTCGTAAGCTCGCTGCAGATCCCCGTGACCTGCGATGCGCTCTTTGATGAGATCAACTTTGACGAGTACGACTGCGTCGTGCTGCCCGGCGGCCTGCCCGGTGCCACCAACCTGCGCGCCGATCAGCGTGTCTGCGACGTGGTCTGCGAGTTCGCCGCGACCAAGCACGTCGCCGCCATCTGCGCCGCCCCGTTTATCCTGGGCGAGCTCGACCTACTCGAGGGGCGCCACGCCACGTGCTTCCCTGGCTTTGAGAAAAGCTTCCCCGAAGGCGCCTATACTGGCGAGAAGGTCACGCAAGACGGCAACATCATCACTGCCAGCGGCATGGCACAGTCACTCCCCTTTGCATTGGAGCTGCTGCGCACGCTCGCCGGCGACAAGGCCGTCGAGAAGGTCGCCGAGGGCATCCAACTATGATTTTGGCTTCCCAATCGCCGCGCCGCATAGAGCTGATGCGCGAGGCAGGCTACAACATTCGCGTGATTCCCGCGGATATCGACGAAACGCCCTTTGATGGCGAGCCCCCGCTCACGCTTGTCGAGCGCTTGGCACGCGCCAAGGCGGCTGCCGTTGCTGCCGAGTATGCCGAGCCCAATGAGTTGACCGTCGCGGCCGACACCATCGTCACCTTCGACGGCAAGATTTTGGGCAAGCCGGCAACCGAGGACGAGGCGCGCACCATGCTCCGTGAGCTTTCGGGCCGCACGCACCAGGTCGCAACCGGCGTCTGCATCGTTAAGGCAGGCGATACGGCCGCCCCGCATGCCGCCGAGAGCCTGTCGTTTGTCGATGTGACCGACGTGACGTTCTACGAGCTCACCGACGAGCAGATCGAGCACTACGTTGCCTCGGGTGAGCCCATGGATAAGGCAGGCGCCTACGGCATCCAGGGCACAGGCGGCCGCATGCTCGTGCACGATATTTCGGGCGACTTCTATAACGTAGTGGGCCTACCCATCGCCCGCGTCGCGCGCGCGATTCAAAAACTCTCGTAATTGCATCTGGCGCTGGGTATTCCCCAGCGCCTACAATTTTGGCGTACCGTACGGATCCCGACCGGGCACAAGGCGCGGCGGAAAACCGATAGGAGTTAAACATGGATACACTGCTCGAGGCCATTGACGTCTGCGATGTCGATGGCTTTTGCTATGGCAACTATACGGACGAGGAGGCCGGCACCGGTTGCACCGTAATCGTGGCACCCGAGGGCGCCACCGGCGGCGTTGACGTACGCGGTGGCGCTCCCGCTTCGCGCGAGACCGACCTGCTACGACCCGAGAACACCGTCGACAAGGTCCACGCCGTCTGCCTTTCGGGCGGATCGGCCTTTGGCCTCGAAGCTGCAAGCGGCGTCGCTCGCGAGCTTGAGAGCCGCGGCATCGGCCTTCCCGTCGGCCCCACGCAGGTGCCTATCGTGTGCTCCAGCTGTATCTTCGACCTTGCCTTTGGCGACCCCACCGTGCGCCCCGACATTGAGGCCGGCATCGCCGCCGTGCGCGAAGCACTCGACCACACCCCCACCAAGCTCGAACAGGGCAACGTAGGCGCCGGCACGGGCGCCACCGTGGGTAAGCTCATGGGGCCTGCCACCTGCATGAAGGCCGGTCTTGGAGCTGCCGCCGTGGCACTCGGTCCCGTCAAGGTGGGCGCCGTGGTCTCGGTCAACGCCTGCGGCAACGTTGTCGACCCCTTCACCGGCGAGTGGGTCGCCGGCATGCGCGCCGCAGCCGATAGCGACCAGATCGTCGACATGGAACTCGCAGCCTTTGCCGCCGCCGGATCCATGCAGATGCCGCTCGACCGCACCAACACCACCATCAGTTGCATCATCACCAACGTGGAACTCACTAAGGCACAAGCCACCAAGGTCTCCCAGATGGCCGCAGACGCCTACGCACACGCCATCCGTCCCACGCACACCACCAACGACGGCGACACCATCTACACCCTCGCCAGCGGCAAACTGGGCGCCCAGGCAAGCGCCGCCGTTCCCCTAGACCTGCTGGGCATGCTCGCAGTAAGGGCCCTGGAAACTGCCATCGTAAACGGAGCCAAAACCGCCAAAACCTCCCACAGCATCCCCGGCGCCGCGAAGTAGTCCACTCGACCGTCGGTCGGAGACGGGCGGGCGTTACGTTTGCTGCTCTACAGTCCTATGCAAGACGAAGGCCACATTAAGTGGCCTTCTTTGCATGCGGAACTCGCGACAAACGTAATGCCCGCCCGCCTCCGACCGACTTCCAACCTAATTCTTTTCAGCCCAGGCCCCTGTGTACCGCGCTTCGAAGATCTTCAAATTCAAATAACCTGACAATCGATTCTTATAGCAGAGGCCCCTTGGCCTTTAGTTTGATACAAGTTCCGCGCGAGCAGGACTGTTCGCAGTAGCAAACTAAAGGCCAAGGGGCCCAGTCAACCTATCAGCAGCGATTACTCAGCAGCTAGTTGAATTTGAAGATCTTTGAGGCAAGACGGTATAGGCCGAGTGTGGTTTTGTCACCGGCACGACCGCGCAGATTGGTGAAGAACCCGACCACGCCGTAGCGGGCACGACGATACATGCGCTCGTCATAGGCCTTCAAATCATTCCACAGCGTCTTTAGGCGCTCGTCGGCGCAATCTTCCTCGGAAAGCTTGGTAAGCACCGAGCAGATCGCCATCATCATGGTGAAGTAGCCCATCATGTACGAACGCAGGCGCGACGACCCAACATCGCTGTACAAGTGGTACGACTCCATCATGATACGCGTAACACGGAACTGCTGGTCCAGACGCTTGACCATCGTTGCCTCGTTGACGCTCTGGCCCTCGCGACCGATAAAGTAGCGGTAGAGGTCGATGTCGGCGTAGTACATGGTCTTGCAACGCGGCAGCGGCACGTAGGCGTAGATGTTGTCCACATAGAACGTGTGCGGCGGCATGGGAAGGTTGGACTCGCGCAGCACATCCGTGCGATAGCACAGGCTGTGCATGAGAAGGTTCTGGTCCAGGCGGAAATGACCGATCTGATCCCAGGAAAAGATCTTTTTGCGCGGCAGGGCAAATTTGTAGCCAATAGCGGTATGCGTGCCCTCGTAAACCTTCTCGTACACGTAGTTCGAGATAAACAGGTCAACGCGCTGGTCGCGCTCCTCAAAGCCACGCAGAATCGACAGCATGGTCGAAAGGGCAGCGCCGTCAAGCCAGTCGTCCGAGTCGACAACCTTGTAGTAGGTGCCCTGCGCCTCGCGCAGACCCGAAAGGACGGCAATACCGTGACCGCCATTCTCCTGGTGCACCGCGCGGATGATTCCAGGATAACGTGCCTCCCACTCATCGGCCTTATCGGCCGTCTCGTCCTTGGAGCCGTCGTCCACCACGATAATCTCGATATCGGTAGCGTAATTGCTCCCCTCCAAGATGGAGGTGATGCAATGGTCCATGTCCTTGGCGGCGTTATACGAGGGAATACCGAATGTTATGACTTTATGCATGGCAGGCGATAATCTCATCCGAAAGATCGAGGGCAGAATTGGTCACGGCGTCCATATCGTAGTAACGATACTCGGCCAGACGACCCACCGGGTGGAAGTTCGTCAGGTTCTGGACGCGCTCAAGATAGCGCTCATAGAGCTCACGGTTCTCGGGCTCAAGAATGGCGTAGTACGGCGTCTCGCCCGAGCCGGGCGTATAGGCCTTGGAGTACTCCTTCATGATGGTGGTCTTGCCGGGCAGGACCTGACCGGTCATGTTCTTGAACTCGGTGATGCGCGTGTAGTCCTCGCTCGTGGTGTAGTTGACGGTGCCCACGGGCTGGAACTGGTCCATATCGAGCGTCTCGAACTTCATATCGAGCGTGCGGTACGGCAACGCACCCAAGTCGAGGTTGAACAGCTCGTCGAGTGGACCGGTATAGACAATCTCGCCACCATAGACCTTGCCGTCGATCTTGACGGTGGTCTCGTCGATCTCAAAGAGATCGCGGGCGTCCACGTCGCAGAACACGTCGATCAGGTCGTGGTCGAGCATGTGCTCAAAGAGCGCCGTGTAGCCCTCCTGCGGCATGCCCTGGAAGGGGGCTTGCGGGAAGTAGCGGTCATCATCGCCCACAAAGACGGGAACGCGGCCGGTGATCGAGGGATCGATCTGATCGGGCGTCTGGCCCCACTGCTTCATGGTGTAATGCAAAAAGACGTTCTCGTAGACGTAATCGGCGACCTCGGCCAAGTCGGGGTCGTTCTTCTTACGCAGCTCCATAATGGGCACCTTGACATCCTTGCCAAAGGTCTCCACGAGCTTCTGATACAGCTCCTCGCCGCGCTCGTCACCAAAGGCGAGCTTGAGACTCGCATGGTTGAAGGGCACGGGCATAAGGGTACCGTTGATGTTGGCGAGCACCTTGTGCTGATAATCCGTCCACTTGGTAAAGCGCGACAGGAAATTGTGCACGCGCTCGTTAAAGGTGTGATAGATATGCGGACCGTACTCGTGAATCAGGATTCCGGCCTCATCAGTGCAGTCATAGGCATTGCCCGCAATGTGGCTACGGCGCTCCAAAACGGCAACACGATAGCCGATGGTCTCGGCAAGACGGCGGGCGCAAACGGCACCGGCATATCCAGCACCGACGACAATCATGTCGTACGCGCCGGCGTTAAAGCCTTCAGGCAGGCCTGAGGTAATCTGCATCGATACTCCTTGTCAAAAGCCACGGGCTCGTTAGCTGGGCTTTTCTCGAACATTCTTCGAGACATATTTATCAGAGCGATTATAGCGCTAATGCGTCCTATAATGAGCTTGCCACACAAGGAAAGCTCAAGCACCGCGGCGAACATAATTGAAAGGTAAACCCGCTAGCAGCGGGTTTATTCGTGAACAGCCGGGCGCCTGGAGCTTAGCGAAACGCTTGTAAGGAGTAACATGAGCGATTTCCTAAACCGTATGAAGTCTGCCGCCAAGGCCGACCTTAAGACGATCGTCCTGCCCGAGGGCGAGGATCCGCGCACCATCGTCGCGGCCACCAAGATCATCGAGGAGGGCCTGGCAAAGATCGTCATCCTGGGCAACCCCGACGAGATCGACGTTCCCGGCGCTACCGTCATCGACCCGCGCAATGCCGAGAAGCACGAGGAGTACGCGCAGAAGTTTGCCGAGCTCCGCGCCAAGAAGGGCGTTACCATCGAGCAGGCTCGCGCCCAGGTGATGGACGCCACCTACTTTGGCACCATGATGGTCAAGATGGGCGATGCCGACGGCCTGGTCTCCGGCGCCTGCCACTCCACCGCCGACACCCTGCGCCCCGCGCTTCAGATCCTCAAGACCGCCCCGGGCACCAAGCTGGTCTCGGCCTTCTTCGTGATGTGCACCGACACCCCGCAGTTCGGCACCGACGGCACGCTGATCTTCGCCGACTGCGGCCTCAACATCAACCCGTCCTCCGACGAGCTCTCCGAGATCGCCATCGCCTCCGCTCACTCCTGGTCCACCTTCATGGGCAACGTTGAGCCGCACGTGGCCATGCTCTCCTACTCCACCATGGGCTCCGCCGGCGGCGAGGTCGCCAAGAAGGTCCAGGAGGCCGTGAAGTTCTGCAAGGAGAAAGCTCCCGAGCTCGCCATCGACGGCGATCTGCAGCTCGACGCCGCCATCGTCCCCACCGTCGCCCAGCTCAAGGCTCCCGGCTCCTCCGTTGCCGGCAAGGCCAACGTGCTCGTGTTCCCCGACCTCGAGGCCGGCAACATCGGCTACAAGCTGGTCCAGCGCTTCGCCGGCGCCGACGCCTACGGCCCCATCCTGCAGGGCATCGCCAAGCCGGTCAACGATCTGTCGCGCGGCTGCTCTGCCGACGACATCGTGGGTGTCGTGGCCATCACCGCCGTCCAGGCCCAGATGGCTGAGTAGCGGACATATCCCCTCGGGACCCTACAGGGTAAAGCTCTGAAAACGTCCTCGGACATGCATGAAACCCCCGCTGCGCACTTCGTGCGGCGGGGGTTTCATGCGTCCTGCGGAATATTTTCAGAGCTTTACCCTGTAGGGTCCCTGCCGCCACGTAGCAATCAGAGAATCCGGGGTGGACGGTGGCTTGGCTACGAGCTGGAGCTGAAAATCTGAATGGATGGGTGCCGTTGCTGGGAGCGCAGGCGTTGCTGATGATGATCACTTTGGAGATTGAAAGGCCGGTGGGCTTCGGCGGTTGTTGTGCCGGAAACTACATCCCAGTTTGGAGGCGGATTGTGGGATGTGGCTTCCGCTTGGGGCCTGTTTGGGAAACTTTGGGACGGAATTTTGCTTTATTGTGGGTCGCACTTTCCGCAACGTGCCTCAACCGGAAAGCGTGTCCCAGAATTTGTGCTCGAAATGGGACAAAGTTTCCGCCGCCCGCCTGCTAGCAAAAAGGCCTCCGGAGCTGTTGCTCTGGAGGCCTTTCGTTTACTTGCAAATGCGCGCGTTAGTTGTTCTTGGTCAGACGCTCGACGTCGTGGGCAATCATGTATTCCTCGTCGGTGGGGATGACCATGACCGTGACGGCGGAACCGGCGGCGCTGATGACCTGCGGGCCGTTGCCCACGGCCTCGCGGTTCTTGTTGTTGTCGATGCGCACGCCCAGCCACTCAAAGCAGTCGCAGAAGGCCTTACGGATCGACCAGTCGTTCTCGCCGATGCCGGCGGTAAAGGTGATGG
>CAJMRD010000086.1 GCA_905215725.1 uncultured bacterium | reverse complement strand
TCGAGCCGATCATGGCTGTCGAGGTCGAGACCCCCGAGCAGTACATGGGCGACGTTATGGGCAACCTCTCCGGTCGCCGCGGCAAGATCGAGGGCATGGAGGATCGCAAGAACAGCAAGCTCATCCGTGCCAAGGTGCCGCTGGGCGAGATGTTCGGTTACGCTACCGACCTTCGCTCCCAGACCCAGGGCCGTGCATCCTACACGATGCAGTTCGACTCTTATGAGCCCGCGCCCAAGTCCATCGTGGACGAGGTCATGAGCAAGAACGCCTAAGTTCGAGCTCCCTGTTACGTAATCCGCGAGAACATCTCTCGCACTCTTTGGAGGTTTAAGTTGGCTACCCAGAAGATCCGCATCCGCCTCAAGGGCTATGATCACGAGGTCGTCGATCAGTCCGCGAAGCTCATCGTCGAGACCGCTCAGAAGACCGGCGCTCGCGTTTCCGGTCCTGTCCCCCTGCCCACCGAGCGCAACCTGTACACGGTTATCCGCTCGCCGCACGTGAACAAGGACTCCCGTGAGCAGTTCGAGATGCGCACCCACAAGCGCCTCATCGACATCCTTGACCCCACCTCGGGCACCGTTGATTCGCTCATGCGTCTCGACCTCCCCGCTGGCGTCGACATCGACATCAAGCTCTAAGCGATATCGCTCATAGCTTACAGGGCCCCGCTGCCGTTACGGTAGCGGGGCCCTTTTGTTTTGAGTTTAGATTTTGGGATAGCGAATTCGTCTGCCGTGCCGACGGCTGCGGCGCCCTAATCGCTTAAGTGGCGCAAAGACGCCTCCTCAAAATGGAAGAAACGCAAGCCGTCTTTCGTTTCGATGCACGCGCGACCAAAGCCATCGACCGTTTTAAAGATGCCTCGCGCCAGCTCGTCTCCAGCGGGGGAGCGGGCGATAACGTGCTCCCCGATCCAATTGAGGTGACCGACATAGTCATCGCGGACGGGCGCGAGCGGTCCGGCGTTTTCTTCCATGGAGTTGAGGCGTTCTGCCCAGGCATCTACGGCGTCTATAACGGCGTGATAGACCTCATCGAGGAGCATGTCGACGGTAGGAACGTTTTCGTTAAGGTCCGAGAGGCCAATTGCCGCCAGGCCGCCATCGGGCACCTCCTGGGGCGTGTAGTTTACGTTGACGCCAATGCCGCAGACGGCGAAGGGCCCGCCCTCGTTGTCACGAGCCGCCTCGACTAAGATGCCGCCAAGCTTATGTCCTCGTGCGACGAGGTCGTTGGGCCATTTGAGGCCGATCTCGTTAGCAAGACCCTGCTTTTCGAGCGCCTCGAGCACCGCTAGGCCGCTGACGGCGGCAAGACCAGAGTACTTTGCAGGATTAACGCATGGACGCAGGACAATCGAAAGCAATAGGTTGCCGGCGGTTGAATCCCACTTGTGGCCGCGCCGGCCGCGTCCTGCCGTCTGAGCCCGGGCGGCAAGTCCTGTGCCGTGCGGCGCTCCTTGTTTTCCTGCTTCGAGCAGGTCATCGTTGGTCGATCCGGTTACGTCGACTATCGTTAATTTGGCATCCATAGCGGCTGCTACCTCCTTAATGAATAAGTGAATAACGCAATAGTGTCGTGAGGCAGACACAATGTGAAGCCTTTGTCGCATTTGGACAATTTAATGTTAACACGTCAACAATGACTAAAATGCGCTATCCTCTCTTGGTCGATGTAAACACGTCAACAACTCAAAGGAGGTTAGTGATGGGTTTCACGATACTGGGAACGGGCTCGGCGCTTCCCGAGCGCAGCGTTTCCAACGACGAGCTGTCCGAGTTCCTGGACACCTCGGATGAGTGGATTTTTACCCGTACGGGGATCAAGAGCCGCCATGTGTGCACCGCCGAGTCACTCGACGACCTTGCCGTGGCAGCGAGCGAGCAAGCGCTCCAGGCGTCCGGACTCGATGCGAGCCAGCTGGATCTGATCGTCTGCTCGACGACGACGGGCGATCATCTCGTCCCTGCCGAAGCGTGCGCCGTTGCTGAGCGCCTGGGTGCCACATGTCCAGCCTTCGACGTTTCGGCGGCTTGTGCCGGCTTCGTATTTGCGCTCGATGTCGCCGAGGGCTATATCGCTCGAGGACGAGCCAAGCATGTGCTTGTCGTTGCCTCCGAGCAGATGACGCGCGCCCTTGACTGGTCAGACCGCGCCACGTGCGTGCTCTTTGGCGACGGCGCGGGCGCTGCAGTGATAGGGGCTGGGGGAGACAACCCCCTTGCCGTTGAGCTTTCGACGGCGCCCGACGTCGAGACGTTGCGCGTTCCCGGTCTGGTCGGCACCTCGCCGTTTAAGGACTCCGCAGATAGCGCGAGCGTGCTGTCCATGAATGGTCGCCGCGTGTTCAAGTTCGGCGTCAACGCCATCTGCGACACGGTCCATAAGCTTGCGAGCGATGCGGGCATTTCGGTCGAAGACATCGATCATTTTGTATTCCATCAGGCTAACGAACGAATCCTGAGTCAGGCGGTCAAGCGTCTCGGCGTGCCAGACGAGCGCGTGGTTCGAACGCTACGCGAGACCGGCAACATTTCGAGCGCCTGCATTCCCTTTGCGCTTGACCGGCTGGCACGTACCGACGCACTGAATGAGGACGACACCATCGCCCTCGTTGGATTCGGCGCCGGTCTGGATATAGGTGGCTATCTGCTTCGTTGGAAGTAGTCGCACATAGGAAATAAAAACGCCCTAGGGCACAACCAAAGGAGAACTACCATGGCAGATCAGAAGACCTTCGAGCGCGTTTGCGACGTTATCCGCGAGACCGCCGGTCTTGACGATGTCGAGATGAAGCCCGAGTCCACGCTCGAGGAGATTGGTCTCGACAGCCTGGGCACCGTCGAGATCCTCGTTGCCGTCGAGGACGAGTTTGGCATCCAGCTCGATACCGAGGAGAATCCCAAGACGGTCGGCGAGTTCGCCGATACGGTCGAGGCGGCATTGGAGAAGTAGAGATGCTCAAGACTCCTCTCTGCGATCTGCTCGGCATCGAAAAGCCCGTGTTCCAGGGCGGTATGGCCTGGATTGCCGATGCCTCGCTGGCGTCCGCAGTGTCCGAGGCGGGTGGCTTAGGCATCATCGCGGCCATGAACGCCGACGCCAACTGGCTTCGCGACCAGATTCATGAGCTGCGCGCCAAGACGGATAAGCCCTTTGGCGTCAACGTCATGCTCATGAGCCCGTTTGCCGACGAGGTTGCACAGGTTGTGATCGATGAGCAGGTGCCCGTTGTGGTGACTGGTGCCGGTAATCCCACCAAGTACATGAAAGCTTGGAACGATGCGGGCATCAAGGTCATCCCCGTTGTGGCTTCGGTGGCGCTCGCCCGTCTCGTGGCGCGTCGTGGAGCCACAGCGGTTGTTGCCGAGGGCACCGAATCGGGCGGCCATATTGGCGAGACCTCGACGATGGCACTGGTGCCGCAGGTCGTCGATGCGGTTGACATTCCCGTCGTGGCCGCCGGCGGTATTGCCGACGGCCGCGGCGTGGCGGCCGCCTTTATGCTGGGCGCCGAAGGCGTGCAAGTGGGTACGCGCTTTCTGGTCGCAGACGAGTGCACCGTCTCGGAGCAGTACAAAGAGATGGTCCTGAAGGCCAACGACACTTCAACGCGTGCGACCGGTCGCTCGACGGGACATCCAGTGCGCGCCCTCAAGAGCCCCTTCACCAACGCCTATGCCAAGAGCGAGGGTTCCGGCGCGAGTGCCGAGGAGCTCGGTGCTATGGGAACCGGTGCGCTGCGTAAGGCCGCCAAGGACGGCAACTACGAAGAGGGTTCGTTTTTGTGTGGACAGATTGCCGGCATGGTTAGCGAGCGCCAGAGCGCACGCGAAATCGTTGACGATCTGGTCGATGGCGCCGAGCGCGTCCTGAAGGGTGCGTCCGCATGGGTAGCGTAGCGTTTCTGTTTGCCGGCCAGGGTGCCCAACACCCCGCGATGGGCGTCGACCTGATCGAGACATCGCCGGCGGCCGCCGAGGTGTTCACCATTGCCGACGAGGTGCGCCCGGGGACGAGCGAGCAGTGCCGGAGCGCCTCCAAGGAGGAGCTCTCGCAGACCGAGAACACGCAGCCTTGCGTGTTCGTGCACGACTTGGCTGTCGCCGTCGCCCTGCGCGAGCGCGGCGTGGTGCCTGCCGCCTGTGCGGGATTCTCG
Source organism: uncultured bacterium (assembly GCA_905215725.1). GTDB lineage: Bacteria > Actinomycetota > Coriobacteriia > Coriobacteriales > Coriobacteriaceae > Collinsella. The sequence goes on along the minus strand of CAJMRD010000086.1, from coordinate 4,616 downwards.
CTGGGCGAGGTCGCTGCACTCAGCTTTGCGGGGGCATTCGATACGCGAGCGGGTTTTGAGCTCGTGTGTGAGCGCGCGGCATTGATGGCCACGGCGGCCGAGCGTCACCCTGGCGGCATGCGCGCCGTCATCAAACTTGATGCTGCGCAAGTCGAGAACCTGGCTGCGCAGGCCGGCGAGGACTGCTGGCCGGTCAACTACAACAGTCCCCAGCAGACGGTTGTGGCCGGAGCGCCCGATGCGCTGCAGACCCTCGACGTCCTAGTAAAAGAGGCTGGCGGCCGCGCCATGAAGGTCGCGGTGTCGGGTGCATTTCATAGCCCCTATATGGCCGAGGCGACCTGTGGCCTTGCCGCATATATTGAGGCCGGTCACGCGCCGTCCCCGTTGCTCATTCCTGTTTTGGCAAATATGACAGCGGCGCCCTATCCGGCGGACCCCCAGACGGCATCGGATGTCTTGGCCAATCAGGTGAGCAATGCCGTGCGCTGGGTCGATACGCTGCATGCTCTGCAGGATCAAGGCATCGACACATTTATTGAGGTCGGCCCCGGCAAAACGCTGTCCGGCCTGATCAAGCGTACGTTGAGCGACGTTCGTGTGTATTCGTGCGAGACGGCCGAGCAGGTCGCAGCTATTGCCGACGAGCTCGCATAGTCCACAGGGCTGTAACCCGAAAGGAATGACATGGGCAACTTGAACAATGGCGCGCTCGAGCGCAACGACTCACGTCGCGTGGCACTGGTCACGGGCGGCTCGCGGGGTATCGGCCGCGCCTGCGCTATCGGTCTGGCGGAGGATGGCTACGATATCGCCGTCGTCTATGCCGGCAGCGTCGATGCGGCGCGCGAGACGTGCGACGCCTGCGAGGCGGCTGGTGCCACGGCGCGCTCATATCAATGTGACGTGGCCGACCCCGCTGCCGTCAACGCGTGCGTGGAAGCGGTCCTCAACGACTTTGGCTCCATTTGGGCGCTCGTCAACAACGCTGGCATCACCCGCGATGGCCTGCTCATGCGCATGGGCGATGACGCCTTCGATCGCGTGCTCGATGTCAATCTTAAAGGAACGTTTAACACGACGCGTGCGCTCACCAAGACCTTTATGCGCCAGCGCGGCGGTTGCATCATCAACATGAGCTCGGTTGTGGGCCTGATGGGCAATGCCGGGCAGGCCAGCTACGCCGCCTCCAAGGCGGGCGTGATAGGGCTTACCAAGGCGGTGGCGCGCGAGCTTGCGCCCCGCGGCGTACGAGTGAACGCGGTCGCCCCCGGGTTTGTCGAGACCGATATGACGGCAAAGCTCTCGGAGAAGGTGCGTACGGTAACCGAGGAGCAGATTCCCCTTAAGCGTATGGCGCAGCCCGAAGAGGTGGCCGGCGTGGTGCGCTTTTTGGCGAGTGATGCCGCCGCTTACATTACGGGCGAAGTCATACGCGTCGACGGCGGAATGGCGATGTAGAAACCAGGGCCGAACAACGGCTTGGATGAGGAGACCATGATGGAACAGAGAGTTGCAATCACCGGTATCGGTGCCGTATCGCCGCTCGGTAACACGGCGCTTGCTACCTGGGCGGCCATGTGCGCCGGCACGTGCGGCATCGGCCCGATCACGCACTTCGATACCGATGCGTTTGCCGTTAAGGTGGCGGCCGAGGTCAAGGGTTTTGACGGCAACGAGTACTTTGGCAAGCGTGACGCCAAGCACCTGGACCCCTGCGTTCAGTTTGCCCTGGCAGCGTCGGACGAGGCCATGCACGATGCGGGCTTTGATGTCGAGGGTGCCATCGATCGCGAGCGCCTGGGCGTCTACGTGGGTTCGGGCGTGGGCGGCATGCAGACACTCGTCGACAACGTCCACACGATTGCCGACCGCGGGCCCCGCCGCGCATCGCCCTATATGATCGCGATGATGATCCCCAATATGGCTTCGGGCAATATCGCGATCCGCCACAAGGCAAAGGGCCCGACCCTGCCCGTGGTGACCGCCTGTGCGACCTCGGCCCATGCCGTGGGCGAGGCGTTCCGCGCCATCAAGCATGGCTATGCCGATGCAATCCTGGCCGGCGGCGCCGAGGCCGCAATTATCCCCGATGCCGTTGCGGGCTTTACGTCCTGCCGCGCATTGACCACCAACCCCGATCCCGCGACGGCTTGCCGCCCGTTCGATGCAGACCGCGACGGCTTTGTGATGGGCGAGGGCGCCTGCGTGCTGGTGCTCGAGAGCATGGAACACGCGCTGGCTCGCGGGGCGCACATATATGCCGAGGTCGTGGGTTACGGCAACACCGATGATGCCTATCACATCACGAGCCCCGATCCCGAGGCTGCCGGCATCGCCCGTGCGATATCGCTGGCGGTGGCCGAGGGCGACGTTAAGCCTTCCGAGGGTCTCTACATCAATGCTCACGGCACATCGACCAAGCTCAACGATTCGTCCGAGACGGCGGGCATTAAGCGTGCGCTCGGCGAGGACGCGGCGCGCGCCGCGCACGTTTCGTCGACTAAGTCGATGACCGGCCACATGATCGGTGCCACGGGCGCCATCGAGGTCATGGCCTGCGCCATGGCGCTCGAGCAGGGCGTGGTGCCGCCGACCATTAACTACCGCACGCCCGATCCCGCCTGCGATCTTGACTACACGCCCAATCGCGCAGTTCGCGCCGACCTTACCTGGGCGCTTTCGACCAACCTAGGCTTTGGCGGGCACAACGCCGCCATCGCGCTGCGTAGATATACGAGGAGCTAGAGCATGGATTCCAAAAGACTTGCCGAGATAGCCGATGTTATGGAGGACCGCGGCCTCACGCGCGTGCGCGTTGAGGAGCCCGATGGCACCGCGGTCGAACTCGAGCGCGCGAGCGCCGCACAGCCGGTTGCCGTGCCCATGCCCATGCCGAGCGCTATGGCCGCTCCAGTTGCAGCTCCCACAGTCGCGCCTACCGCACCGGAGCCCGCCGCGCAGACACCTGCCGCCGCACCGGAGCCCAAGGGCACCGAGGTGACCGCTCCCATGGTCGGCGTTTTCTATGCTGCCCCGGCGCCGGGCGACGAGCCGTTTGTGCACGTGGGCTCCAAGGTCAAGGCCGGCGAGACCCTCTGCATTATCGAGGCCATGAAGGTTCTCAACGAGGTGACGGCCGAGGCAGACGGCGAGGTGCTCGAGATCTGCGTGGCCGACGGCGACCTCGTGGAGTTTGGCAGCTGCCTCATGAGGATCGGATAGGTGATATCCATGAACAAAGAAGAGCTCAAGAAGCTGTTACCGCATCGCGAGCCGATGCTTTTGCTCGACGAAGCCGAGCTGGTGGGCGACGAGGCCCACGGCAAGATCACGATTACGGGCGACGAATACTTTTTGCAGGGGCATTTTCCGGGAAACCCGGTGGTCCCCGGCGTGATCCAGTGCGAGATGCTCGCCCAAAACTGCTGCGTGTTGCTGATGGGCGATGAGGAGGCGCGCGGCGCGACGCCGTTCTACACGAGTCTGGACAAGGTGCGCTTTAAGCGTCCGGTGCGCCCGGGCGATGCGGTGGATCTGGTGTGCTCCATCACGCGTGCGCGCGGGCCGTTCCGCTTTGCGACGGGTACTGCAAGCGTCAACGGTGAGGTCTGTTGCCGCGCCGACATGTCTTTTGCACTCATGCACGAAAGTTAAGGAAGGCTTCATGTTCGACAAAGTGCTCATCGCCAACCGCGGCGAAGTCGCGGTCCGTGTTATCCGCGCGTGCCGCGATATGGGCATCAAGACCGTCGCCGTTTATTCCACGGCCGATGCGGACGCGCTGCACGTGCAGCTTGCCGACGAGGCGTATTGCATCGGCGGTCCGCGTCTTGCCGAGAGCTACCTCAACGACGATGCTGTGCTCACCTGTGCCGTAAAGTCGGGAGCTAAGGCAATTCATCCCGGCTATGGCTTCTTTTCCGAGAAGGCGAGCTTTGTACGCGACTGCGACAAGTATGGCCTGGCTTTTGTCGGTCCTTCGGCCGAGGTGATCGACAGCATGGGCGACAAGGACGCCGCACGCCGAACGGCTGCCGCGGCGGGCGTGCCCATCGTGCCGGGCTGCGATTTGCTCAAAAGTCCCGAGGAGGCGACGGCCGAGGCCGAGCGCATTGGCTGTCCCGTGCTCATCAAGGCGCGTGCAGGTGGCGGCGGTCGCGGCATTCGCAAGGTCGAGCGCGTGGAAGATGCGGCAAAGGCGTTCATCGAGGCGCGTGCCGAGGGCGAGGCCGTTTTTGGCGACGGCGAGTGCTACATGGAGAAGTTCGTCGCGCCGGCGCACCACGTTGAGGTGCAGATTATGGCCGATAAGCAGGGCCATGTATTTTCGCTCGGCGAGCGCGAGTGCTCGGTGCAGCGTCGCAACCAAAAGCTGATCGAAGAGAGTCCCGCGCCGTGCCTCGACGGACACAACGACATTCGTGCTCGCATGCACAAGGCAGCGCGTGACCTGGCTCGTGCCGTCGGCTACGAAGGAGCCGGTACCATCGAGTTTCTGTATTCGGACGACGGCAATTTCTACTTTATGGAAATGAACACGCGCTTGCAGGTGGAGCATCCGGTTACAGAGTTTGTGACCGATACCGACTTGGTCAAGTGGCAGCTGCGCGTGG
>CAJMRD010000085.1 GCA_905215725.1 uncultured bacterium | reverse complement strand
GAAGGCGAGCGACCCAGCCGATGCGCCCGCGTAACCGACGGCTGCATCCTATGCGGTGGGTGCGTCGACGCCTGCCCTGTCAACGCTATCTCGATCGAGCGTGACGAGGCCGCTGGTGCGGTGGACCTTGATGCATATCGAGACATTTGGGTATTCGCGCAGACCGACGAGCACGATACGGTGACTCCCGTTGCCTATGAGCTTATGGGCAAGGGGCGCGAGCTTGCCGATGCTCGCGGCTGCTGTCTGGTGGCACTGGTCGGCATGAGCCCCGAGGGCTCGCTCGGGGACCTGGAGCATCTGGTTTGCGCGGGCGCCGACGAAGTCCTGGCCTGTCGCGACGAGCGCCTGCGCCAAAACGATGCGGAGGTCTACGCCCGCTTGATCTGCGATTTGGTAGCCGAACGCAAACCCGAGGCCATCCTATACGGTGCGACCGCTTTTGGTCGCGAACTGGCACCCGGCGTTGCCGTGCGTTTGCAGACGGGCCTTACGGCTGACTGCACCGTACTTTCGATGGATACAGAGACGGGACTGCTGCAACAGACGCGTCCGGCGTTTGGCGGCAACCTGATGGCCACCATCATTTGCCCCAACCACCGTCCGCAGATGGCAACGGTGCGCCCCGGTATCTTTAAGGCTCCCGACTTCGACTACGGCCGCTCTGGCACGATCACCCAGATATCGCTTGCGGATGATGCTAAGGCTCGTGTCGAGATCTCGATTCCCGCCGAGGAGTGGGGACAGCAGCCCTCGATCGCCAATGCCGAGCGCCTGGTCGTGGTGGGTCGCGGCATTGGTTCCAAGAAAAACCTGCCGTTGATGCGAAGGCTCGCCGAGGCTCTGGGTGCCGAGCTTGGTTGCACGCGTCCCGTCGTGGAGGCGGGTTGGCTGGAGTATCGCCACCAGATTGGCCAGACGGGCGTATCGGTTTCGCCCAGGCTTCTCGTGAGTATCGGTGTTTCGGGCGCCATCCAACATCTTGCCGGCATCGGTGGGGCGGAGTGCATCATCGCCATCAACGAGGACCCGGATGCCCCCATCTTTGGTGCTGCCCAGTACAAGGTTGTTGGGGACGCCGTCGAGGTCGTCGAGGAGCTGCTGGCCCAGCTTGAGCGCTAGGCGCGCGCCAGCCAGTCGCGCATCTCGTCCTTTAGGCGGCTCCAAGTCGCCTGCGTGGCGGGGTCGGTAAAGGGCCGCGTAATGCCAAAGGGCGCGTCGAGCAGGCGGTGGATATCGCCCTGTTCGCGCGCCAGCGCGCGGCTTGCTGGATAGACGAGCTCAAACATAAAGCAGATAAGCCCCACCAAGAAGTCGGCGGGCTCATCGCGCTCATCGCGTGCGACGCAGCGGTGCTCGTCAAAGGCGGCAAGTGTCGGCGACGAGAAACGGCTGCCGAGAAACGTCTTCTCGTCCACCTTGAGGATAGTGTCGACAGTGCTGTCGGCGATGGTGCGCATAATGTCGATCTTGTCGCCATCGCGCACGATATCGCAGAAGCTCCGCGTGCGCTCGTCGAGCTGCGCGGGTAGACGGAAATCGCTGTGATAGGCAATGCTCGCTCGGATGAGCTCATCTTCTGCCGGGTCATCGATAAAGTCGCGGATGCTCGTTACGGCGGGTGCATCGGCGGGATTCTCGCCAAAGAGGACCTCGATGCCCAGCGCCGCATGGCTCATGCTCTCGGCGTCCTTAAAGGTGTCCCAGCGTCGCAGCTGCTCAAAGCGGCCCATATCGTGTAGCAGGCCGCAAAGCCATGCCAGGTCAATATCTTCTGACGACCAGCCCTGCTCGCGCGCTACGGCATCGCATGCCTCGGCCACGTGGTACGTATGCTCGATTTTGAGCGCGATGCGTGGGTTGGTGGCGTCGTAGGCATCGGTGTAGCTTTTGAAGGCCGCGCGCGCCCGGTCTCGATCGATAGCTGTCATAATGACTTCCTAAAAAGTTGTGTCTTTCGATCCGGTGGCAATTGTAGGTGAACTCGGTTGCTGCCGGATGATGATTCTGCCGTGTCGCTACATGCGGCTCGGAGACCTTGTCAGGATGAGAAGCGTATGGTGCTCAAAATCGTTAGAACCGTCTGGCCAGTGATGCTTACCTATGTTGCAATAGGCGCGCCGTGCGGAATGATCATGGGGCAGACGGGAATGGAGCCCTGGATGGTCTTTGCTCTAAGCAGTACGTTTGTGACGGGCAGCGGCCAGTTTATGATCTGCAACCTGTGGCTGGCGGGTGTGCCTGCAGCATCGATCGTCGCGAGCGTCGCCGCAATCTCCTCGCGCTTTGCGCTTTACTCGGCATCGATCGCACCGCATCTGAGGGGTGCCTCGAAGCGTCAGACGCTGGCTGTTGCCGCGACACTTACCGAGGAGGCATATGGCATCTCGCTTGCCAAGTTGGTTGAAGGGGAGGATTGGGGCCCGCGCGAGTCCTTTGTGCTCAACGTAATCCTCATCGCAACATGGGGCGTTTCGTGTACGATGGGCGCCATCGTCGGCGCCGTTGTCGATGTTCCCACCGCCATTGCAGCCTTTGTCTGCACCTCGCTCTTTATCTGCCTGCTCTTTTCGCAGCGGCTGTCGCGCGGTAACGTTGTCGCGGCGGTTTCGGGCGCGGTGTCCGTCGCCGTATGCAAGTTCTTGGGCCTCGCGAATATTGCCGTGCCGGCAAGCGTCGTGGTCGGCATTGCCATTGCGCTGGCGTGCGATGCTGTATTTGACGGAAGAGGTGCCCGCGATGCCCGTTAACGAGTTCTTGGTTTTGTGGCTGTCGTCGTGGGCTGCTATCGCGTTCTTTCGCATCGCGCCGGCGTTCGCCTTGCGCGGGCGGACCCTGTCGCCCCGCATTACCGAGGCCCTGGGCTATATCCCGCCCGCTGCCTTTGCCGCGCTGGTCGCCAACGACTTGGTGAGTCCCGGCGCGTTCGACGCGGGGCTCTGGCCTGCCTTGGTTCCCTGGATTGCGGCCGCCGGCGTCGTGGTCGTGGCGGTCAAGACAAAATCGATGCTGTGGTGCTGCGTCTCGGGCATCGTACTCTATATCGTCTTGAGCCTTATATAGGGGTGGCGTCGCGGGCGCCGAATCTCGTTCCATCCCAACTTGTCGAATTTTTCACCGAGCTGGTCTATTTCTTCTGGTACCATGGTCAAACTTTACTGTAGCAAAGCGTGACGTGGGCTTTTGTACCCCGTCAGCGGAAATGGGGGTTTCATGGCACAGGAAGCAACCGCCAACGAGCAAAAGAAATTCAGGGTCCCGCGCATCCCGGGCGACATCATGATCTATCCGATGATCGTCGGTCTTTTACTCAACACCTTCTGCCCGCAGGTTTTTGAGATCGGCGGCTTCTTTACGGCTGCCTGCCGCGGTGGCTCCAATACCATCGTTGCCGCGATCCTGCTGTTTGTGGGCGCCGGCATCAGCTTTAAGTCCACGCCGGGCGCCATCAAGACCGGCATCGTCGTGCTGATTCCCAAGCTTGTTGTTGCGGCCGCCCTTGGCTTGGGTGTGGCATATTTCTTTAACGACAACTTCCTGGGCCTGAGCTCCGTGTCTATTATCGGCGGCATCACGTTTTGCAACATGGCGCTTTATACGGGCATCATGGGCGAGTTCGGCAATGAGTCCGAGCAGGGCGCCGTCGGTATCCTGTTCTTTACGGCCGGCCCTGCCGTCACCATGATCATCCTCGGTGTTTCCGGCCTTGCCAACATCCCTGTCGGTACCATCATCGGCTCCATTTTGCCGCTCGTTATCGGCATGGTTCTGGGCAACCTGTTCCCGTTTATCAAGAACCTGCTGGTTCCCGGTGCCAATCCCGCGATTGCCGTCATCGGATTTCAGCTCGGTGCGTCCATGAGCCTGTCGAGCTTTATCACCGGCGGTATTTCCGGCATCTTGCTGGGCCTTGTCACGCTGTTTGTCGTCGGTCCCATCACCTTTGCGTTCGAGCGCCTGTGCGGTGGTAACGGCAAGGCTGCTGTGGCTTGCTCCACCATCGCCGGCACGGCTATGACCACGCCGGTTGCTCTCGCCGAGGTCGCGCCGCGCTACGCCGAGCTTGCGCCCACCGCGTACGCCCAGATCGCCACTGCCGTTATCATCACGGCAATCATGGCTCCGATTCTGACCGGCTGGGTCGACAAGAAGTTCTGCCAGGGCAAGGAGGACCTGTCGCCTGCCGGTGCCGAGGCCATCGAGGAGGCCGTCGCGACCGACATCGACGGCGAGTAACGGCCGTTACCGATAATTGATTCCGGCGTGCAATTCGCGCCGTCCGAGCGCCCGAACAGAAACTGTTTTGCAGTGATGTTCGGGCGCTTTGCTATGATTCCCTTTACCCCTGCGGAGTAAAGGGGTGTTTATTGCCCTGATTCGAATTGGGCGATTCTGACCATTCGGATATTGAAGGGATGGCGTCTAGTGGTTAAGGCACTCAAGATTGAGATATTCCTGCTATGCATGATTGTTCTTATCGGGCTTGCCGCGCGAAGTCGACGCTCTTTGTTCTCGAGCACCCTGCAGCTATTGTTTAGCATGCTTGGCTACACCTCTGCCGCGTACATATTATTCGATATGATCTGGACGCTTTCGGATGGTGCGGACGGCACGTTGGGTATTGCTGCCAACTGGATTTCCAACGCGGTTTCGTTTTCGCTCTTTGCCATCGCGTGTCTCATTTGGTTTATCTATTCCGAGACGATGCAGGGCTCTCGCCTTGTGACCTCGCGCTATAGGGTGGTGCTTGTAACGTTGCCTACGGCTCTGGTGGTCGTGCTGGCTTTTACCAGTTACTGGACGCACGCCTTGTTCTATATCGATTCGCAGGGCGTGTATCGTCGCGGCTTTGCCTATATGATCCAGCCCATTGTCAGCTACTGTTACGTTATACATACGTCCCTGCATGCGTTTGTGCAATCTCGTAGGGTCGAGAGCCTGCAGACGAAGGCTATCTATCGAACCTTGGCATTTTTCGCCATTCCGGCCCTGGTGGGCGGTACCTTTCAGATCGTATACTCGGTGCCTGGCCTTTGTGTCGGCATAATGATTAGCATGTTGCTGCTCTATATCATCTGCCAGGAGCAACTGATCTCGACTGACCCGTTGACTGGACTCAACAACCGCAACCGTTTTGAGACCTATATGCTGTCGCTCTTTTCAAATGTGGATCAGGCCGAAGATGTATATCTGCTTATGATGGACGCTGACGGCTTTAAGCAGATTAACGATCGCTATGGACATGTGGAGGGCGACCATGCTCTTCAGGTAATATCCGCTGCGCTCAAAGAGGTCTGCTCGGCGTCTGGTGGCTTTATCGCGCGTTATGGTGGCGATGAGTTCGTGGTGCTCCAAAAGGCAGCGGCGGAACAGGATATCATGCATCTGTGCGCGACAATCAACGACGAGCTCGCGCATGCCGAGGTGCCGTATGCATTGCGGATGTCCATCGGTTGCGCGCGGGTCGGCGATAGTGTTGATACCTGGCAAGACTTACTTCGCGCTGCCGATGCGGAGCTCTACCGCGTCAAGGCCGAGAAAAAGAAAGCCGGCATCCAGATACGCTAGGAAAAGGGTCGCACGCTTGCGTGCGTGGCGGCCCTCAGCTCATCGATGTATTCCATTAAGCTAAAGTGTGCAAACGCCCTCCCTAAAAAGGTGAGCTCGCTAGGCTTTTTTGGGTTTGTTGACGATGATGATGCCGCCGCAGACCAACAACAGGGCAACGATGACGGTAACGGGGCTCGTGCCAGCGCCCTCGCCGAGCAGCAGTGCGCTCAACAGCACGCCAAAGACCGGGTTCATAAAGCCAAAGACCGACACGCGGCTGACGGGGTTGACGGCGAGCAGGCAGGACCACAGCGAGTACGCGACGGCGGAGATAAGCGCCATGTAGATGATGAGCGCGATGGCGGGGGCGACTTCGGTGGGGGACAACGTGCCGCCCATTAAAAAGCCGATGGCGGTGAGGACCAGGCCGCCGACTAAAAACTGCCAGCCGGCAAGCAAAACACCGTCGTGCTTGCGCGAGAAGATGCCGATCAGGCAGGTCGAAAGAGCGCCCGCGACAGTGGAGGCTAGGATAAAGCCCTCGCCATCGAGCGTGAAGCCAAAGGTGCCATCTGCGCCCGAAAGGTTGACAAGCGCGACGCCGGCAAAGCCCAACACGCAGCCAAGCACCTTGGCCGTATTGAGCTTCTCGGTGTGAAATGCCAGGGCGGCAAAGAGGATTGCGAGGAAGTTGGCGCTGGCCTCGATGATGGAGCTCGACATGGCGCTGGCGCGCGAGAGGCCCAGATAGAAAAAGAAATACTGCCCGATAGTCTGGAAGAGCGACAAGACAAAGATGGGCTTGATGTCGCGCGCTTGCGGTATGAGGGGGCGGCGTTGGGCCGCGCTCATCCCAACGATAACCAGGGCGCCGGCAAGCGTAAAGCGTAAACCTGCAAAGAGCAGCTGCGAAGCGGCATCGTGCGCCGGGATACCAAAGAGTGCGTAGCCGATCTTGATGCAGGGGAAAGCCGACCCCCAGAGCGCACAGCAAACAAGACAGCCCAGGATAAGTCCGGGCAGGGTGGCGAGATACGGCTTGCGGCTTTCCATGATGTCCTTCCTGTATGCGCGAAGCAAAAAAGAACCCGCCACCGGGTGTGTCGGTGGCGGGTGTTGTTACCCGAAGGGATTGTACCCGATGGGAAAGGTTTAGGCGAAGTAGGCCACGCCGCTCTCAAAGATCGGCATGAACTTATCGCCGGGGACATGCTCGGGCACGTTACGGTACAGGTTGTCGCCGCGACGCTCGGCATGGCCCATCTTGCCCAGGACGCGGCCGTCGGGGCTCGTGATGCCCTCGATGGCGAGTGCGGAGCCGTTGGGGTTGACGGAGAGATCCATACTGGGCTTGCCGTTCTCGCCCACGTACTGCGTGGCGACCTGGCCGTTGGCGATCAGCTGGGTGAGCACTTCGTCGTTGGCGACAAAGCGGCCCTCGCCGTGGCTGATGGCGACGGTGTAGGGATCGTCCAGGCTGCACTGCGACAGCCACGGGGACAGGTTGGACGAGATGCGGGTGCGTACCAGACGGCTCTGATGACGACCGATGGTGTTGAACGTCAACGTGGGCGCATCGGGCGTGGCGTCGACGATGTCGCCATAGGGCACCAGGCCGAGCTTGACCAGGGCCTGGAAGCCGTTGCAGATGCCCAGCATCAGGCCGTCGCGGGCCTTGAGCAGGTCGCGAACTGCCTCGGTGACCTCGGGAGCGCGGAAGAACGCCGTGATGAACTTGGCGGAGCCATCGGGCTCGTCGCCGCCCGAGAAGCCGCCGGGGATCATGACGATCTGGCTCTGGCGAATACGACGGGCGAGCTCGTGGGTGCTCTCGGCGACGGCCTCGGGCGTGAGGTTGTTGATCACGAAGGTGTCGGCTTCGGCACCGGCTGCGCGGAAGGCACGTGCGCTGTCGTACTCACAGTTGTTGCCGGGGAACACGGGGATGATCACGCGCGGACGGGCGATTTTGGCGCCGCTGTACACGTGGATGTCCTTGGCGCGGAAGTCGATGGTCTCGACCTCGGGGGTCTCGCCGGCGCTGCGGTAGGCGAAGACGCCCTCGATGCCGCTCTCCCAGGCCTCCTGGAGCTCGGAGAGCTCGATGACCTCGGAGCCGGTGTCGATGACATAGCCCTCGACGGTGGTGCCCAGGGGCTCGACGACAACGCCGTCGGCGACCTCGGGCAGCTCGGCATCCTCGGCGAGCTCGACGATAAAGCTGCCGTAGAGCGGGGTGAAGAGGCTCTCTACGTCTACATCCTCGGCAAGCTCGATGCCGATCTGGTTACCGACGCACATCTTAAAGAGGCTCTCGGCGCCGCAGCCGTAGCCGGGCGTGGAGATGGCCAGGGCGTTGCCGGTAGCAGTGAGCGCCTCGACGGCGTCAAACGCGGCGAGCAGCTGCTGGGCGTCGGGACGGTAGTCCTCGCCATAGGTAGCGGGGGCGATGCGGACGACGCGGTGCGTGAGGCCCTTGAACTCAGGCGAGACGGCACGGGCGGCCCTGCCCACGGCGACGGCGAAGCTGATCAGGGTCGGCGGAACGTTGAGCTCGCCGGCCTCGTCCTCAAACGAGCCGCTCATGGAGTCCTTGCCGCCGATGGCGCCGGCACCCAGGTCGACCTGGGCCATGAGGGCGCCCAGGACGGCAGCCATGGGCTTGCCCCAGCGCTCGGCCTCGGTGCGCAGACGCTCGAAGTACTCCTGGAAGGAGAGGTAGGCGCGCTTGTGCTCAAAGCCGGCGGCAACGAGCTTGGCGATGGACTCGACCACGGACAGGTAGGCGCCCGCAAATTGGTCGGCTTCCATCAGGTAGGGGTTGAAGCCCCATGCCATAGCGCTCGCCGTGGTGGTCTCGCCGTCCACGGGGAACTTGGCGACCATGGCCGAGCTTGGGGTGAGCTGCGTCTTGCCACCAAAGGGCATGAGCACGGTCGCGGCGCCGATGGTGGAGTCGAAGCGCTCGGAAAGGCCCTTGTTGGAAGCGACGTTGAGGTCGGTGACGAGCGAGGTCATGCGCTCGGCGAGCGTGGTGCCGGCCCAGCTGGGCTGCCACACGCTGCGGGCGCATACGTGGGCGATCTGGTGCTTGGGCGCGCCGTTGGAGTTGAGGAACTCGCGGGATAGGTCGACGATGGCGACGCCGTTCCAGGCCATGCGCATGCGCGGCTCGGCGGTAACCTCGGCGATAACGGTCGCCTCGAGGTTCTCCTCGGCGGCGTAGCCCATGAACTCCTCGACGTCACCGTCGGCGACGGCGCAGGCCATACGCTCCTGGGACTCGGAGATAGCGAGCTCGGTGCCGTCCAGGCCGTCGTACTTCTTGGTCACGGTATCAAGGTCGACATACAGGCCGTCGGCAAGCTCGCCCACGGCGACCGAGACGCCGCCGGCGCCAAAGTCGTTGCAGCGCTTGATCAGACGGCAGGCATCGCCGCGGCGGAACAGGCGCTGCAGCTTGCGCTCGACCGGGGCGTTGCCCTTCTGGACCTCGGCACCCGAGGTCTCGATGGACTCGGTGTTCTGGGTCTTGGAGGAGCCGGTGGCGCCACCGATGCCATCGCGGCCGGTGCGGCCGCCCAGCAGGATGATCTTGTCGGTGGGGGCGGGGC